>NZ_JBEAFZ010000041.1:0-9587 GCF_040062415.1 Klebsiella sp. GG_Kp173
CACAACCCGCTACGGGGGAGACTTACCCGAAATCTGATTTATTCAACAAAGCCGTAATTCGCACACAATCGCCTCAACAACTGGACGGCCTCTGAGGCCAGTATAAAAATCAGGTTCCGATTGTGCAGGTGCAACCTGTCACCATTTCTCAGTACGCTGCAACTTTTTCTGGCAGGGGATTAATTTCACACTACCTGATACTCGGTCTCATTTCTCAGCATCGACCAGATTATTCGCGCGTTTTTGTTAGCGACCGCCACGGTCGTTTTATTAAATCCGCGCCGTTCCTTTAACTGGTTAACCCACTGATTCATATGGCCATCATTGTTATTCGTGGCAACCCTGACGACAGCGCGGGCACCATGAATAAAAAGTGTCCGCAGATGCTTGTCGCCTTTTTTCGTCATATTCATCAGCACCTGTCTGTCACCACTCGAATGCTGGCGTGGAACCAGACCCAGCCATGCAGCAAAGTGGCGGCCATTCTTAAATTCAGTTCCTTTGCCAATAGCAGCAACAACGGCCGTGGCCGTTTTAGGGCCAATGCCTTTAACTCTGGCGATACGCTGACAGGCTTCTGATTGCCTGAATACTGTTTCAATTTCCTTATCAAAAAAATGGATCCGACGCCCGAGATCGTTAAAGAGCTCATAGAGCTCGGCAATTGTTCTGCGCATACGGGAACTTAGACCGTTTTCTGCATCTTCAAGGATAAGAGGAATAGCCCGGCGAACTCTGGAGACAGCACTGCCAATGGGGATCCCCCGGTCAAGTAACAGCCCTCTTATTTGACAGACTGTAGCAGTGCGGTGATTGACAATACGCTGCCTTGCCCGGTGTAAAGCCTGGATATCCTGCTGTTCGGGGCTTTTTGGTGGCACGAACTGCATTGTCGGTTGCATTAGAGCCACTGCGATGGCCTGTGCATCATTACCATCATTTTTTTGCCCGCGGACAAAGGGTTTTACATACTGAGGACTGATGACCTTTACTTTGTGCCCCAGTTTCTCAAACTCACGCTGCCAGTAAAATGCCCCGGTGGACGCTTCGATCCCAATCAGACATGCAGGAATATTTGCCAGCGTCTGGAGCAATTCTTTTCGGCCAGTTCGTTTCGTATAAACCGGTTTGCCGGCCTGGTTTAACCCACAGAGCTGAAAAACATTTTTAGCCAGATCAATACCCAGAAATACGATATTCATGGTGATTCTCCTGGTGAGCACATTTCGTACAGTTAACCGCAGCGGGAGGAGGTAGTCCATCCCATTAACTGGAAGAAAAAGTTTGGCGGCATGGGCGTGACAAAACTGCGCCGCCTGCGGCAACTGGAGGATGAAAATCAGCGGCTGAAGAAACTGGTGGCAGACCTGAGTCTGGACAAGGAGATGCTGCAGGAGGTACTGTTCTGAGGCCGGCTCAGAAGCGTCAGGCGGTGCATTTTCTGCGGGAGGCTTACCGTATCAGTGTCCGGCGGGGATGCGAACTGCTGATGCAGAGCAGAACCGTTTACCACTGGCAGAGCTGGCGGGATGATCGGGCGATAACCCTGCGTATCCGGGAAATAGCGGAAACCCGGATCCGCTACGGTTGCCCGCGTATTCATATTCAGCTGCGGCGGGAAGGCTGGCCTGTTAACCACAAGAAAACACACAGGATTTACTGTCTGGAAGGCCTCAACCTGCGCAGAAAGCGCCCCCGCAGGCATGTCAGTGCAGCACATCGTCAGCAACGTCCGGTCCTGACCGGAGTCGATCAGTGCTGGAGTATGGATTTCGTGTCGGATAACCTGTTTAACGGACGACGTTTCCGGGCGCTGACTGTAGTGGATAATTTTAGTCGGGAGTGTGTGGCGATCCATGCCGGAAAGTCGCTGAAAGGTGAGGATGTGGTCGGTGTGATGGAAAGGTTGCGGGTGCCGGGCAAGCGCCTGCCGGTACGTATTCAGACAGATAACGGCAGCGAGTTTATCTCGAAAAGTCTGGATAAATGGGCGTATGAGCACGGTGTTACAATGGACTTCTCCCGCCCCGGAAAACCAACGGATAACCCGTTTATTGAATCATTTAACGGCAGTCTGCGGGATGAATGCCTGAACATTCACTGGTTCCTGTCGCTGGAAGATGCGCAGGACAAACTCGACAACTGGCGCAGGGAATATAATCATGAGAGAACGCATTCATCATTAAATGACATGACTCCGGCTGAATTCATCCGAAGTCTCCGGAAAGACGAAGCTCTCTGATTTAGCACTGCACTGAATTTGGGCCAGGGTCAAAGTTAAAAAGGAGCACACTAAAAGCCTTAGCTCTACAGAGGTTCCTCCTGGTGCTCCCTCGGGAGACTATCTAATGCTAGAGACCAGTGCTTATATTTTTGCGATGAAGCAACCTAGAGGGTATACCTACATTGGTCTGGTGAAGAATTTAATCAACGAAGGTGAAGGACATATTTGGTGGAAAATATAAATAACGATGTACCACAGCATCAACCTTACCGAAATGAAAAGGTATTTAATTCCGGTAAGACAGCACTTGAGCTCAATTTTTCTGAGACAAATGGCAGTGTGAATCTTATCCTTGCGGGGCCTTTAGTATCGAAGCCGGGAAGTTTTGACTGGACTGGTCAAAAGGCCTTTTCAACAAAGCTGAGTGATGATGAAGTGATCACCTTGTGTATGGCGTTTCTTCGCCTTACTCATGAGGCTGTTCTGAAACATAAAAAAACAAAGCACCATAATAAGCAAGTCTACAAAAACGTAAAAGTTACTTTTGATGGTAAATCCACAGCAATGATGGAGGGGGGAGTTGTAGCTATCAACAAAGACGAGAGAGACATTAATTTTATACATAAAATTATTATTGATCCTGCCGCTTGCCTTCGCTTAGGTCTTTTCCTCTTGTCCGTCATACTGGCCCGAAATCCAGGGGTCCCATCTGACGCGGTTCTAACGTGCATGCGTCTTAATGCAAATGCTCAACTACAAAAGTAACTTTTCTATCTTATCATTCCCGTTTTACGGGAATTTCAAAAAAAGATACTTCCCTTAATGGGGAAAATACGCTCGGTTCATAGGATACATTAGATGTAACTATGGACTGACCCCATGCCTGTAGACAAATTCTGTCCTCACGACGAGGCCTGTTCGAAGGCCTCCGGACTGACGCCGCCGGGATGACTGTGGCGCCGGGTCCGATTGTAGAACACTTCAATGTAATCGAAGACATCCGCCCGGGCCAGATCCCGGTTTGGTATGTTCTCTTACTAATGCGTTCTTTTTTCAGTGAACTGAAGAACAATTCGGCCACCGCATTATCCTGGCAGTTGCCACGCCGGCTCAAGCTCGGTGCCAGGTTATTGGCCCGCAGAAGCGGTGCCAGTCGTCACTGCCGTACTGGCTGCCCTTACACAACCACAGACGGAACATGTTAAAGATCATTCCTGCCGATCGCATCTGGAAGGTAGCCGTTTCTCGTCTCCATTAATGCCAGTGTCAACATAGCTGTTTGTCCTGGCATTACCCCATTTCTCCCAAAAACGACGAAAGTGCCTGCAGGCCGCGTCATAACTGGCTTAAACATAGATCTTAACCGCAAAAGGATCCTTTACGCATTTGGTTTTACCCGCAATAATGTGGGATAAGACAACAAAAGGATCCGCGCGCTGCGATTTATTGTCATGGCAGGATCAGCCGCTTCAGGCCAGAATAGCTGTATCCAAACCCGTTGTGCGCTACGTGAAAAATAACTCATGAACAGCATCATTCCCCTGCAGAATTCACCAGATCGCGTCTCCCTGCTGCCGATCCGCCCCGGGCGTTGATTTTGCGACCGCGGTGGCACTCCGGCGGATGGCCACCTCAACAGGTGCCACGCCGGCTTACCTCCTGGCGCCGGAAGTGAGCGCCCTCCTCTGGTATATGCCGGACCAGCGTCACCACATGTTGTTCGCCACCATGTGGAATACCGGGAGCCGTATCGGTGAAGCCCGGACGCTCACCCCGGAATCCTTCGACCTGGATGGTCTGCGCCCTTTTGTTAGGGTGCTTTCGGAGAAAGTGCGGGCGCGCCGCGGGCTGCCGCCAAAAGATGAAGTGCGCCTGGTGCCGCTGACGGATGGCAGTTTTGTGCGTCAGATGGAAAGCTGGATGGTCACCACCCGCCCCGCCGGCGGGAGCCGTTATGGCCGGTCACGGATGAGACAATGCGCAACTGGCTGAAACAGGCGGTGAAGCGGGCTGAAGCTGATGGCGTGCATTTTTCGATCGCCGTGACGCCGCATACCTTCCGGCACAGCTATATCATGCACATGCTTTATCACCGGCAGCTTAGGAAGGTCATCCTGGCGCTGGCCGGGCATAAGGATCCGCGCTCGATGGAAGTCTATACCCGGGTATTTGCGCTGGACATGGCTGCCACCCTGGCCGTTCCCTTTACCGCTGACGGTCGAGATGCCGCGGAGATCCTTCGCTCCCTGCCACCGGCCGGCTGAGATTGTCGGGCAGGCGGCCGGGGCTTTGCCACTTAGTGAAGGAGATAAAGACAAACGCATTCCAGACGAGGCAGAGTCAGTCAGTCGCTTCTGAGTCTCTCACCGTGCCGGCTGCAGAAGCGTTACGCTTATCCAGTATGACCCGGGCATCATTCCGTCCGGGTCTGGAGAGAAATATTCATACCGCATCCCGTGTCCCCTCACCTTCTCATTGCACCATGACATCATTCGTATTAAGGAGCCCCGGTCCTCTGGTGACCAGCTGACATCTTCATACCGCAGACAATAAAACTTACTGCGATCCGGATATCAGCAAGTTACAGGGGATATACCTGAGGGCCTTTCCAACCGGGTAAGCCAGGTCGTTATTCAGTATATCGTCGGTGACTGCGTCCCGGGCCATTTCTGACAGCCATCAGGTTTCCTCTTCATGATTGCAGATATCAGTGCGAAGCTGGCTGAGGGTACGATAGGATTAACGAACTTCGGAGGACTGGTTTTAGCAGCTCTTGTATGGCAATGCCGGAATCAACGCTCTGCTGAGTGGCTTCATTCAGTGCGCACCGGGGATTTACTGAAATATTGACTGTGGGATGCAGTCACGTGGAGAGCTCTCAATTGGTCGGGTAACACCCTCGTCAAACTTGCATGCTTCAGTCAATATCAGCATATTCTGGCCATAAATGACATACCGCAGTCAATATTGTCCGATCTTTACCTGCAGGAAGGAGAGCGAATATTGACTGTAGTATGCGTGATGCACCTCACAGTCAATAACTAATTGCGTATGCATACGGCAGTCATGGTAATGCATATCGCAGTCAATTTTCCGGCTTCATCGCCGATAGCGCTTCAGCAAGTTTCTGCGGATCGATGCCTGCAGCCTTCAGTGCCTTGATGACTTCGTCATAATTCTGCTCCGGCGCCTTCTCTTCTTCCTCCTTGCGCGGTACCTTCACCGTCCCGCTGATGAGTTTGGGATTGCGATAATGAACGCTAAAGTAAGTCGCCCGGCCACGTTTAAACTCGGTGTAATCCAGATAGCCGATATCCCGAAGTTGCTCCATAGCCTTTCGGACCGTATGGTTCTGCGTATAGACATTTGAGGTAAGATTCAGCCGGTCCCGCATACGTTTCATGGAGATAGGTGCGGGATTCTGGGGAAGGCTCTCGATGTAGGTATACAGCGCCTGGGCAGATTCCTTCCGCTGCAGGGCGTCAATGGCTTTCAGCCGAAGCAGGACCCGCCTGTCCATATGGTAAAGCTCAAAGAGCTTGGGTTCAGCCTTGATCTCCACGATATCCTCGTTGATGTCATAATAGGCTGACTGCACCAGATGGGTGGTCCATCCTTTGGTCTCGCTCTGGAACTTCAGGGTAACCGAGGCGAGTTTAAACAGGGAATTGCTGATGCGATCCCGCATTTTCTTGTTTGAGCGCCGTGAGTCAAATCCACACATCTTAACGAATTCAACGAACGACAGTTCCAGAGTGTCACTTTTTACCCCATACTCAGACATCGAGCGAATGATCCCGAGCCAGACTTTAAAATCCGTGTCCATATCAAGACGCGAACCGGTGATCTTAACGTCGGTGTACCCTTCGCTTTTGGCGATGGACAGCTGTACGAGCTCCTCAGTGGCATCTGTGACGTTTTTACGGTTTGCCTTACTCCTGGAGGTTGATTTCAGGGTTGGAACGAAGAGACCGAGCCTCATGAGCGCTACCGGCTGCACAGTACTGGTACTGTTGACATCCAGCTTAACAACTTCGCCGGTTGTCTTGTCCACTTCCTGAAGATTGAGAGGTAAGCTGTTATTTTCGCTCGTCATCTTGATCCTCAACGGTTATCCACAAAAGAATGTCGTTATACGTATCGCAGTCAACGGATATACATACCTCAGTAAATACCGTTGCATATCACAGTATTAGATTTCGCATACAGCAGTCAACTTTTTACATTCCACAGTCGATCCAGTATGACGTTCAAGCCAGTTACAGCGCCTGCTGCAGCGATCCGGGGATCTCTTTAGGATCTCAATATGATCTCTTTGGGATCAATTACTGGATCGAAGCAATGAATAACGTTAATCCCCAGCCAGATCTACCCCACCACATTCAGGGTTCTGCAAGGGTAATCTGAATGCCGCATGAGTAACTCTCCCTGATTTAACATTAAATATTGACTGCGATATGTAGAATCTTCTTTTGTTGTTGACCAGCCCTCGGCTTTTAGTTTCATACCATAGTCAATTTTTCACATATCACAGTCAACTTCATGAAGATAGACTAATCCGGAGAAGTATCCGGCATCGTAGCGTTCGTGCTTTGTGCAGTCTCTGTGCTTTTCCACTTCCTCACTGCGTGAGATCGCTTACTGCGGCGAGCGGCAGTGAGAAATATTGACTGCGGTATGTGATTGAGCCTCTCTTCTCCGGTTTACAGCTTTCATTACAGTCAGCTTTGCAATTTTCAGATGACTTTGCGATTTTATTGTTGCTTTGCAAATAATTCCAAGATTTAATAAAATGATGCAAAGTGATGATTAAAGGATGCTCAGAATGGGACTGATGGATATACTTAACCAGTGCATTACTGCTGGACATGAGATGACGAAGGCTATCGCCATTGCGCAGTTTAATGACGACAGTCCGGAAGCAAGGAAGATCACCCGCCGCTGGAGAATTGGTGAAGCGGCGGATCTGGTTGGCGTTTCTTCTCAGGCAATCAGGGATGCAGAGAAAGCCGGCCGGTTACCTCACCCTGATATGGAAACCCGTGGCAGAGTTGAACAACGTGTTGGTTATACCATCGAACAAATCAATCATATGCGGGATGTGTTCGGTACCCGACTGCGGCGTGCAGAAGATGCTTTCCCTCCGGTGATCGGGGTTGCGGCTCATAAAGGGGGGGTTTACAAAACCTCCGTTTCTGTTCACCTAGCTCAGGACCTAGCCCTGAAAGGACTCCGTGTTCTTCTCGTTGAAGGCAATGACCCACAGGGAACGGCTTCTATGTATCACGGATGGGTGCCCGATCTTCATATTCATGCTGAGGACACTCTCCTGCCCTTTTATCTTGGGGAAAAGGATGATGCCAGCTACGCTATAAAGCCCACCTGCTGGCCTGGCCTTGATATCATCCCGTCCTGTCTGGCACTGCACCGCATTGAAACTGAGCTGATGGGGAAATTTGACGAAGGCAAATTACCTGCTGACCCGCACCTGATGCTCCGTCTGGCCATTGAAACGGTCGCTCATGATTATGACGTGATTGTTATCGACAGTGCACCCAACCTTGGTATCGGTACGATAAATGTTGTATGCGCTGCTGATGTATTGATTGTCCCTACTCCGGCAGAGCTGTTCGACTACACCTCCGCACTGCAGTTTTTCGATATGCTTCGTGACCTGCTTAAGAACGTGGATCTTAAAGGCTTCGAGCCAGATGTCCGTATTCTGCTTACCAAATACAGTAATAATAACGGCTCGCAGTCCCCGTGGATGGAAGAACAAATTCGGGATGCCTGGGGAAGCATGGTCCTTAAAAATGTTGTGCGCGAAACGGATGAAGTCGGTAAAGGTCAGATCCGTATGAGAACCGTTTTTGAACAGGCTATCGATCAACGTTCTTCAACAGGTGCCTGGCGTAATGCCCTCTCTATCTGGGAGCCTGTTTGCGATGAGATTTTTGATCGTCTGATTAAACCACGCTGGGAGATTAGATAATGAAGCGTGCCCCTGTCATTCCAAGACATACCACACATACTCAATCGACTGAAGATACCTCATCACCGGCGCCGGCTGCGCCGATGGTGGATTCATTAATTGCGCGCGTGGGTGCTATGGCCCGCGGTAATGCCATCTCTCTTCCGGTATGTGGACGGGAAGTAAAATTTACCCTTGAAGTGCTCCGGGGAGACTCTGTTGAGAGCGCTTCACGCGTATGGTCAGGCAATGAGCGCGATCAGGAACTACTTACCGAAGATGCTCTGGATGATCTCATTCCTTCATTTTTACTGACTGGTCAGCAGACTCCAGCTTTCGGCCGCCGGGTTTCCGATGTCATTGAAATTGCAGACGGCAGCCGTCGCCGTAAAGCCGCAATCCTGACGGAAAGTGATTATCGCATTCTGGTTGGTGAACTGGACGATGAGCAGATGGCAGCATTGTCCCGACTGGGTAACGATTATCGGCCGACGAGTGCTTATGAACGTGGTCTGCGTTATACAAGCCGGCTGCAGAATGAGTTTGCTGGAAATATTTCTGCACTTGCCGATGCGGAAAACATCTCTCGTAAGATCATTACCCGCTGTATCAATACGGCCAAACTGCCTAAATCCGTTGTTGCCCTGTTTGCACATCCTGGAGAACTGTCTGCCCGGTCAGGTGAAGCCCTTCAGAAGGCTTTTGCAGATAAAGAAGAATTACTGAAGCAGCAGGCTGAGACTCTCCACGATCAGAAGAAAGCGGGACTAATCTTCGAAGCTGAAGAGGTCATTAGTCTTTTAACATCCGTACTGAAACAATCTTCCGCATCAAGAGTTAATCTGAGCTCACGTCATCAGTTTGCTCCAGGGGCAACAGCATTGTACAAGGGCGATAAAATGGTGCTTAACCTGGATAGGTCCCGCATTCCTGCGGAGTGTATAGAGAAAATAGAAGCCATTCTTAAGGAGCTTGAGAAACTAGGAGTTTGATGCGGACACGCTTTAGTCTACGGTTATCTCCCTTTACTTCATTTCCTTTCTCACAGGCCAGAAAAAATAACTGGCCTGAATACTCTCTATGGGACCACGGTCCCACCTGCATCGTCGTTTAGGTTTTCAGCCTGGGGCCACGGTCCCACCTGTATCGTCGTTTAGGCTCCCAGCCTGGGACCACGGTCCCACCTGCATCGTCGTTTAGGTTTCAGCCTGGGACCACGGTCCCACCTGCATCGTCGTTTAGGTTTTCAGCCTGGGGCCACGGTCCCACCTGTATCGTCGTTTAGGCTCCCAGCCTGGGACCACGGTCCCACCTGCATCGTCGTTTAGGTTTCAGCCTGGGACCACGGTCCCACCTGCATCGTCGTTTAGGTTTTCAGCCTGGGGCCACGGT
>NZ_JBEAFZ010000042.1:0-9472 GCF_040062415.1 Klebsiella sp. GG_Kp173
CGGCTCACTCTGCTTCAGTGGTGGTAGCTAATCACCACAAACTGTTAGATACAAGGGAGGGGGTCGGTGAGGCAGAACCTGTCAACACAGTAGCCGGCTGCGCCGGGCAACGGCGCCACTCACTATCAGAGTTGTACTCAACTGCTGCTGGCGCCTCCATGCCGCAAAGCGGCATTCAGAGAACTTGCTCGTCAGTCCAGGCTGTGTATTCAATTCAGGGTGAACGGTTCCGAATCCTTTCTGCTTCCGGTTAAGATACATTCAGGTTCTCGAAAAATAAAGGAAAACGTTCGTAGTGAATCTGAAGGAAAAATCGGCCCATCTGGCGTGGTGCGAGCTGGTTGCGCTGGCATTAGGTAGGAAGAACGGCGATATAGTGTCGCCAGTACAGTAAAATCTCTTTCTCACCAGGTGGCTGGCGACGGCGCTGAAGCAACGTCGCTTTTCGTGTGATATTACCCCCGACATCGAGTGGCTTCTGAAACTGCTGTGTCTCATTGAACGTGAGCCTGCACTGATTAATACATTGCGCGGTATTCTCGCTTGAACAAAGCCAGCCCCTTCGCGCTGACGGGCCTGGTTTTGTTCTTCGGTGTACAGTACACCGTCTGACGACGGATTGCCTCCCTTTACCTCGGTGCATAGCCCTCTTCCGCCAGTGTTTTCATATGAATGGACTAGGAAATAAATTATGCTGACTCATTATTTCTGGCCATAAAGGTTCTGGCAGTGCCATCTTTCGGGTCAACAAAGGTAATATCTTCAGGATCACGACGAGGGCTGGCCAATGACAGAAATATTACGGGTTCTTCAAGAAGGGTTGGTAATGCATGGACAACGTTACGCTCGAAAAAAAGCACGTGGCCGGGGGCAAATTCGGCTTCGTCACGAGGATCTTCCATCCAGAGCGTCCCCATGAATCCCTGAATAACCTGACGCCGGAGGATCACCTGCTGATGGCTGAAAAACCGGAACTCTCAAAAAGTGCGTGGAACTAAAACAGGTGTGCATTACTCCACCTCATGTTGAAGAGACCAGACTGCATCAGAAAATTGCACCATAACTGAGCAAGCCGCATCCCATTGGTGCAAAAGTGTCTCCAAAAGTAAATAATCCATTGATTTAACTGTGCTTTAAAAATGGCATGAATTTTTCATGTCGGGTATATGCAAGCAGGGGCAACCCTTAAGCCTTGAATCCATTAAATATCGACAGGTAATGAAGCCTGATTGTCCTTATTAGGACAATCAGGCTTTTTTATTAATGCAGAGAGCAAACATACGTGCAAACTATTGATATTGGAATTTTGCTTTCCACTGAAGGTACCTACAGCCACCTGGCGAACAGCACACTGCTTGGTGCGCGCCATGCCTTAGAGGAAATCAATGCCGATCCTGCTTATCCTTTTCAGCTGCGGGCCCGACATATCAACCCTGCGGGTGAACTCGCAGCCTACAGTGAAGCGGTGAGCACCTTTATCGCTCACGGCATCCGCCATATCTTCGGAACCATTACCTCTGCCAGTCGGAAGGAGATTATCCCGGACCTGGAGCAGCATAACCTGCTGCTGTGGTATGGCTGTCCTTACGAGGGGTTCGAGAGCTGCGAGCAGGTCGTATATCTGGGCGGTTGTCCGAACCAGACTCTGCTGCCACTCCTGCGGCTGGCGCTGGATATGTTCGGAAATCGCTCCTGGCTGATCGGCTCTAACTACGTCTGGGGCTGGGAAAGCAATCGTATCGCCCGTGAGGCAGTGGAAGGTTCCGGCGGTACGGTGGTGGGCGAAAAATATCTGCACCTGAGAAACAGCAACGTGACCGAGTTGATTGAGGCGATTCTCAGCACAGAGGTAGATTTTGTGCTCAATAACCTGGTAGGCGAAACCTCTTATGCGTTTCTGCGCGCACTGGACGAGGCCTGTCTTCGCGATCGGCGGACGTTAGCGGTGCTCAGCTGTAATTTTACCGAAGCCGAAGTCGCCGAAGTCGCGCCACTAAGGGCGGTACGTTTGCTTTCCTGCGGACCGTTTTTTGAGAGCGTCGATCTCGATTTTTGCGCGCGGCAGCACCTGCAACATGGCGCACAGCGCATCTCCCACTACTATATCGGCGGCTGGCGGGCAGTAAGGCTGTTTGCCAATAGCCTGCGCGAGGCCGGAAACAGCGAGCCGGGTGCGGTGCTGGCGGCACTGCATCGTCAGCACGACGTTGATTCTCCGGGCGCTCGCTCAGTAATGGCTCGAAACAACCACGCCTGTTTGCCCTGCTACATCGCTGAGTTGCAACAAACTTGCTTTCAGATACTGCATCGCGAACCGCTGCCGGTTATGCCCGATCCCTATCTCTCCGCGACCGAGCTACGTGAAAGCCGAACGGTTGCAGCCAGACCTGCTCTGAGGATTGTTAAATGAAAACGCTGCTGTCCCCGGATTTAGATGCTCAGCCGCTCCTGCTGGTAGACTGTGAAGCAAGGAGTCGCGAAGCGCTGGAAAAAAACCTGACGCGGATGGGTATCCGCTGGCATCACCTGACCGGAGATGAAGCTTTACCTCCTCTCACCCCCTGTGCAGTACTGGTGGAACTGGAGGCATTCGCCAGCCCGCTAACCCTGAGCCAGATCAATCTGGCGGGAATACCGGTGATCGCGCTGACCTCACATGAGGGACTTTACCAGGTACAGCGCGCGCTGGAGTTAGGGGCAACAGCGCTCCTTACCAAGCCTATTACACAGCGAGCCATCTATACCACCCTGATGATGGCAGTGGGGCTGCGTCAGCAGTTGCATGACATTCAACAGCAACAGATGCTACTGCGCCAGCGTCTGGCAGCAATGCCGCAGATTACCCAAGCTCTGGCGGCCCAGATGCAAGCGGAAAGTATTGATGAACAACAGGCATGGGTTCGCCTGCGCTCGGAATCAATGTGTACGAACCAGTCGGTGGCACAGGTGGCGCAGAAGTGGCTGCTACGAATGTCGTCCGGCAAGCGGGGAGCACAATGAATAGAGTCGGATATTTTCTGCGCCGGCCAGCCCTGCTGCTCTCGCTGCTGTTTATTCTCCTGGTGGTGATGAGCGCGCTGTTTGCCCCCTGGCTCACCCCCTTCGATCCCGATGAACAGTTTGTCGAGGGACTGAGCCTGGAAGGCGCACCGCTTTCTCCCAACAGCACTTACTGGCTGGGAACCGATCTGCTGGGACGCGATCTCTTCTCGCGTTTAATTTACGGAGCTCGTACTTCGTTACTCATCGGTGTTGTCGCCAACGGCACTGCAGTACTGATCGGCGTCCTGGTAGGGCTTAGCGCAGGTTATCTGCAGGGGCGTATCGGAGGGCTGCTGATGCGCTTTACCGATCTGATGATGGCGTTTCCCGCACTGCTGCTGGCGATTGCCCTGGCGGCGATTTTCCAGCCAAGTGTCTGGATCGTGTCCCTGGTGATCGCCATGGTGAACTGGGTGCAGATCGCCAGGGTTATCTACGCCGAAACTAGCGCGCTTAGCGCCCGCGACTTTATCGCCGTGGAACGCACCCTGGGGGCCGGAACGTTGCGTATTCTCGGCGTGCATTTAATTCCACATCTGGCGCCAACGGTGCTGGTCTGGGCCACACTAGGCATCTCCACCACAGTCCTGCTGGAAGCTACTCTATCGTTCCTCGGGGTGGGGGTACAGCCGCCAACGCCGAGTTGGGGCAACATCATCTTTGAAAGCCAGAGCTATTTTACTTCGGCTCCCTGGCTGGTGTTCTTTCCCGGCGCGGCGATTGTGCTGCTGTCGCTCTCTTTCAATATCGCTGGTGACGCCCTGCGCGACGCCCTCGATCCCGGCTTAAAAGGACGAAACTAATGCTATTTCTGGGAAAACGTCTGTTGCATGCCGGGCTGATCCTGCTTGGCGTTACGTTGATCTGCTATTTGCTGCTGTTTATGTTGCCCGCCGATCCAGCGCGCCAAATCGCCGGGCGCAGTGCCACGCCGGAAGTAGTCGAAAACATCCGCCATCAGTTGGGGTTGGATCTGCCGTTTTATCAGCAATATTGGCGTTATCTGCAGGGGCTGCTGCACGGCGATCTGGGACGCTCGTTTATTCAGCGCAGCGAAGTGAGTGAACTGGTTTCCGCCCGTATCGGGCCGTCACTGCAGCTGATGGCGGCGGGTATTCTCTGCGAGTTGGTACTGGGGATCGCCCTCGGCACCCTGGCGGCGTTAAAACGCGGCGGGCTGGCGGACCGGCTTCTGATGGCGCTCTCCTTTATCGGTGTTTCGGCGCCGCAGTTCATCGCCGCGATGCTTTTTCTCTATCTTTTCGCCGTGGTACTCAACTGGTTCCCGATGGGAGGCTATGGCGGCTTCAGCCATCTGGCGCTACCGGCGCTAACCCTCGGCCTGCTCGGCAGCGGCTGGTATTCACGCATGTTGCGCTCGTCGATGATTGAGGTGCTGCATCAGGATTTTATCCGTACCGCGCGGGCCAAAGGGCTGGGCCGAACCCGCGTACTGCTGCGTCACGTGCTGCCGAATGCCGTGCTGCCGCTAATTCCGATGATAGGCATTGATATCGGCATTTTTATGGGCGGACTGGTGGTAGTCGAATCGGTCTTTGGCTGGCCGGGTATCGGTCAGCTGGCCTGGCAGGCGATTCAACAGGTGGATATCCCGGTGATTGTCGGGGTAACCACCGTGTCAGCGGTTGCCATTGTTGGCGGCAACCTTATTGCGGATCTGGTGCTGCCGTGGGTCGATCCGCGCATTGATGTCAAAAAGTAGCAGGGGAAGATGATGAAAAATGCGTTATTGACAATGGCGGTGGCCGCGGCCTGTTTCTCTTATGGCGCGCAGGCTGACGAGAAGACCGGCGGCGATATCGTGGTGACCTACCAGAACGACGTGGCGACCCTCGATCCGGCCATTGGCTATGACTGGCAAAACTGGTCGATGATCAAAAGCCTGTTCGACGGCCTGATGGACTATCGTCCCGGCACCACCGAGTTGGTGAACGACCTGGCGGAGAGCTACGCCATTTCCGAGGACGGCAAGGTCTACACCTTTGTGCTACGCAAAGGGGTGAAATTCCACAACGGCCGCGAGGTCACGGCGGCGGACGTGAAATATTCTCTGGAACGCACAGTCAACCCGAAAACCCAAAGTCCGGGCGCCGGGTTCTTCAGTCCCATCGCGGGCTATGACGAGGAGGCCAGCGGTAAAAGCACGACCCTGAGCGGTATCGAGGTCGTCGACGATCATACGGTAAAAATCACTCTGAAAGAGCCCAACGCCACCTTCCTGCATGTGCTGGCGCTGAACTTTGCCTCGGTGGTTCCCCGTGAGGAGGTGGAGAAATGGGGCGCCGACTTCGGCAAGCATCCGGTCGGCAGCGGCGCGTTTGAGCTCCAGGAGTGGAAGCTGGGCCAGGAGCTGATCTTCCGCAAAAACCCGAACTACTTTAAAGCCGGCGTGCCGCGGCTGGATCACATAAAGTTCGAAATGGGACAGGATCCCTCGGTCGCTCTGCTGCGGCTGGAAAAAGGCGAAGTGGATATTGCCGGCGACGGCGTACCGCCCGCACAGTTTCTGTCGTTTAAAAACAACCCGGCCTATAAGGGCCTGATGGTCACCGGCGACCAGTTGCAGACCGGCTACGTGACGATGAAAACCACGCTGCCGCCTTTCGATAATCTCAAAGTCCGCCAGGCGGTGAACATGGCGGTCAACAAAGATCGCATCGTGCGCATCATTAATGGACGCGCGGCGCCGGCCAACCAGCCACTGCCACCCGCCATGCCCGGTTATGACAAGGCATATCAGGGTTTCAGCTACGACCCGGCAAAAGCGAAGCAACTGCTCAGCGAAGCGGGTTTCCCCAACGGTTTTGCTACCGAACTGTACGTGATGAATACCGATCCGCAGCCGCGTATCGCCCAGTCTATCCAGCAGGATCTGGCCAAAGTGGGCATCCACGCCAGCATCAAATCCCTGGCGCAGGCGAATGTGATTGCGGCGGGCGGCTCCGCCAGCCAAGCGCCGATGGTCTGGTCCGGCGGCATGGCGTGGATCGCCGATTTCCCGGATCCCTCCAACTTCTATGGCCCGATCCTCGGCTGCGCCGGGGCGGTAGAGGGCGGCTGGAACTGGGCGCGCTACTGCAACAAAGCGCTGGACGCGCAGGCGGCCGCGGCGGACAGCATGGTGAAACCCGACCAGCAGGACGCGCGCATTGAAGCCTGGCGCAAAATCTTCATCACTGCAATGGATGACGCGCCCTGGGTGCCGGTATTCAACGAGAAGCGCTACACCGTACATTCCGCACGCATGGGGGGCGAGGACGCGCTGTATGTCGATCCAGTGCATGTACCAGTCAACTACGACTATATCGGACTGAAATAATTTGATGGCGCCGGGACGGCGCCGCTGCTTAAAGGAGAGTCAGGATGTGCCAAAATTGTCTGGTGAAGACCATTCATCATGCTCAACATCATTTCGGCTGGGATAACAGCCTGAGCCCGGTCCTGCACGTAGCTTCCGGCAGCCAACTGGAGTTTCACTGCCTGGATGCGGCTAACGGCTGGTTCAACGCCGGTTCTACCGCAGCGGATATCCCAACGCTGCCGTTTGATAAGCTCAACCCGGTCAGTGGCCCGGTCTATGTGGAAGGCGCTCAGCCGGGCGATGCGCTAAAGGTGACGCTGGAATCCTTTCGTCCCAGCGGCTTTGGCTGGACTGCGAATATCCCGGGCTTCGGCCTGCTGGCCGATCAGTTTTCTGATCCGGCGCTGACGCTGTGGCAATATGACCGCCAGGGCTTAACCCCCTGCGCCTTTGGCCGATATGGCCGCGTACCGCTGAAACCCTTCGCCGGTACCCTCGGCGTCGCTCCCGCCGCCGCGGGCCATCATTCGGTGGTGCCGCCGCGCCGCGTGGGCGGCAATCTGGATATTCGCGATCTGGCCGCTGGCTGCACATTATGGCTACCGGTGGAAGTAGAAGGCGCGTTGTTTTCTATTGGTGACACCCACGCCGCGCAGGGCGATGGTGAAGTCTGCGGCACGGCGATTGAAAGCGCGATGGACGTGGTGGTGAAGCTGGAAGTGGTTAAAGATATGCCGCTGAAAACGCCGCGTTTCGCCACCCCTGGCCCAGTGACCCAACATCTGGATCGGCACGGCTACAGCGCCTTCACCGGCATTGGCCCTGACCTGATGACCGCCGCCCGCGACGCGGTAAGCTATACCATCGATGCGCTGTGCCGCGAACAAGGGATGTCGGCGGAAGAGGCCTATATGCTCTGCTCCGTGTGCGGCGATCTGCGCATCAGCGAAATCGTCGATCGGCCTAACTGGGTGGTGTCGTTCTATTTTCCCAACAGCGTGTTTAATTAGGAGCGTTATGTCAGCAGTCCTATTTCCGGCGCCGCTGCTCTCGGTCGAGCGCCTGTCGATCCAGTTTGGTACACAGCGGGTGGTGGATGACGTCAGCTTTGCGCTCTGGCCGGGAAAAACTCTGTGTATTGCCGGCGAGTCGGGCAGCGGTAAATCGCTGACTTCGCTGGCGATCATGGGTTTGCTTCCGGAGGAGGCACAGATTCCAGGCGGCGCGATTATTTTTGATAACCAGGATTTGCTCAGCCTGCCGGAGCGGCAAATGCAGCTGCTGCGCGGCAAGTCGGTTGCCATGATTTTTCAGGAACCGATGACCTCGCTCAATCCGCTGATGACGGTGGGCCAGCAGCTGGAAGAGACGCTGCAACGCCACGAAGTGCTGGGCCGCCGTGAACGGCGCAGCCGGGTCAGCACGATGCTGGACGCGGTCAAAATCAGTCATGTGGAGAAGCGCCTGCAACAGTATCCGCACGAGCTTTCCGGCGGTATGCGCCAGCGGGTGATGATCGCCATGGCAATGCTGTGCCAGCCACAGGTGCTGATTGCCGATGAGCCGACCACGGCCCTCGACGTCACTATTCAGGCGCAGATCCTCGAGTTGATGCGCGAACTGCAGCAGGCGTTTTCCACCAGCCTGCTGTTGATCACCCACGATATGGGAGTGGTGGCAGAAATGGCCGATGATGTGCTGGTCATGAGTCACGGCAAAATCATGGAGCAGGCTCCGGCAAAAACGCTGTTTACCTCGCCGCAGGCGGCTTATACCCGCCAGCTGTTGCAGGCGGTACCGGTGCTGGGCCAGGCGCCCGCGCTGGCGCCGGTCGAGGCGACGCGACCGTTGCTCAGCGTCCGCGACCTCAGCGTGCGCTTTCCGGTGCGCGGCGACGGCCTGCGCGTGCGTCGCGAAGTCCATGCCGTCGATGGCGTCAGCTTCGATCTTTTCCCCGGCGAGACGTTGGGCATCGTCGGTGAAAGCGGCTGCGGTAAATCGACGACAGCAAAAGCGCTGATGAATATGGTGCCATTTAGCGGCAGCGCGCAGCTTAACGGACAGGAGCTGCACGGCCTGAAGGACGAGGCGTTAAGAGCGGTACGCCGCGATTTGCAGATGGTGTTTCAGGATCCCTGGGCGGCGCTCAATCCGCGCAAAACTATTTTCGACCTGGTTGGGGAGCCGCTGCTGATTCATGAGCAGATGCCCGCAGTACAGCGCACGGAGCGGGTGGCGCAGCTATTGCAGCAGGTCGGCCTGCCAGCGGAAGCGATGCGGCGTTATCCGCACCAGTTTTCCGGCGGCCAGCGCCAGCGCATTTGCATTGCCCGCGCGCTGGCGCTGAACCCGAAAGTGATCATCGCCGATGAATCGGTTTCCGCGCTGGATGTTTCAGTACAGGCGCAGGTGCTGACGCTGCTGGAAGATTTGCGTCAGCGCTATCGGCTCAGCTATCTGTTTATTTCCCATGATATGGCGGTGGTGGAGCGCATCTGCCACCGGGTAGCGGTGATGTTTGGCGGCCAGCTCGTGGAGATCGGCCCACGAGATCGAGTGTTGCACCATCCGCAGCATCCTTATACTCAGCACTTGCTCAGCGCCGTTCCTATACCTGACGTTCAGCAAAGACGGCAACCCCGAGCCCCCAGCGCAATGCCGATAAGACCAGAACCGATCAAACCCATCGGCTATCAGAGAGTACCGCAGCGCTTTACCGATTTTGGCGACGGGCACCTCGTCGCCTGCTGAACAAAAAAGCATTCAAACCGGCGGATTTCCGCCGGTGGCAACACTGTTGCCACACAACCCGACGAGAGGCCATTAAGCTGGAAAAGTTGGTAATGCTGCCAACTTACTGATTTAGTGTATGATGGTGATTTTAAGGTGCTTGCGTGGCTTCCATTTCCATCAGATGTCCTTCCTGCTCCGCTACTGAAGGCGTGGTGCGTAACGGCAAAAGCACTGCCGGACATCTGCGCTATCTCTGCTCTCATTGCCGTAAAACATGGCAACTGCAGTTCACTTACACCGCCTCTCAGCCCGGTACGCACCAGAAAATCATTGATATGGCCATGAATGGCGTCGGATGTCGCGCCAGTGCACGCA
>NZ_JBEAFZ010000043.1:0-8698 GCF_040062415.1 Klebsiella sp. GG_Kp173
CACTATCCTCTCAGGAATATCAGGATCTGCCAGACGGTGCTGAGACGACGCTTACAATTAAATGAACCGGACGTAAATTTATAGGCCACGACACGTGATTTTCCCGCTTTCTTTTGCAGTACGAGTTTTAATGATTCATTTTTTTTCAAATGCCGCAGATTAAACCGGGAAGGCAAGGAGCGCTGAAGAGTAGCGATCTCGTTCGATTCCAGCCCCGAGCGGGTGGCTGAAAGGTAGGCATTTTCTTTTACGACATCGGTAGAATACATTTACTGGAATTCGCCGTTAGCATGAACACTGCGGCGTATGCTAGGGGTTTTCAGGAGGCGTGTCATCTGTCAGTTAATCGGGAGCACCGTTGATGGTCGTCATTTTTGTAACATATCTTGTTTCCCGTTTGCTCCTGAAGCTCTGGGAACTGTATGACCAGCCCGACGGTGATGATTAACGGGACTGAAACAGGTTACGGCAGAGCAATATGGGGCTCATGTCCTGCTACGTAACCCGTCAGTAAAGCCCTGCTGCGCACCTGACGCTAAGCACTAACCCGCCTGCAGTTACCTGGTCGAATACAGCCCGCGAAGCTTTCTTGCCTGCGTCTGATGTGCTTCCGCACCGGCATTATTGACCTGCTCATGCACGAGAGCGGCTTTTTCTCCGGCATTCAGTTCGTTAAAAGAAGAAGACGAGGTCTTTGAATTTGCATCACTGCCGGACAGCATTTTTTTATGTTCCTCAATCATTTTCTGATGCGCATAGGACGCGCTGTTGTTCATAAATGAATGAGCAACAATGGCCCTTTCATGTTCATTCATTTCAGAGAATGAGGGCGTGTTGTTTTTATTAACCCTGTCCGGTAAGTTTTCATGCGTCGAGGAGTTCACATGACTGACGGCTGAGGCATTATTAACAAATCGATGTGCTTCATGGGCAATATCACTGGACTGAGCAAAAGCTGCCCCACAAAATAAAGCTGTAAACGCAGTGGTCGTGATTAATATATTCATGTGTAATTACCTTCTGAGGTACATAAAAGATGTCCTTATGATCATATATAAAAAAATCAACCTGTGGAGAAGATGACGTAAATGTAATACAGCCACGTACATTACACGATTGTAATGAATTTGTTTCTTAAGGTGTGCTAGATTCATTTCATTGTAAGTGGATGAACCAGTAATTTAATTTAAATCGGTTCTCGAATTCTGTCAGTAACCATACTTTAAATAAGGGAATGCGCATGCTGTTGAAAACGTCTCGACGAACTTTCCTGAAGGGGTTAACCCTCTCTGGCGTAGCCGGAAGTCTTGGCGTATGGAGTTTCAATGCGCGTTCCAGTCTGAGCCTGCCAGTTGCCGCATCCCTGCAGGGTACTCAGTTTGACCTGACCATTGGTGAAACGGCCGTCAATATCACGGGCAGTGAGCGTCAGGCCAAAACAATCAATGGAGGCCTGCCGGGGCCCGTTCTTCGCTGGAAAGAAGGTGACACCATTACCCTGAAGGTCAAAAACCGTCTTAATGAACAGACGTCCATTCACTGGCACGGCATTATTCTTCCGGCCAATATGGATGGTGTTCCGGGGCTGAGTTTTATGGGCATAGAGCCTGATGATACCTACGTTTACACCTTTAAGGTTAAGCAGAACGGGACTTACTGGTACCACAGCCATTCCGGTCTGCAGGAACAGGAGGGGGTATACGGTGCCATTATCATCGATGCCAGGGAGCCAGAACCGTTTGCTTACGATCGTGAGCATGTGGTCATGTTGTCTGACTGGACCGATGAAAATCCTCACAGCCTGCTGAAAAAATTAAAAAAACAGTCGGATTACTACAATTTCAATAAACCAACCGTTGGCTCTTTTTTCCGCGACGTGAATACCAGGGGGCTGTCAGCCACCATTGCCGATCGGAAAATGTGGGCTGAAATGAAAATGAATCCGACTGATCTCGCGGATGTCAGTGGCTACACCTACACCTATCTCATGAACGGGCAGGCCCCGCTGAAAAACTGGACCGGACTGTTCCGTCCCGGTGAAAAGATACGCTTACGGTTTATCAACGGCTCGGCAATGACCTATTTCGATATCCGTATCCCCGGGCTGAAAATGACGGTCGTGGCTGCAGATGGCCAGTATGTAAACCCGGTTACCGTTGACGAATTCAGGATTGCCGTTGCCGAAACCTATGATGTCATTGTGGAGCCTCAGGGTGAGGCCTATACCATCTTCGCACAATCCATGGACAGGACCGGTTACGCTCGAGGGACACTGGCCACGAGAGAGGGGTTAAGTGCTGCCGTTCCCCCCCTCGATCCCCGTCCTCTGTTGACCATGGAAGATATGGGTATGGGGGGAATGGGACATGATATGGCAGGAATGGACCACAGCCAGATGGGAGGCATGGATAACAGCGGAGAGATGATGTCTATGGACGGTGCTGACCTTCCGGATAGCGGGACATCCTCCGCGCCCATGGATCACAGCAGCATGGCCGGTATGGATCATTCCCGGATGGCCGGAATGCCGGGTATGCAAAGTCATCCTGCGTCAGAAACGGATAACCCACTGGTTGATATGCAGGCGATGAGCGTCTCTCCGAAATTAAATGATCCGGGTATTGGTCTTCGAAATAACGGAAGAAAGGTTCTCACGTACGCGGATTTGAAAAGCCGCTTTGAGGATCCTGACGGACGTGAACCTGGCCGTACCATAGAACTGCATTTAACCGGCCACATGGAAAAGTTTGCCTGGTCATTTAACGGAATCAAGTTTTCAGATGCCGCACCGGTGCTGCTGAAATACGGTGAGCGGCTCAGGATCACGCTGATCAACGATACCATGATGACTCACCCCATTCACCTGCATGGTATGTGGAGCGATCTGGAAGATGAAAACGGTAATTTCATGGTTCGTAAACACACAATAGATGTTCCCCCTGGTACAAAACGCAGTTACAGAGTGACAGCAGATGCGCTTGGCCGCTGGGCGTATCACTGCCATTTGCTCTATCACATGGAAATGGGAATGTTTCGTGAAGTCCGGGTGGAGGAATGATGCGAATGAAGAGAAATTTGAAGGCCATACCTGTTCTGGTCGCCGGTTTGTTTACCTCACAGCTTTCTATTGCGGCGGGCTCCGTCTCTGCAGATCCCCACGCCGGGCACGACATGTCTGCCATGCAGATGCCAGCAGATGAGAATTTCACTGAGATGACGTCAATGGAGCCCATTGTAACTGAGAGCAGAACGCCAATTCCGCCTGTTACCGATGCCGACCGGAAGGCTGCATTCGGCAATTTACAGGGGCATGCGATTCACGACAGTGCGATTAATTATCTGGTTCTGCTGGATCAACTGGAATGGCAACGGTCGGATAACACCAACAATTTCAGCTGGAGTGTTAACAGCTGGATTGGAGGCGACACAGATCGGATTTGGCTAAAGAGTGAAGGTGAACGAAGCAATGGGGAAACGGAGGCGGCTGAAGCGCAGTTACTCTGGGGACATGCGGTTGGCCCATGGTGGGATTTGGTTGCGGGTGTCAGGCAGGATTTCAGACCTGCTTCTGCCCGGACCTGGGCTGCTGTCGGTTTTCAGGGGCTGGCACTCTATAATTTTGAGTCTGAAATTACGGGTTTTATCAGTAATGGCGGAAAAGCAGCCCTTCGTCTGGGAGGAGAATACGACGTTTTACTGACTAACCGGCTCATACTCCAGCCATCCTATGAGGTGAATTTCTACAGTCAGGATGATGAATCGCGGGGTCGCGGCAGGGGACTGACTGACACAGAGCTGGGGCTCCGGCTGCGCTATGAAATACGCCGTGAGTTTGCACCCTATATAGGCGTTTCCTGGAATCAACTTTACGGGAAAACATCCGATATGGCGAAAAGAGAAGGTGAGAAAGACCATCAGGTAGTATTCCTGGCGGGAGCCAGAATCTGGTTTTAACGCACTGATATAAAACACTCAACTAAACAGGTAAATAAAATGTCGATTTTAAATAAAGCCATTCTTACAGGTGGCCTCGTTATGGGCGTTGCTTTCTCTGCTATGGCCCATCCGGAATTAAAAAGCTCTGTGCCACAGGCTGATTCAGCCGTAGCGGCCCCGGAAAAGATTCAGCTTAATTTCTCGGAAAATCTGACCGTGAAATTCTCAGGTGCAAAATTAACGATGACGGGTATGAAAGGCATGTCATCACATTCTCCGATGCCGGTCGCGGCAAAAGTGGCGCCAGGCGCTGACCCTAAATCGATGGTCATTATTCCGCGAGAGCCTTTACCCGCTGGCACTTATCGTGTTGACTGGCGCGCGGTTTCTTCAGATACGCACCCTATTACCGGTAATTACACCTTTACAGTGAAGTAATATTATGAACGACCTGATTATGATTGTTATTCGTTTTCTTCTTTATCTGGATTTGATGGTAATATTTGGATTGCCATTTTTTCAGATATATGGAATAAGTGGTGTCAGACATGAAACCTATAACCTGACTAATTTCAGGTCGTTTATAACCTTTGCTGTTGTTACAGGCATCATTCTTACTGGCATTAATATGCTCCTGGTATCTAATGCCATGAGTGGAGTAACTGACCTCAGAGAATTATCCATCCATGTTATCGAGATGGTGATAGAAGAAACTGATGTGGGTATTAGCTGGATTGTCAGGCTCTGTGCCCTGTTTACCACACTCGGTGCTTTGTTCCTTTACACTAATAAGAGAGTATTGTCCTGCCTGCTGATGACGATGAGTGGGGGCGTGGCGCTGGCTACACTTGCCTGGGGAGGACACGCCGTTATGCATGACGGTCTGCATTACTATCTCCATTTACTGAGCGATCTGACCCATCTCGGCGCTGCAGGTGCCTGGACAGGTGCTCTGGTTGCATTTGCTATCCTGCTGATGCGCAGAAACGAGCATAATGCACAGAGCGTCATTGTGATATCTGACTCCCTGGCAAAATTTGCCACGGCAGGAACGGTGATTGTTGTAGCCCTGATCCTGAGTGCGCTGGTCAACTATCTGTATATTGCTGAGGGTAACTTAACTCCCTTATTCAACAGTTCCTGGGGGAGGATATTGCTTGCCAAGACGGCTCTGTTTGTTCTGATGCTTCTTCTGGCTGCAGCAAACCGGTTTCACCTGGGTCCCCGGCTTGAAGTTATGGTCAGGGAAGGGAATTATGATCGCAGCGTTGCCCTGATGCGAAACAGCATCCTGACAGAATTCGTTGTTGCGATTATCATTCTGGGCGCCGTAGCGTGGCTTGGAATGCTTGCTCCGTCTCAGATCAGCTAGGGGACAGCCAAAGCTCATGCGTGAGATTTTTACTTTCATATCAGCGAGTTGACCATGCAGCGTATTTTAATCGTTGAAGACGAACAAAAAACAGGTCGTTACCTGCAGCAGGGACTGGTTGAGGAAGGCTATCAGGCCGATCTCTTTAATAATGGCCGCGATGGTCTTGGGGCCGCGTCGAAGGGACAGTATGATTTGATAATACTGGACGTGATGCTGCCTTTCCTCGACGGGTGGCAAATCATCAGCGCACTGAGGGAGTCCGGGCACGAAGAACCGGTCCTGTTTTTAACCGCAAAGGACAACGTGCGGGACAAAGTGAAAGGACTGGAGCTTGGCGCAGATGACTACCTGATTAAGCCCTTTGATTTTACGGAGCTGGTTGCACGTGTAAGAACCCTACTGCGCCGGGCACGCTCGCAGGCCGCAACAGTCTGCACCATCGCCGATATGACCGTTGATATGGTGCGCCGGACCGTGATCCGTTCGGGGAAGAAGATCCATCTCACCGGTAAAGAATACGTTCTGCTTGAGTTGCTGCTGCAACGCACCGGAGAAGTGTTACCCAGGAGTCTTATCTCGTCCCTGGTCTGGAACATGAATTTTGACAGTGATACGAATGTGATTGATGTCGCCGTGAGACGTCTGAGAAGTAAAATTGATGATGACTTTGAGCCAAAACTGATCCATACCGTTCGCGGTGCCGGATATGTCCTGGAGATCAGAGAAGAGTGAGGTTCAAAATTTCCCTGACCACACGCCTGAGCCTGATTTTTTCTGCGGTGATGCTTACGGTATGGTGGTTATCAAGTTTTATCCTGATTAGCACCCTGAATGGCTATTTCGATAATCAGGACCGCGATTTTCTGACAGGTAAACTTCAGCTCACCGAAGAGTTTCTTAAAACAGAGACGTTCCGGAACAAAACGGATATTAAGTCATTATCAGAAAAAATAAACGATGCGATGGTAGGGCACAATGGTTTATTCATTTCTATAAAAAACATGGAAAATGAAAAAATTGTTGAACTCTATGCCAAAAATTCTGTTGTTCCAGCGGTCCTGCTTAATAAGTCGGGTGATATTCTCGACTATATGATCCAGACGGAAGAAAATAACACCGTGTACCGCAGTATCTCGCGGCGGGTTGCCGTGACGCCGGAACAGGGTAAAAGCAAACATGTCATCATTACGGTTGCCACGGATACCGGGTATCACACCCTGTTTATGGACAAACTCAGTACCTGGCTGTTCTGGTTCAATATCGGTCTGGTCTTTATTTCTGTTTTTCTGGGCTGGCTGACCACACGTATTGGTCTGAAACCGTTACGGGAAATGACCAGTCTGGCTTCCTCCATGACTGTACACAGCCTGGATCAGCGTCTAAATCCCGATCTGGCTCCGCCGGAAATCTCTGAGACCATGCAGGAGTTCAATAATATGTTTGATCGCCTGGAGGGGGCATTCCGGAAACTGTCAGATTTCTCGTCTGACATCGCGCATGAGCTGCGCACACCAGTCAGTAATCTGATGATGCAGACGCAGTTTGCACTGGCTAAGGAAAGGGATGTTTCGCATTACCGCGAAATTTTATTCGCTAACCTGGAAGAACTGAAAAGGTTGTCACGAATGACCAGTGACATGCTTTTTCTGGCACGTTCAGAGCATGGTCTGCTGCGGCTGGATAAACATGATGTGGATCTGGCAGCCGAACTGAATGAATTACGTGAGTTGTTCGAGCCCCTGGCAGACGAAACAGGAAAGACAATCACGGTTGAAGGAGAGGGCGTTGTTGCCGGAGACAGCGATATGCTCCGACGTGCTTTCAGTAACCTGCTTTCCAATGCAATCAAGTATTCTCCCGATAACACCTGTACAGCGATACACATTGAGCGTGACAGTGACTGTGTGAACGTGATGATTACGAATACGATGTCCGGCCAGGTTCCCGCTAATCTGGAACGTTTGTTTGACCGGTTCTATCGCGCAGACTCATCAAGGTTCTACAACACGGAAGGCGCGGGGCTGGGATTATCAATTACAAGGTCGATCATTCATGCTCACGGCGGCGAGCTGTCAGCAGAACAGCAGGGGCGGGAAATTGTGTTCAGTGTGCGTCTGTTAATGGATTAATACCGTTATTCAGGAGAAACCCGGAAGGTGACAAAAATGTCATCGTTCAGTCACGCGATAAACAGAGGCGGTTTTTTATAATCAGCCATAAATCAGGACAGCGTGATAATTCAATCGCCCGGTTCCTGGCGTGATGATCAACCAGCCCTGAGATCAAATGCTTTCTCTGTTATAAGCATTGATTGTTCGGGTATGAAAACACCGGAGACCCAACCATGAAAAAGATCCTTGTATCCTTTATTGCCATGATGGCTGTCGCTTCATCTGCCTGGGCTGCAGAGACAATGAACATGCATGACCAGGTAAATAATGCCCAGGCGCCTGCCCATCAGATGCAATCATCCGCTGAAAAAAGTGCAGTTCAGGGGGAGAGCATGAAAATGATGGATATGAGCGGTCACGATCAGGCCGCAATGTCCCATGAAATGATGCAAAACGGCAATTCTGCTGCCCATCAGGACATGGCTGAAATGCATAAAAAAATGATGAAAGCCAAACCTGAGAACACCCAAGAAACTGCTAAGCCATTTTCCGAAATGAGCGAGCATGAGAAAGCCGCTGTTGTGCATGAGAAGGCGAATAATGGCCAGTCTTCCGTTATTCATCAGCAACAGGCGGAAAAGCATCGCAGCCAGATCACCCAGAATTAACCCGCAGCTCCACTTGTCAGACCCTCATTTGACGCCGAAGTCACTGGCTTACGCTCCCGTCCGGGAGCGTTTTTTTCCCATATATCAAACTTTAACTCTGAAGAGGTGGAAGTATCTGACCAACACTGTCACGTAACGCCAGATAACTACAAAAACACCTCAGGTGAACGTAAGCGTTAAGTGAGCGCCGTATTGACGGCTATTTATTGGTGAGATCTACGTTCCATGGCAGCAGTTCGGCCACTTTGTTGATGGGCCACTCCGGCAATACGCTCAGGATATGGCGAAGGTAACCCTCTGGATCGATACCGTTCAGCCTGCACGTTCCGATCAGACCATACAGCAGGGCACCACGTTCACCACCATGATCACTGCCGAAGAAGATGTAGTTTTTCTTGCCCAGACAGACCGCTCGTAGCGCGCGCTCAGCAGCGTTATTATCCGGCTCTGCCAGACCATCATCGCAGTAGTAACACAGGGCATCCCACTGGTTCAGTGCATAAGCGAACGCCTCGCCTAACCGGGATTTTTTCGACAGAGTGGCACTTTTCTCGTAAGCGTGCAGCGAGAACCGTATTGACGGGGATGTGTTATTCAGTTGGCAGTGC
>NZ_JBEAFZ010000044.1:0-8316 GCF_040062415.1 Klebsiella sp. GG_Kp173
GAGCGTACTGCCGGAGTGGCCCAGCAACAAAGTGGCCGAACTGCTGCCATGGAACATGGTTCTTACCGATAAATAACCGTCAATACGGCGCTCACTTAACGCTTACCTCTAAGCCGCGCAGACCGAGGTTAAGGATATGGTAATGAATATCAGCGCCTTGGGCGATGGCGGCGAGCGTCGCTTCATGGGCTTTAGAAACATCATCAAAATCACCGCTGTAACTCACCAGGTTCTCGACTTTCGGATTGATATAGTGAGCACCGTTGCCGAACTCTTTACCGGCATTAACGATCGAGGGAATCTCCATGCCGCCGACATAGCTGATTTTGTTGGTTTTGGTCATCATGGCGGCAGCGGCCCCGGCGACAAAAGCAATCTCAGCCTGCTTCACATCATAACCCGCTACGTTAGCGGGCATCGTCTGCCCCTGATTGCCACCCACGATAGAGAACTTCACCTTCGGAAAGCGTTTTGCCACTTTTAAAACTGCGGCTTGTGTTTGTCCCCCGACGCCAATCACCAGTTGGTTCTTGGTGGCCAGTCGCGGGTCTGGCTGGCCTACCGCAGGTGACTATTCCCTTAGAGAATGGTGCAGACAGGCCACTGGCCATCTCTGTTATCGGTGCCCAGGGCAGCGATCGACAGTTGATTGCCTGGGCGCGCGACTTTTTTGCCTGATCTCCTCTATACAAATACCAACGGGGCTTAGATTATCTCAGTCTATGCCCTGTTTCAGATGGAACAAGGCGTAGTTTAGATAGAAGGCTACCCGTTATCCTGAAAGCGGATGATAGTAACGTACGCGCTGGTGTGTTAACCATTTTTCTGACTATGCATCAAATTATTGGCGATGCAGATGATACCTGCCCTGCCCTCTTCTTCATACCTTTTACAGTCGCTGTCTACAGCAAACTTTCGGTGACCAACAAAAATCCCCTAGACTTTGCCCATGCCCGCTCTCCCCCGGAATGTCGTCAATATCCACGGTATCAGGTCATGGCCGTAACGACCAGCAGCTCCGGGGGGAATAGTCCGGCCAGTACCGGCACCTTACACTGAATTGATGTCTACTGTATGCGATCAATTTGGGAAAACTGGCGATGGCCATTCTCTTGATTCTGATCGCCGGCAAGCGTCCCAGGTAGCAAAAGAGCGTTCGTAAGACAACATACCCTTAAGGGTCTTGACCTTTAACGTGCCCGACCCGGCCCCCGCCGCGCGGACGAAAAAAAGAGAAAAAATAAAAAAAAGAAAAAAAGAATATGCCGAAAATGTGCACAATCTGGACCCACGCAGAGCGTGGCGCTCCGGGGCAAAAGCTTTGCAGGACTATAAGGCATGTTGTCTTACGTTTTGAGTGTGATGGTCCGATCCCACCAGCTTTCATGAATTGTCCCGCCGGGTGGACTGCTATAAAGTGCATACCAGCACTGCATCCCCTGCCGGTGATGAAGAATAATTCCGTCCGGCGAGTATTGAGCAAGACCTTCACTACGTATTAAAACCTGGAACTCCGGGATGACGATGCCTGAGGTGATTTACCACCGGGAGTAAAAATTCGTTTATGGCGCCAGCAGCTGGTACCTGGCAGAGTTAAGTTCTTATCGCAAAGGATGATAAAAATGAGCCATGGCAAATGTGAGCCGACAAACATGAATGCCGCCGATTACAAGCTGTACGCGCGATTCGATGCTGGTGAAACGCTTGAAAGCGTTTTAGCCTCTCCACCGACCACGAAGCACAATAAAGTAACTTCTGAAGGAAACATCAGGACAGAACACAGAATGTGGATGGCGTGGAGAAAGAAGCATCCCAGACCACTCTGATTATCAGTGACGATTAATAAGGATAAAACATGCGAACGACAAGTATCACCCTGTGTCTGGTTTTGGCGAGTTTTGGTGTATCCGCTAAAATCCTTGCAGACCCAGACCTTACTTACCAGGCAAATAAAACGTGTGCTAAACGAGATGAACTGGAACTGAAAGTCCCTTTAGAAGCCAATAATCCCTACTCTCCCACATGGGGTTTGGACAAGGGCATGGTGCAGGCCACAATTGACGCACTGAAAGAAAATCCAGACATCGCCCCGACTGACTCTGTAGCCTGCCAACAGGCTGCAATAAAACAGTATCGGGCTGGGCAAAAACACTACAGTAAGCTCAGGTAGCTGCCGTGATGCCCACCAGCTGAAACCTGTGTGTGGTATAAAAACCCCGTAGCGCTGGTGCAAAACAGACCAGCGCATTCCAGTTCTCAATCCCCTTCTGTGAAGTAGGCCCCTGTCGCATTCAGACCTGAATAACCGTGCAAGGAAACATGTCAGTAAGCCATCTGGATACAAAAACTGGTGGTATAGCCACTTTAGCGTAATGCTAATGTATGCGTACATTAGCATTAAATTTATGTTATTTACCCTTCTCCCTTCCTGGATGCCTTAACCTGGGTCTGATAGTTGCGCTTTACCCGCTCAATTTCCGCCAGAGTTGCCGCCCAGTGCAGCCCTGCGGCGTGACGATATCTGGTTGCCATTTTTTCAACGGACTCCGGAGTGCTGTCATCGCTGCGGTGCTGCCGTCCCTTCACCCCGAAAATTTCCACTATAAGCCACTGGCTACCGGTTCTGCCGAACAAGGCCTGACACAGCCGCCTCACGGCAAGCGGCGTCAGATCCGGGTCGGGATCATACGCGATGGTGGCAAAAATAAAACGCAGCATCTCAGAGGTTTTGTAGCGTTTTACCGCTGCCGCCAGCCGGGCAGCTCTTTGCGGCGCTTCCCAGCGGTCGTCGCTGTAACCTGCCACTTCAGAGAGATAGTCCTTTTCGAGCTGTTTAGCCGTGTAGCAACGTCCCCCCAAAAACATCCGCATAGCTTCTTGCGTTTCAGCTCTCACGTATCTTTTCCCCAGCTAAAGCTAATGTACACATACATTAGCTTTAAGTGTCAGGTTAAACCAAAATCAGGAAACCGATCTGATTTTGTGCATGTGGCTGTCTCTTTTGAATTATAGCTCTTGCGTTCTGGTATACAGGTTACCCCTCTTTTCCCGCTGGTCTACTGTAGTCGACACAAAAGACAGGAACTGCGGTATGTCCTGATAATATTGTTTGAGTTTTAATCACGAAGCAGAGGGTATCGCATACAGTAGACACAACGCAGCCAGAATAACGCTCGATGTAAAATTTAGATCGTTGTCGCCTGCAGTAGACATTCCTGGTATCGACTCTGGTGCATCCAATACTGACCCGTTCCCGGATCATGGCAGAGCATCCAGTAGACACGGTATGGAAGGACGTCAGTCCTCACCTTTCCGTCTGTTTTGACTGTGTCGGAGACGACGGTTGCGGTTATTGTTGATGCCTTTGGCCGTCAGGTGAATACCTGTCAGTCAGGTAACTCTGTCGTTACATTTGATGCCCGAAAATCATAATTACCACATATTAATCCGGGCATTCCGGAAAATTGTGCCTGCCTGAAGAGTATCAAACGATACCTGTCTCCCCTCCTCTGAATTATCTGCTCAGTCGAGAACCTTGACGATCGGGTGATTCAGTTTCGGCAAATGGCAGCATGATAATGTCAGCCAACAGCGTGCTGGTGAATTTATTGTCGGGCCAGACGAATTCTGTTTGTCATTGCATACTGCATGCCGGGCAGAGGAGTGAACAACGATCGAACTGAAACAGTTGCAGCGTCGTATGGAGAAAGAATGGGTTGGTTTCAGGCGGTGCTTCGGTCGGTTTCAAACAGTGTCTGACCGACTGACCTGCCCCCAGAGTTAGATACAACCTTCAGTTAGTAATGTCGGTTGGTTTTTCTTCATATTTCCCGTTTCGCCAGCCCGCTGCAAATTCAGCCGGCGTCAGGTAATTCAGTGATGAATGTGGTCGACACTCGTTATAATCCAGTCGCCAGTCATTAATGATCTTCCTGGCGTGAACAATATCGCTGAACCAGTGCTCATTCAGGCATTCATCACGAAAGCGTCCGTTAAAACTCTCAATAAATCCGTTCTGCGTTGGCTTGCCGGGCTGGATAAGTCGCAGCTCCACACCATGCTCAAAAGCCCACTGATCGAGTGCGCGGCAGGTAAACTCCGGGCCCTGATCGGTTCTTATCGTAGCCGGATAGCCGCGAAACAGCGCAATGCTGTCCAGAATACGCGTGACCTGCACGCCTGAAATCCCGAAGGCAACAGTGACCGTCAGGCATTCCTTTGTGAAATCATCCACGCAGGTCAGGCACTTGATCCTGCGACCTGTGGCCAGTGCGTCCATGACGAAATCCATTGACCAGGTCAGATTGGGCGCCATCGGGCGGAGCAGCGGCAGACGTTCTGTTGCCAGCCCTTTACGACGTCGTCTGCGTTTTACACTCAGGCCATTAAGTTGATAGATGCGGTAAACCCGCTTGTGGTTAACGCAAAGACCTTCACGTCGCAGAAGCTGCCAGATACGCCGGTAACCAAAACGGCGGCGTTCAAGTGCCAGCTCTGTGATGCGTAGAGACAGCTGCGCGTCAGCAGCCGGACGCTGAGCCGAATATCGGCAGGTTGACAGGGACAGACCTGCCAGCCTGCAGGCACGACGTTGCGACAGACCCTTAGCCTCGCACATGACTTCCACGGCTTCCCGCTTCTGGTCTGTCGTCAGTACTTTCGCCCAAGAGCCACCTGAAGCGCCTCCTTATCCAGCATGGCTTCAGCAAGCAGCTTCTTGAGTCTGGCGTTCTCTTCCTCAAGCGACTTCAGGCGCTTAACCTCAGGCACCTCCATACCGCCATACTTCTTACGCCATGTGTAAAAGGTGGCGTCGGAAATGGCGTGCTTACGGCAGAGCTCACGGGCAGAAACGCCGGCTTCGGCCTCGCGGAGAATACATATGATCTGTTCGTCGGAAAAACGCTTCTTCATGGGGATGTCCTCATGTGGCTTATGAAGACATTACTAACATCACGGTGTATTAATCAACGGGGAGCAGGTCACGACTTCTGGTAAGTTTCTCCCTTGCTGTCTGGTGATTCTGTCTTGCCCGGATTGTTGACTATTGATGATGGTGTTTATCCACAGCTTAGAATAATAACGGAAGCTTAACTAAAGCTAAGAAAAGGACAAAAAAGACTAATAAAAGAATAACGTTTTAGTGAGGCCTTGAACTACGGGGCTCTCAGGCCATCTCTGTCAACGCTGGCGGGTATTCTATCATTGCTGGCGGGTGAACCATCATCGCCAGAGGGTATACCATCAACGCTAACGGGGCAATTATCATCGCCAGAGGGTAGATTTTATCAACGCCAGCGGGTAATCTGGTAAAAATATCCACATCTGGGATTTTATAAAATGGCCAATGATAACAATCAGTTAGCGCTAATTATCACTGAGCAAGATAAAAGTTCTGGTGAAGTTATACATTTGGTTCCTAACTCAAAACAGAGTATTCAACCTAAATCGCTACTGCGATTGGGGGTCTTTGTTCCGACAGTCAAGGATGGCAGCGACCCTATGGCACGAGGTCATGTCATCGATGCAACGACTGAGTTGTGTCGTCTTTCTTCTATCGCTGGAGAGGGGTACGAAAAGATTAGTATTTTTGGGCCCAGGCTTGATATGGATACGGATTTCAAAGTCTGGCTAGGGATCGTGGACACACTCGCCAACACGTTTCTTGAGCCTGATGGGACTGTTAGGGTCAATTTTATTGATTTTGCTTTCAGTTGTGGGCTTGCTACAAAACGAGTTGATTCAAGGTTAAGGAAACGTTTTAGCGACTCACTGACACGGATCCAGCACACCCATTTCCAGTTCATCAAAAACTCAACAGTAGAAGGGAAAAAAGTAAAGATCGACATGAGCCTGGTGTCTACTTCTTACTATGATGAGGGAACCGATGAGGTCATTATCAGGCCAAATCCGGATTTGAATACTCTGTATCGTGTCGACGGGAAGACCCGACTTTACTTAAAAATATTGAAGACCCTGTCTCGAAAAGAATCAGCCCAGGCACTGTATCTTTATCTAGTTGAATTACCTGACCATTTTTATCGCATTGGATTCGACCGCTTAAGAGAACGGTTGCAGCTGACTTCACACAAAGGTGCTCAGAATGCGACGATAAAAAAAGCGTTAGAGCAACTGGATGAAGCTGGTTTTTTAAAATACACGATAGAAAAAAATCGTGGGGATTATGTACTGGTCATTCTTAGTCGAAACAAAAAAGTTACCTGAGTTATTTAGGTAAAATCAGTCATTTACATTACACACTGACTCCAGAGTGTAGTTTCAAGAGTTCGGGTTTTTAGCTAACGCAGCAAACCGCACCAGGTAATTACCCTCCAGGGATGAGGCTTTACACCAGCAGCACCCTGTTTACCCGCCAGCGTTGAGGATGACCACCAGCAGCGACCACGCTTACCCGTCAGCGTTGAGGATGGTCACTGGTATCGCCCCTGTTTACCCGCCAGCGTTGACGGTGACCACCGACAGCGGCCACGCTTACCCGCCAGCGTTGAGGATGACTACCGGCAGCGGTCCCGTTTACCCGCCAGCGTTGACGGTGACCACCGACAGCGGCCACGCTTACCCGCCAGCGTTGAGGATGACTACCGGCAGCGGTCCCGTTTACCCGCCAGCGTTGAGGATAGCCACCGTCAGCGGCCACGTTTACCCGCCAGCGTTGAGGATAGCCACCGTCAGCGGCCACGCTTACCCGCCAGCGTTGAGGATAGCTACCGTCAGCGGATCCGTTTACCCGCCAGCGTTGAGAATGATTCCCCTCCACCGACCCCGTTAACACGCCAGCTCTGACACTACCAGCGACTACAGTCGACATTAAAATCGCCGTGACCTGCTGCAGCGTGATATACGCCCGGCTGGCATCAAAAGAATCTTAACCAAACAGCACACATCCAGCGGTACAGGAGGCCAGGTTTAACCCGGGGCAGAAACAGATTGATCTATAGCGACTTGTTAGGATCATTTAGCAAAAACCAATCCCGAAAGGCCTGCTTGCTATCGAAGGTGGGAAGGTTATGTATGGACAAGTTCCAGTTAATGATTTTCACTATAAAAGACAAAAATTCAATTTCAGCCTCATTCAGTACACCCTCTCCTTTTTTCCGTATATAGAAGTCATACCATCGTTCGTAGGCGGCAACATTGATAGATTCAGATGCTTCCAGAAGCCGGGGGATATAATAAACCAGTTCTTCAAAGGCAATACTGCCTTGAGGGATATCAGAACGGCTCAGGCGACAAAGAAGGTTAATCGTGGCTCGAAGGTGATGCCACTGCTGTGCCGGGGAGGATGGGAGGGCGTTCATGCTTATCGGAAGTTCATGAGGAATTAAAGCAAGGATCTGATTTCCACTGGTAGACAGCTCACGCCGGTACTGGTGTAAAGTATGGTGTTTAACCTTCTTCATCATAGGATGGTAGATCCATTTTTTCGCTTCCTCAGAAACGAAAAGTAACTTTTCTATCGCATCCATCATCTTTATGCCTTCCCCATTCTCACGATATGGAGCGATGATACTTTCAATCCGAACGGCATCGATCTCCACCAGCGCCAGCTGGTCTGTTTGCGCTAACAGGTCTGGATTGGGCTGGATATCCTTCGACGTATCATTAATAAATATCCCGATTGTCGTATCGTTACATATCCCTGTGAGGTCAGCATTAAGGCCACAAACAATCCCACCACCAGCGAGATTTTTGAGGTTAACTATCCCTTTCTCCTTACCCTGCAGAAGATGAGGGAGAGCAAGGTATTTTTTTTCCTGTATTTTCACCTTTATGTATTTTTTTATATGTTGTAGTGTGAGCTCACTACAAACCCCTTTTACTTCTGTGCTGTGGCTAAAATGCCATTTTTTATTTTGACCCTGCCTGGCAATCAGGGAGGTCCCACAGATGAGGCAGATACAGTTACACGAAAGCCCATTTTCAACGCTGGCGATATCAACAATTTTATTTGAATCCGTATCAAATCCAAACGGGATCCATTTTTGTGCATTACGTCGCATGTATATTCCTCGTTAAAAATGAGTAAAGGAATTCTACATCATCCGTTTTTATCAAACCTGGAATAACAGCGTCTAATTACATTATTCATATCTCATCTGGGATGAGATGCCACACGGAAGCAGGTATTTTGTCATAGTTTTTTTTCATGTAGATCTCAGCCCTGCGGTGATCATAAGCTCCGTTCAGGCTGGTTATCTTATTTATATCCCCACCTTCATCATTTAATTTATCCAGGATACGCGGCTTTGTTGAATAAATCGAACTTTTGCTGAGTTGAAGGATCAGATCACGCAT
>NZ_JBEAFZ010000045.1:0-8010 GCF_040062415.1 Klebsiella sp. GG_Kp173
ACACTGCCAACTGAATAACACATCCCCGTCAATACGGTTCTCGCTGTACGCTTACTGTTGTTCTGAGGTGAGCATATCACCTCTGTTCAGGTGGCCAAATTCAGTAAACCACTTCAGGATAGCAAAGGTGATACCCAGCCGTGAATGATTAGATGACGGGTTATTGAGATCCGTCATTTCCTTTTAACTGCTTATGCTGGTTACAGTTTAGGGGAGATTAATCGGCTTAACCTGTCTTCGTTGACGGAAGCCTGAATAGTTTCCAAAGTGTGAGTTAAATGCTTCCTGACGATCTCTTCAACCTGCATTGCATCTCCTCGTCGGTAAGCCTCAAGGATGTTGAAATGGTCGTCATTGTCGGTCTGTAATATTTCCGGATGAACAAAAATGGAGAGAGAGACGTAGGGTTCTGCTACTACCAATAAATTCTTTACCATCTCATAAAGACGGGTATGAGATTCGCTGCTCATCAGCTGGACGTGAAAATCACGATTCAGCGAAGACCAGTTATGAGGATCGGTTGCTTTGCACATTTCATCATGGATTTGCTCTGCGAGTAACAACGACTCCGGCGTTATCGAACTGACCGATTTTTTAGCCAGCAGCGGTTCCAGCATGATGCGCAGCTCGTAAATTTCCGTGACATCATCAATCGACAACCCTTTAACGACCACGCCTTTATTCGCATCAATGGAAATCAAACCTTCCGAGCGCAATCCGCGAAACGCCTCACGCACGGGAGTGGTGCTGATATCAAAACGCTTAGCCACTTCATCCTGGCGAAGCCGGTCACCCGGACGGTATTTACCGGAAAGAATGTCATTTCGCAGAAGATTAAGAACGCGTTGTTCCAGCGTCTTGAAAGCATTTGGCATGTGCGGCTAACTCGGTTATGTCAGTCAGATGGCTGTCACGGAGCGTCAACAGCGTTTGAAAGGAGGGGCGTCCCGCCAGGTATACGATTGAAGCATTATATCGTTTGTCCTGTTCATTTTACAGATACTGTACCGTGAACGCGCTGGCCCATTACTGCCGGGATAGAAGCAAGCAATGGGCCAACAGACGACGTGCCTGCTTACGCAATAATCGCAGGAACCACCAGCGTCGGCAATATGGTGCTAACCCATTGGGCAATATTGAGAAGCGCGAGATCATCGTCACCACGCCCTATTAGTTGCAGCCCATAAGGCAGAAAATCAGAGGAAATACCGCACGGCACACTCACTGCAGGTAGACCCAGCAAGGTTGCTGGCATACAGAAAGAGGCATCACCGGTTTTCTCCAGGCCTTTCAACGCTGTTGTCGGTGAGGTGATCGTGATTATCGCATCGAGATCGGTGAATGCATTGTCGCGTGCCGCTCGTAAATCACTCAACTGAATAAGCAGAGCGTCATATTCCTGACGGCTAATGGTTTTTCCGTAAGCGATGAGGTCACGCGTATACGCACCGACCCGCTCTTCGCGTCCTTTAATATCGTTACTGATAGCAACGTTGGCCTCATACGCCAGAATCTTGTTCGTCAACGCGTTCAGTGCTGGCAAATCTTCGGAGAAATCGACCGGGACACACTCCACGCCCTGTGCGTTCAGCCGGCGTATAACGCCTTCGAAGTTTTGCTGTACGTCGGATTCTACGTATGACCATAGCGAAGATCGATACACACCAATTTTGCGGGGCTTGACACCGATGGCGAACTGCTCCGGCGATGATGGCGACGTAATCGCCCCATTTCGCACGATGACGGCATGGCACACCGCTCCCCAATAGAGGTCAGAGAGAATAAATCCGAGGTGATCCAGTGATACGGCTAAATCATGCACGCCGTCGGTTGGAATCAGTCCAAAGGTGGGTTTGTAGCCGTAAGCACCACAATAAGACGCAGGGCGAATAATGGAACCCACCGTCTGGGTTCCCAATGCGATATCGACAATTCCAGCCCCAACCGCAGCAGCAGAACCACTGGACGATCCTCCTGGACTGTGCGCCGTATTCCAGGGGTTAACCGTCGGACCCGCATCCCGCCAGGCAAATTCGGTAGTCACCGTTTTGCCAAAAATGATGGCTCCCGCCTCTCTCAGTTTGGCAACAATCCAGGCATCCCTGGTCGGCTGATGATCTTCGAATGTACGTGAGCCGTAAGTGGTTGGCATATCTGCGGTATCAATCAGATCTTTAATAGCGATGGGTACACATGCCAAAGGCCCACTTACAGCCAGTGTTAATTGCGATGCATAATCTGCCGGGCGATAAACAAACGATTTCAGCGTGTTATCAATAGCGTCAGCTGCCTTTATGGCAGCGCTCAGCCGTGCAGGAATTTCTTTAGGGGTTGAGATAGTCATCTTTGCATCCGTTTTAGTCTGATCACCGCAGGCATAAACACATAGGTGAAAAATGGAGGATCACCGAAAGATCGGTAACCCTATTGTTGGTCAAATCTACAATTTAATGATTGCCCGCCTGGTCAGCAAAGCGGTTATCCACGGCATCTTCCCAGCTCACTTGTCCCGGTTTAATGTTGCCAATAGAGACCTGCAGATCCAGACCTGCCTGGAAGGCTTCTTTGGAGATGGAAGGCGTTGCCGGGTAAATTTTTTGTTCGAGCATACGTTTTACGGCGGACTGAACGACGCTCTTATCCAGCGAAGTGAACTCTGTGCCAGCTACCCGGTATGCAACATCGGGTGACTTCTGCATTAATGACTCTGCTTCAGCGATGGCGCTGACGAACTTTTGCACCATTTCTGGTCGTTTCTCTACGGTCGATTTCAGCGTATCAATCGTCGAAAACGCGAACACGCCGTTATATTGTTTGGCAAAGTCATAAACGATCTTATAACCATTGGATAATGCCTGTTCGACCTGCGGCTGATAGAGCGTCGCGATGTCGGCACGATGCGCTGCCACAGGCGATATTTCGGTACCAATTGCTACGGTGTTGAGTTTGACGTCCGTTAAACCGCGCTCTTTAAGCAAATTCTGCAGTAAGTAAGTACTGGTCGAAGGCGGGATAGCCGAAGAAATCGTCTGACTTTTAACACCTGAGATGTCATTAATCGGGGCATCTTTTGGCGCAACCATCCACACAGGCACGCCTGAAACCACCATCGCAACATTGACAAGAGAGGCTCCTTTAAGGTTGGCCAGTACTGCTGTCATGGGATCCTGTAGGGAGAAATCAGCGTGACCGCCAATGACCGCAGCGACACCTTGCGCGCCGCCACCAGCGGTGACTTTTTTGACATCCAGTCCACGCTTGCTGAACAGCCCTTCATCCATTGCGACATATAAAGGAAGATATTGAATGGACTGGAATGCCTGGAAAATAACCACTTTCTCCTGGGCATTAGCAGGCTGCACAGCCAAACAACTCAAACTGGCGGTGACGAGCACGGGGGCAAGCGTATGACGGATAAATTTTATTGCGCGATTTTCCATGAAACGACCCTCTCTTCGATTAATTGAACAATCCAGGTAAGAACGGCAGCCATCAGCGTCAAAATAATGACACCCAGCCAGACTGTATTGAGGTCAAACAGCGAACCCGCGACAAACACGGCGTGGCCCAGCCCGTTTTCAGAGGCGATGAACTCGCCAACAACAGCCCCGATGAGGGCAAAACCGATGTTGATGCGAAAAATGGAGAAGATCCAGGGAACGGAAGCCGGCAAGATCAACTTCTTAAAAATCATTGATTTCTGTGCCTTGAATGAGCGGAAAAGATTAAGCAGATCCTTATCAACTTCTTCTGCCGCAGCACAGGAGGAGATCATGGCGACGGCAAAAGTTGAGATACCCGCCAGCCAGACTTTTGAAATCATTCCCGAACCAAACCAGATGATGATCAGCGGACCAAGCGCAATTTTGGGAATGCTGTTTAGCAGCATTGAAAACTGTTTAACGATGTCAGAAAGTCGAGGATAGAACCAAAGAACCAGACCCAGGATGATACCGAGTACGCTGCCTGTAACCAGGCCAAGCGCCGTTTCAACAAAAGTTACCCACGTATCGTTAAGCAATTGCCCCTGCGTAAAGCCGATAACGGCGGAGTTAAAAATGCCGACGGGCGATCCTAATAACTGTCCATTAATTAATCCAACCTGCGCAGCCAACTCCCACAACGCCACCAATACCAGAAGAATGGCAGTCACAATTGCGGTAGCACCATTGCTCTTTTTCTTCATGAGATAGGGTTCCCTGTCGCATTGGCCGAGTGAGCGACATCATTATCACGAAGCGCACTCCAAATCCGTTTATGGTAGAGAGGAAATTCAGCGGCACCGCGTGCGGTAATCGCGTCTCGCAATCCATTGCTTCCCGGTACATTCAGCACCACGTGTTCTTCAAGAATGATGTTTGCCGGCCGGCCTCCCAATACAACGATACGGTTACTCATTGCAATGGCTTCATCAATGTCATGGGTAACTAAAATGACGCTGGTCCCCTCGGTTTGAGTCAGATGCAGGACATCATTTTCCAACATGAGTCGGGTTTCATAATCCAGTGCCGAAAAGGGTTCATCGAGCAATACCACCGTTGGATCAGCAAGCAGAGTCCGACACAGTGCGACACGTTGTTTCATTCCGCCCGATAAGGAATGAGGGTAAGCATGCGCGACGGATTCCAGTCCGTATCTCGCCAGCATGGCAGTCGCGCGCGTACGATCTGCCGGTGTGACATCGCGCTGGAGTTCGATACCTAACACTGCGTTTTCCAAAATGGTCCGCCACGGCAGCAGTAAATCCTTTTGCAGCATGTAGGCAATACTGCCTGGACTGCCATCCTCACGCGGAGCTAGTTCAATTTTACCCGCGCTCGGTTTAAGCAGTCCGGAAATCAAATTGAAAAGCGTACTTTTCCCTGCCCCACTTCGGCCCACAATCGCGACGATTTCCGCCCTACCGATTGTGAATTTAAGGTTCTGAAAAATGCGGATCTCTTCATCATTAGTCTTGATAAATGAGTGATTGAGATTCCTGATTTCAAGCCGATTTTTCACCACATTCTCCTCCTGGACGACAACACATCCGGGCCATTAAAGTATGTAACGCGAAATTATGCATAATGCATAATGCATAATGCATAATGCATAATCCGAGATGCAGGAAGTGTGCCAAGGAAGAAGTGAAGCCACCGTTACTTCTGGGTGATTGATATAACTTTTTGATATTAATGTATAATTATTATTTTTTGTTCGTTTTCAGTTACATGCGAGACGACAGGAAATCACAGTAAAAAAGATGCTGTGCACCATCTGGAGGCGTAGCCTTTTCCATTTTCTTGTGTGATTGCGCCATTAATCACTTTCTCTGACTTATGTTTCACGTCAGATTGAGGAAGTACTTTCTGCACCGCAATGCAGCGTAATTTGAGCCAGAAAAAGCTTCAGGCCCTGTCTCAATCAATGGCAGCTAAGCAATTTGTAGGAACATCCTTCCCTGTGTTTAGTGATTATTAAATTAAATCAAAGAGTTAATGGGAGTGCTTTTAATGTGAGGAAAAAGTCCCCTTAATTAATCAAAAAATTCAGAAATAACCAGGCGACCGGTCTAACCCTGTGTGGGGTCTCAAACATGGGTAATGGTGCCAACTTACTGATTTAGTGTATGATGGTGTTTTTGAGGTGCTCCAGCGGCTTCTGTTTCTATCAGCTGTCCCTCCTGTTCAGCTACTGACGGGGTGGTGCGTAACGGTAAAAGTACTGCCGGACATCAGCGCTATCTCTGCTCTCACTGCCGTAAAACATGGCAGCTACAGTTCACTTACACCGCTTCTCAACCCGGTACGCATCAGAAAATCATTGATATGGCCATGAATGGCGTCGGATGTCGCGCCAGTGCACGCATTATGGGCGTTGGCCTCAACACGGTTTTACGTCACTTAAAAAACTCAGGCCGCAGTCGGTAACCTCGCGCATACAACCGGGCAGTGATGTGATTGTCTGCGCTGAAATGGACGAACAGTGGGGCTACGTCGGTGCTAAATCACGTCAGCGCTGGCTGTTTTACGCGTATGACAGGATACGGAGGACGGTTGTGGCGCACGTATTCGGTGAACGCACGTTGGCCACGCTGGAGCGTCTTCTGGGCCTGCTGTCGGCCTTTGAGGTCGTGGTATTGATGACGGATGGCTGGCCGCTTTATGAATCACGCCTGAAGGGAGAACTGCACGTTATCAGCAAGCGATATACGCAGCGCATTGAGCGGCATAACCTGAATCTGAGGCAGCATCTGGCAAGGCTGGGCAGGAAGTCACTGTCGTTCTCAAAATCGGTGGAGCTGCATGACAAAGTCATCGGGCATTATCTGAACATAAAACACTATCAGTAAGTTGGAGTCATTACCCAGGGCTGAAGCCCTTTACGCCGCAAAAGTTACTTTTATCTTTGGGGGGAGACGAACGAGCAGGGGCTCGGAGTCTTCAATGATATCGGGGCCTGTGAACCATAGTGCGCATCATGTTCTTTTTGTTTAATAGTCTTGCGGGCAAGATATGCAGACCTATCCATAAAGGAATAAATTGGGAATGTTTAAAATAAAACATCCACAAAATAATAAGCAACGATATGGTTTATTAAATACTTTTCAAACAAACTCGTTGAAATATTGTCATGTATTTTTTCAAGTGATATATAATCATAAATGTGAATCATGCTTTGAAAAATAGTAGACTCGACCTAACACCTTCAGGATCATCTCCCTTGTAAGGTTCAATTTAAAATATACCAAGGGCATAACGAGGAGAACTACTTGAATACCCTGACGCTATTTAAACTTCGTCAGTATCGAAAAGCGGTGATGCCTCTAATTAGTTGAATCTGATGTATAATGCGGGCTTTTGAGGTTCTTTCATGGCCAGCGTTAACATTCATTGTCCTCGTTGTCAGTCTGCACAGGTCTACCGCCATGGTCAGAACCCTAAAGGCCATGACAGATTTCGCTGCCGTGACTGCCACCCAGAAAAAGTTGCAGCGTACTGAGAAATGGTGACAGGTTGCACCTGCACGATCGGAACCTGATTTTTATACTGGACTCAGAGGCCGTCCAGTTGTTGAGGCGATTGTGTGCGAATTACCCATTTGGGCAAAGATTTTCCTGATGCCGGATAGATGTAAGCAACAACCCAAAACCAGGTTCAGTACTTGCAAAACGGAGGTAGTCCATAGATATAAAAGGTGGCGTCGGAAATAGCGTGCTTACGGCAGAGCTCACGGGCAGAAACCCCGGCTTCAGCCTCGCGGAGGATACTGATGATCTGTTCGTCGGAAAAACGCTTCTTCATGGGGATGTCCTCATGTGGCTTATGAAGACATTACTAACATCGCGGTGTATTAATCAACGGGGAGCAGGTCAAAGCTTGGCGAAACCCCATTAAGAAACAAGATCAAGGCTACTCTAAAAGAGGCTCGGCCTAACTCTAAGATCTGTTTTATTGGTGATATGCAGGGGGAACTAGACGGGCATATTACCCAGGCACTGAACCTACAGGAAGGAATGGTGAAGGTATCTCACTGATAATTAGAAGATATCTTCACGGAACTCTTTTGCTACTGCGGCCAATTCTCTCATTTGTCGATAGTCTTGGCCTTCCGCATGTGCCCAAGGGTGGAAAACCGCAAGAAGGCTATATTGGTTTTCATCAAGTATGTTTTGGACATACACCAGGCAGGTATCAGAAGTTCTATGCCATTGCACAGTGGCTTGGTCTGGTTTACGAGCGTGCTTACCCTTTGGGGTAATAGGCGGCTCAAACTTATTCATACCGAGTTCTAGGTGTATATGCCACATGTGCGCATCTTTCACCTCATCGGGTCGATCATATAGAGTATCTCGGCCGAAATAATGAGGGAGTTTGCCAGTCGCCTTGTAGATAGCAAAGTCATCTAGCAAACTCTGTTCGAGGCTAGGGAATTTTGTAAAAACCGGGGCAAAGAAACGGTCGTAAGTTTTTGGGGGCTTTGTTGAATAAATCGAACTTTTGCTGAGTTGAAGGATCAGATCACGCATCT
>NZ_JBEAFZ010000046.1:0-7886 GCF_040062415.1 Klebsiella sp. GG_Kp173
ACACTGCCAACTGAATAACACATCCCCGTCAATACGGTTCTCGCTGTACGCTTACGGTATGACTACAACAGCAAACGAACTATGGTTGCTTGCCAAAATGCATAACCGCTGCCTGCGCATGCGGCGAGGTGCTGATTATGCCTAAAATGGAATCATCAGCAGCTGGTACGGGATGTCAAAGCTAAGTTTAATTATTCCGGGGTGAGGCAAAGCTGAGATGTCAGCTGAGTGCCAAAAGCGGAAGTAACTAACAGCAGTCTGTGTGAAAATACGGGGAGCAGGTTAGTACTCCTTAATTACGCCCAACTGGTCGATGTTGGTGATGTGGAAAACCACGAGAAGAGGTGTCAGAAATCGACTTTAATACATCCGGTCTCAAAATGGTCGATTAAGACTCTATATTTCAGACTATTAGTCTCTAAAAGTGGTTTTCCACACGGTTGACCTTCAAACAACATTAAGTATTGATTCAATCCTTTTTTTTGCCTGACTGGTCAGGCGCTTAATTCCAAGCGAGCGGGTCATTTCCTGTATCTTATTGTCACCTTTAATACTCAGCGCCAGTGCGCGTAATTCCTCACTAGGGATCGCGTCAACCTGGCGAATGTCGTTATCCGTGGCAGGCAAACGAAACGCATTCCAGTCAGCACGTTGCTCAGCGGACAGCCAGACGAAGTTTTCACCTGAGTGATCGGCTGCAAGGTGATAGTGTTGATCCACAATTTCCATTACGCGTTCACGTATCAGTCTGCCAGCGCGAGTGAAGCCGTGTATACGTGCGATGCGGTGCACAAGCGTTGTATCCAGAACGGGTGATTCACTTGTTACCACCGCTTCAATGAGGGTTTTAAGTGTCTCATCATATTCAGCGATATAGAATTGTTCTGCATCTGTCCTGTCGTGCCATTCCTGAAGATCGTTAACGACATACTTACCGGCATGCGCTGGCTTGTTGTTATTCTGAGAAGCTGTAGATGCATACTTCAACTCAGTGCCACCATCATCTTCGCTTACTTCGGCGGGAGGCGTGATGATAGGGTTTACTGACGTGGATATTTCTTCATCATTAGCGACAGGTGTAATTTCAGATACCAGTATGTCTTCACTGGCATCATTGGTTACGTGACCGATGACTGGCGTAATCTGCTTTTGTTTTTCTGCTTCAGCAATCAGTGCGGCTTCCGCTGCTCTGGATTCCTCCAGCAGGCGATTTATTGCTGTATCCAGCCTGTCGAGTGCACCTTCTTTATCAATCCACCATTCAGTTGACCAGAGGCGCAGTAATTTCCAGCCCAGGCCCTGTAGGATAGCGCTGCGGACTTTATCGCGATCGCGTGCTGTTGCTGCGCTATGGTAAGTGGCACCGTCACATTCAACACCGACAAGATAGTCGCCAGGCTTATCCGGATGAACGATCCCCAAATCAATACGGAAACGGGATACGCCAATTTGCGGGACAACATGCCAGCCTTTTCTCCTCAGACCATTTGCTACTGCCTCTTCAAACGGTGAGTCATAACCGCCTACAGACCCACGTACTGCCTGAGAAAGAGCTTCAGGGCCGCGCTGGGCAAACTCAATAAAGTGTTTGAGGTCAGCAACCGCGCGGGCGCTGGTCCGATTAAGGTCGATGAAGGAAGGATCGAACGAGCTGAAGACCATCATTTCCTGTCGCGCACGTGTGACGGCAACATTCAGCCGGCGCCAGCCTCCCTCGCGATTAAGCGGGCCAAAATTCATCGACATTGTATTTGCGCCCGGCTCAGTCGGGCCGTACCCGATGCTAATTATGATCAAATCGCGTTCATCCCCCTGAACCGTTTCGAGGTTTTTAACCACAACAGGTTCTTCCAGTTCAGACTGGAAGAAGGGTTCAATTTCAGGGTGATGCTGTCTGGCACGGTCCAGCAGATCGCTGACTAGCTTTTGCTGTTCAGTATTCAGCGTGATAATGCCTATCGATCTGCCTGATGCAACGAACTCTTTATCAGTCAGTCGCTTCACCGTTTCAGCGACGATCGCTTCTGCCTCGACCTGATTATGACGTCCTTTCCCTTTAGAGTAGACGCCTGTAACCTTGCACCACTGGACAGCACTTTGCTTTGTTTCGGAAGCGGGGAACGTAATCAGGTTGCTGTCATAGTAGCGATGGTTGGAGAAGGTAATCAGGCTTTCATGACGGCTCCGGTAATGCCAGCTCAGGCTGTGGTTATACAGGCCGGCAGCAAGACACTCATCCAGAATGCTTTCCATATCTTCTTCAGTATCATCGTCCGTGTCATTAGCTGCACGATTAAAGAAGCTGGTTGGCGGCATCTGGCGGGGATCACCGGCGATTACCACCTGTTTGCCACGCGCCATGGTGCCGATAGCATCCCACGGGGCAATCTGCGATGCCTCATCGAAAATCACCAGATCAAACAAGGCTTGGTCGGAGGGCAGGAACTGGGCGACTGAAAGCGGACTCATCAGCATGCAGGGGGCAAGTTTGGCCATGGCATCGCCCATTTCGGCTGCCATCTGGCGTACCGGTTTATGACGACGGGATTTCTGTAGTTCATGTTTAAGCAGTGCAAAACCACTCTGCTTGCTGACCTCATTTTTTGCAGGAATGACGCCACATAAACGAGCACGGATATAGCGTACTGTCAGTTTGGCCAGACGATCGGTTTGAGCACGGTAAGCCTCAATATCACTCATGTGCTCAGCCGGCACAAAATTGTGCAGCAGCGGCTCTGAATCGATCATCCACGATGCAAACCAGCGGCAATAGGCAGTTTCAAAAATCTCTGCAGCGCTTATTTCTCCTGAGTTAACATGGATCAGCGCGTTGATCACTGGCTGCAGGCCATGTGAAATCGCTTCCTCACGTACACGGCTCCAGTCACTCCAGGCTTTAAGAGCAGACTGATGTTGCAGGATATTGAGTGCGCAGTCACGCAGTGCCGGGAGCGATGGTTTGTCCTCAGCTGGTTTTATCAGATTGCAGAAGCTAACCTGTGCATCATTGAAATTGGCGATTGCTGTGCGCAGTTTCCGAGTCAGGGCGGAGATAACACCCTGCGAACCGAGAAGGTCATTGGCATCAATAATCAGATTTTTTACAGCAGTGCGGATCTCGACCAACTGCTGTGGCGAAGAAGCAAAACCACCAAGCGAATTGCGGATAGATTCTGCAAGTTCCAGGGTGGTCTGCAACTGTGCAACGTTGGTATCCAGCCCAGCCCATCCCGGCAGGGATAAAGTGACAGAGTTAAGCTCGGTCAGACGTTGCAGCAATGTCTGCAGAGTTTCAGCAATGGGGAGATCAACGGATAAGTCGGGAGCTGACGTTAGCGAGTATTGTCGGATAACTTCACCAATGACTTTCTTGCGGGCACTGGTCGCAAAGAACCAGAATTTTTTGTCAGCGACGTCAAGTGCGTTTCTGATCTGCGGAGCATTAACGTACTGCCAGCTGTTACCAGGGTAGGTAACTGACAGATTAGCCTTTGTCACTTCAATCTCTTTCAGGAGGTGAACGGCTTTATTCGCTGACTCTATACGGCTTGTGGCATCCGGTGCGAACATGAAATTCAGATCAATGCCGTAAGCTTCCGTCAATAATTCACAGAATGAAGTTAGTTGCGACAGTCTCTCGGGCTCAGTAGAGTCCAGAGTAACTCCCGTCGCCTTCAGTAATTCCTCGGTGGCGTTTTCAAGGTGATCGATGATTGCAGGCAATGAATTTGCTGCAGCAATGAGAGAAGACTGCCACCCATTGGTCCAGTCAGCCTGCGTAATGAGGTCAAAATGATCGCCGTGCTGTTTCCAGGTATCACGGTTCAGCTCCAGACGTTTTACTATCTCTCTGAACTGAGTCATCTCTGAAGAAGAATGCAAAGTCGATGCAGGCCAGCTAAAGTGCGGCGTGGCGCTACTTGCATCCCTGATAACCGTGCCCATTGCCTGATGGAGCGTTAAGCCATTTGGCCAGCGCAGATGGAGCAAACGGACAACCTCATTGAGTTTGTCTCGCAGGTGCTGCACCTTGGCCGCTTCTTCCTTCCACTCCGAGGTGGTCAGTAGATCACGCGCATCCCATGCCCGCTCTAGCTGTTTCAGAAAATCCATCTTGGACGTTTTGCTCGAGTGCAGTTCCAGACAAAATTCACCGAGTCCCTGAGCCTCAAGCCTGCGATAGACCACATCCAGTGCCGCTTTCTTCTCAGCAACAAAAAGTACGCGCCTTCCCAGCGCAAGGTTATGCGCGATCATATTGGCTATGGTTTGCGACTTACCGGTACCGGGGGGGCCATCCAGAACAAAATCCCTCCCTTTTGCAGAGGCTACAACGGCGGCGATTTGCGAGGAATCTGCAGGCAGCGGTAGGAAAAGATCCTGCGTATTGACGTTGTCATCGAGTTCCTCAACGTTGATGACTTCTCCGCTCTTATCCAGAACGGCATTGTCCTGGCCGCGTTCGATGAGATACTTTACCAGCGCACTTTGCATCAACTGAGGTGCCCGATCGATTAGATCTTTCCACATCAGATATTTGGCAAAAGAGAATGTGCCAATCACGACATCACGGGTGACTTCGAAACCGGGTATGTCGCGCACAGCACGCCGTACCATATTCCAGATGCCATCCACATCAACACCACTTTCATCGGTGGGCAGATCGCCATCGAGGCCGTTAATTGTCAGAGCAAAGTCATTATGTAGCAGTTCAAGCAGAGTAAGGTTGAAGCGGGGCTCTTCTTCCAGCAAACGCATGGTCACGCCCGAAAGTACACTTTTACGGTCAAGCTGAATCGGCAGTAGTATCAGTGGAGCTGAGTAACTTTTGGGATCATCAGCGGATTTTTTCCATTTAAGGAAGCCCACAGCGAGGAAAAGAGTGTTGGCACCACCTTCCTCCAAATCACTTTTCGATTTTCGATAGAGGTCGATTAGGGATGACTCGAGGCGGTATTTTTCCATTGCGGAGACGACTTCACCGCGTTCCAGCGCAATCTGGGCGTATTCTTCCCGCAGGTTCTCGTTTGTGAGCTGCTGATAAAGTTCGGCATCGCGGCCTCCACTCTCTAGATCAGGGAGCGGGACAATGCGAATGCGTTTGCCTTCAGCTAGCTTATCTTCAAGATGGCCCGGATTCGCACAGATCAAACGAATGCCTTTAGCGCTTTCAGGCAGGTGTAACAGGCGGTTACGGGTGGTTAAGTCCAGAAGTTTTCGTTGCCATTGTACAAGCCGGCCCCCAGCTTCTTTTTCGCCAGCTGTTTCAATATCAATGTCAACATCAGGGAGAGAGGGTGCGTCCTCAAACCCATGAGAAATAACCTCCTCAGCATCAGGCTGTTCTTCAAGGCGAGTGACACCCAGAGCCAGTGGCCGAATTTTCTGCATCCGCGCGCGACGCGAATCAATGGCTGCGTGAAAAACATCCTCGTTAAGATACTTTAACGCTTCATCAGATGCCTGAGTAAATGAAGGCGGGTGAGCTCTGGTCGCGAGAGTTGTCTCAAATACGACCATTTCTTTTAGGTCGACACGTTTGCGCACCGCAGAGACGTCTTCTGTCACTAGCTGCGAAAATTCCTGTGGTTGTAACCAGACGCCAGCAAACGCATGACCTTCACTGAGCATTAGCAGTGAATTCAAACCAATCTGTTCCAGTGCTGAAGCAAATAATAAGGTTGTATCCAGACAGGTCGCGACTTTTCCTTCCAGAATGATGCCTGGTGTGCGAATTTTCTGGCCATTCCGTTCAAAGCTGGCTGGGGGAAGGGCATAACTGATATTGAGGTTGCAGACAGCAGTCCAGAGAGCTGAGGTAATTTCCCAGACACGAGTTCTCGACTTGCTTTCATAACCATCAAGAGCGTCATTCTTGCCTGCACGGCGAAGGACATCAGAGGCTGCCTTGAGTACACGATCTACCGCCGGATCATTAGGAATGATAAATGAAGGGAGCAATTCAATCATTGCGCTGCCGCCCCATTCATTTTTCGCAAGTGCCTCAAGCGAATAATGAGTAATGAAGATTTCTTCCTCACCCTGGCACAAACTTATGGTGACTTCGCAGAGTACGCTTTCGGTCAGTTCGGCGAGCCATTTGGCATTAAGTTTGACATCCCGATCCCTGATATCCAGTGAAGTACCGGGAAGCAGGCGGTCGATATTCCATTTTTTATCTTCGAGCACGGCTGGCGCGGTCCGCAGATGCAGCGTCAGATCCTGAAATGTCTCTTCGGACTCATTATGCAAGATGAGCTCACGTAACAGCGGAACTGCATTCTGGTGTGATGTGAACCCCAGCTTGTGCGCGATACTCACCTGCGCTTTTATACCCATGAAACTAGTTCTCCTTAAGAGGAAATCACTCAAATATGCACAGTAGTGCTGACGACAGGAGACGCATTGAACAGGCAGAAAGCATCAGCAATTTGATTGCTCTGGCGGCGAGTATCAGAACAGGCGCGCAAGTACAGAAAGCATCATTCGCGGATTAGGTTGGGGGCGAAAGGTAGTGATTGTAAAAATCAATGCACGCTTCCTCTACCGTCAAGAGGTCGTCCCTAAGAATCATCTTAGTATTTTGCTAACATTAAAGTATAACGCGAACTTGATCTATAGATTAGGTCAGCCCAGTAATCTGAGGTGGGATAGCAATTTCAGAAAGATTTATGTTTTTGATAAATATATTTTTTTTCTTTCATCCCACGATTCACTTGTAATGATGAACAACAAAAAAAAACAAGAAAAGATGATGTTCGATATAATATTTTGAAAAATTCCTGGATAACAATTGAATATATCTCTTGACCTGTTCCCTGTTGTTGAACAAGGCACTATTTTAATCATACCTTTGTCAAACTGTGAACTTCCGCTATTCGCTCTAAGCGGTCTTAGAGACTGTCATGGCATATTACCAGGCGCGGAAACCCTGCGAAGGTAGGGTTATCTCGCCTTTGCTGTTGAGAAAGGTAGTTTAATTTGCACCCGACATCACTCTCATTGATTAAAGCACGGAGTGGAGATTACTGCGGTCCACAGTTCTGACAAACAGTGAAAGAGAAGGCCTGCGTAAAGAAAAAAGGTGTCGCGATGCGTGATGCAATTACCTTATGACAGACCTTGCGGTGATTTACGGCACAGGGCAGATTCCGGACGCTGTGAGCCCACTCATTCCTGCGAAGCCTGATTCTGCTGTACCTCAGGCTATATGATGGCCTGCGCAACAATCACATCCTGCCCATTAAACGTCGCGGCGGGGGAACCATACAGTTGATAACCAAGCGCCAGTGCTTCTGAAACCCGATGACAAAATTTAGCGTCATCCTTACCTGTCAGGAGACGATAACGAGGAAGACCATCCGGAGGTTCATGGCCCTTATTTTTTATTTCTGGGTTGCTCATGGTAGTGCTCCTCTTCAATTTTAGCCTTTTTGGCTCTGTCGTTATTTTTATCTTCACAAAACCATAAAAAATCATAATGGTCAATCTGGGCCATGCGTGCAGGGGAGTACCCCCGGGCCCTGGACGTCCCCTGTGTGCCAAGAGCGGAATCTGGAGCGCCAGAGGCCCTTTAAAAATTGATGATTCGTTTTGCAGGGATACTTACATTGCCACGTGTGTACTGACCATCTTAATAAATTCGGGGGTACGCCAGAGGTAGCAACGTTTCTTATCAATGGTGTTGATCACTACAAAAATGACTGTATCCCTGTGATAGCGGATTTCGTCCTTAGTGGAGAAAAGATCAATCTAAACATGAGCATGGGTTAGCGAAAAGTGGCATTAAACGCTTGAACATTTCACCTAACAAATATACTGTTTATTTATACAGTGTGCGCCGGGAGACCGGTAAAGATCAAGGGGTGAAAGTCCCCGACCATTGA
>NZ_JBEAFZ010000086.1:0-250395 GCF_040062415.1 Klebsiella sp. GG_Kp173
CAAAGTGGTCATTTTAATTGAGCTGGATAACGGACATTTCAATTGAGCCTTGACATTGATTGTGGTGGCTAAGTTGTAAGGCCAGCTCCTGGATAAGTGACCCGTAGATTCACCATCGAGGGATTCTGATAACGGCTCATGCAGCGGACGTTTTCACTTTGGATGAAGTTAACCGACTCAAAATCATTCAGGACGTTGTCGACCGGCGTCTGACCAGTCAGATGGCCGCGCAGCGCCTGAGTATATCTGGTCGCCAGTACCGACGCCTTCTGATGCACTGCCGTGAATCAGGCTCGCCAGATATCGCTAACCAACATTGTTGAAATCTCAGCAATAACCAGCTGCCAGATGACCTTGCACAGTACGCGCTCAATATTATCCGCGAGCGCTATACCGACTTTAGTCTACGCTGGCGTGTGAGAAACTCGCAGAAGTGCATGATGTTCATCTGTCCAAAGAGACTGTCCGTTCACTCATGGTCAAAGCCGGTCTCTGGATCCCCCGCAAACAACGTGCGCCGAAAATTCAGCAGTCACGTTATCTTCAGGCCTGCTGCGGATAACTGATCCAGATTGATGGTTGCGACCACCACTGGTTCGAGAACCGTGCAACCGCCTGTACCTCACTGGTCTATGTCGACGATGCGACGAGCCGCCTGATGCAGCTTCGTTTCGTTAAATCGGAATCGACCTTCACCTATTCATGCCACTTTAAAATGATGGCGTGGAGATCGCTCCGGGGTCCTTACGCCTGATGTCACCTTATATTGATTGAAGCGTCGCAAGCGCCGAAAGCAGGATACCGATAACGACCGGATAAAAAACGCAGGAAATCAGGAATTCAGCTACCTTATGACCTTCACTTTGTATATGAATAGTTCTTCCTATACTTATCAGAGAGGCAAAAAAACCGATCGTCGCCACAACGGCGATGAAAGTCAGAATGCAATACAGCGTTAACCCGCCAGCTTCTCTTTTCTCAAGGCAACCAAACATCGCCAGCGCCTGCAACAGGCTTAATGCGATCGCCCCGGAGCAGCTTTCACAAACCCTTCCATAGATACCAAACACTTCCCAGGCACGTTCGTTAATGCGCTTCACTCAGAATTCCTTCTATAAAATAAAAAATAACAGGCGCTTAAGTTTTTACCTCTTCACCTTTGCAAATCTATATAAAAAATCCATTTAAAAAATGGTGGCCTCTTTTTTCAGGTATTCATAAGGGTTCACCCTTCCCTGCCCCTTTAGCGTAAAAACATCGTTATTTTCCGGCACAGGAACCATTCAGGATATTATCAACCATCGTCTGGCGCCATGCCTAAACCCCTTTGTAGTGCTCTTTATTCAGACCATACTTCTTCATTCTGAGATAAAGTTTTTTACGCGGTATCAGCAGATACTCCGCCACCTCATTAATACGTCCCTGGTGGATATTCAGCGCTTCGGTGATGATCTGCCGCTCGACGTCCTCAACCCGCTGGTCCAGCGGCGTCGGCTCGCCGATGTGCATCAGCGGATTAACCGTTTCTGCGAGTGGTAATACGCCTACTGCAAACAGCTCGGCGGCGTTCGCCAGTTCGCGAACGTTATTTGGCCACACCCGGCGCATCATCCCCTTCAACAGAGCAGCATCCACCTCCGGGACAGGATGATTCAGCCGTTGACAGGTTTTTTGCAAATAGTGATGAAACAGCGGCTCGATATCATCAGGTCGCTTTGACAGAGACTGGCAGCCAATTTGCGTCAGCGCGAAGCAGTAATAGAGTTCCGCCACTATCTGGCTGCTGGCGGCCAACTCCACCAGCGAAGCGCTACCGATACCAATCAGGCGAAAAGGCCGCTTCTCATGACTCTGCAGCTGTACCAGCTGATGCTGTTGCTCGTGAGTCAGATGCTCCAGGTGGCTTAAGACCAGCGTCCCGCCCTGGGCCTTGGCGATCAGTTCATTAAGCGTGTGTGCGTTAGCCGGATTGAGCTCGCAGGCGATAAACGGACCTTCAGCGTGCCGTCCTAACTGGTGCAGGTAACGTGCGCCGGTCATGCGGCCGGTTCCCGGCTCGCCGTAAAGCCATACCGCAATATCCGTTTCTGCCAGCTGCTGAAGGCGCTGGCGATACCGAACCGTCCACTGGCTGCGGCCAATAAGCTCAACCAGTAATTTATGCTGACAATACTGGCGACGGGCGATTACCGATTGCCTCTGACGCAGCGCGGCGTCTACCAGCGTGAGCAGCTTGCCCGGATCAATCGGCTTTTGCAGGAAATCCCAGGCCCCTTTTTTCACCGCCTCCACCGCCATCGGCACATCGCCGTGACCGGTGATAAGCAGAATCGGCAGCAGATCGTCATCCTGATGAAACAACGTCATTAAATCGATACCGGAGCAGCCGGGCATGCAGACATCGCTTAAAACAATGCCGGGCCAGTCCTTCGGCACCCGCTCCCGCGCATCAAACGGATTATTACAGGCACTGACGTGGTACCCCGCTTGCTCAAGCAGCTGCGTATAGGCATCCAGCACATCGGCATCATCGTCAATCAGCAGAATCGAACAGTTATCACTCAACATCTTTTACATCCGTCACATTGAATTCCAGCACCACGCAGGCACTGCGCATACACGTCGACGCCAGGCGCAACGCCCCTTCCATTTGCGTCATCAACGAAACACATATCGAAAGCCCTATTCCCAGCCCCACGGTTTTACTGGTAGTGAACGGCTTTAACAGCGAAGGGAGTAAGGCCGCAGGCCAGCCGGGGCCGTTATCGGCAATCAACACACATAGCCTGTTGCCCTGGATTTGCCAGCTCACGGTGATTTGCGCGGCGTGCGGGCAGGCGTCGAGGGCATTGGACAGCACGTTCACGAGCACCTGATGGACACGCACTTCGTCCCCTTGGATCCAGACGGTGTCATCCGGTATAACCAGCGTCCCCTGCTGAGGCTTATGACGCATCGCCAGCAGTTCCCATGCCACGGTAAATGTCTGGCGCAAATCGACCGGGTGCAACGGCGTTTCCAGCTCTGCTCGGCGGGTAAACTGGCGCAGGGAGCGGATAATAGCGTCAATGCGGTTGATCAGCCCTTCCGCTTTGCTTAACGTTGTCCGTGCCTGCTCCGTCTGGCCCTGCTCGATTGCCCTGCCTGCGGTAAAAAGATACATCGAAAGCGCATTCAACGGCTGATTGATCTCATGCGCCAGGGTGGTCATCGTCTGCCCAACCACCGCCAGTTTAGCGGTCTGGATCAGCTCGTCCTGCGTGGCGCGCAGATCGGCCTCAATCGCTTTTCGCTCGCCAATCTCCTGTTCCAGCTGCTGTTTTTGCGCATTAAGCTGACCCAGAGTATGACGAAGCAAACCGGCAATACGTCCCAGCTCGTCGCGCCCGTAAACCGGAATGGTCGCCCCGATCTGGCCTAAACCAATCTGCACCACCGCCTGATTCAGCGCAGTAAAGCGTTTCACCAGCCGCGAGCGAATAAAATAATGGTTCAACCCCCATGCCAGCAACAGCGCCAGCAATGTCGCCACCAGGATTAACCCGCCGCTGACCCGGACAATCTGCGCCATACGCTGATTAAACATCTGCATCTGCTGGTGACTGCTGCCAAGCTGGACTTCCAGCAGCGTTCTGAAGCGCCCCAGCGTCGCTTCTCTGGACCGGCTGGCTTCCACGAGCGCTTTTTGGGCGCTAACATAGTCGCGCATGGTGTCCGGCATCTTATTTTTCATCATGCCAATTTCCAGCAGCTCATCAATCGTTTGTCGCAGGGTAATGGTGCTCGGCCAGTCATCCAGCGCACGTATATTTTCATCCGCCGTTTTTTTCAGGTTTTCAAGATAGCGGATATGCGTCTCCACCAGCATGCCGTCATCATTCCCGGATTTCAGTTCATTGAGCCTGTCGCGCAGGTCGTCAACGATCTGATTTTCAATACGAGCCAGGGTATAGACCTGCTGCTGTTCATTCTGCACGTCCCGGGCACGTTTCAGATACTGCGCCGTATCTCCCTGTCGGGCTTCGATCTGATCGAGCAGCGTTCCCTGTTGCCAGGTAAAATCCTGCACCAGCGAATTCAGCTCGGTAGTGAAATCGTCGTGCAACCAGTCGATCCGCGCCGAAAGCTCCCCCACCTTTTCACGAACCAGAAACATGTTGTAGAGCACGCGATCCAGTTCCGCCAGCAGCGCGCGGCTGTCCTGCAATATTACCCCCAGCTGCTGGCGTTCTGTTGGCGACAACCCCTGACTTAGCCGTTCTATTTTGTCCAGATGCTGGATAATCTGGTTGCGCAGCTGCAGTCGTACCGTAGTATTCGGCGCCAGCAGAAATTCATTGAGCTGATCGACCACCAGATTAAGATTACCTTCAATCAGAAAAGCCGAGTGGATGCGCGGAAAATACTCATCCAGCGAATAGCGGATCTGCGAACTTTGTTCATGCCAGGAATAGAGGCTGACGCTGCTGACAATCAGCGTCAGCAGCGCCCCCATCAGAAAAGCCCCGCGTAGGCTGCTACTGATACTGATTTGCCGCAGACGTTGCAGCATGGACCTGCCCATCATTTCAGTTCTTCCAGTTTAGTAATCGCCTGCCGCTGATTATTGAGAAACCAGAGCTGCCACTCCATCATCTGCTGTTCCGCAAAACTCTTGTTGTCGAACTGAGCCAGCCAGGCTTCATCCTCGCTGCTGGCCGGATCCACCGGGACACGGGTGAGCAGTGCGCGTATCTCGGGCAGCGGACGCTTGAGACGGACCTCCGCGCTATGCAGCGCTCGCCAGGCATCTTTTAGCTGGGCAAGACGAAAGCTAATGGCCGTATCAAACATCCGCTGAACCAAACGCTGACGTTTGAGGATCAGTCGATAGTTTGTTGGCGGTTGATTCATCAGCATCGCCTGCTGCGCCGCCCGTGGATTGCCTGGCGCCAGCGGTGTTACCGGGTACTTCCCGGTATTAGCGTCGGCGAGGATCGCCTGGCCCTCCGGACTTAACAGATAGCGAATAAACCGCCGCGCTTCGCTGGCGTGCTGGCTGTTTTTAAGCACTGCGACATAGGTCGGCGAAACCGCCGACTGCGGGAAATAGGTAAAAGCCAGGTGCGGATCGTTCAGCAGCAGATTGGCGTAATTATCAATCACCGGACCAGCCACGCCCAGGCCGCTTTTAATCTTATCTGCCACCCCAAAGCTGCGGGATGAAATGGTCACGAGGTTTCCTGCCGTCGTCAACAGCGTTTCCCATCCCTTAATCCAGCCTTTTTGTTGCAGCAGCGACTCAACCATCAGATGGTTGGTATCCGAACGCGACGGACTGCTCATCAGCAGCGCCCCCTGATAACGGGGATCGGTCAGGTCATCCCAGTCCGTTGGCGCAGGCAGATGCCGGGTCATCAGCGCCGAGCGATTCATCAGCAAACCGAACCCGGAAATCGCCACGGCCACGGAGGTGGAGCGAATGGATTCCGGCACCAGATGTTGGCTGGCTGCCGGCGCACCGCTGAACGGCGCCAGTTTTTGATGCTCCTGAAGATGCTGCAGCAGCATCGGCGATGAGGTCAGGATGAGATCGACATTTTCGGCATTTGCCGTATCAAGCAGCTGTTCCAGCGAGGCGCTGGTGCGGTTGAGCGTCCTTATCATCACCGACCCCGGTTCTTTCTGCCAGCGATCGATAATCCACACGGTGGCGCTGGGAGAAAATGTCGTCGCCATCACCAGCTCATTGCCTTGCGCCGCACACGGTCCCAGCCATGCGGTCAGCAGCAGCGCGAGCATTTTGCCCACTATCCCTACCCCACGAAGAAATATGTTTGTGATCCCGTTCATAAATATTGAAATACCGTAAAAATCGCGTTGAGACAAAACTTACCCGTTTATGACATCCGGTGAATTAATCGCCGCGAGTGGGTAAATAGTCAAGCCGGCGTCCGGAAATATCGGGAAAGATTACCAGATAATGACTGGGGAATTTGTTAGTGTTCGCACAAGCCGGACATGAAATTAGCGAAAAATTAATGGCGTAGAATCTCACTCATGCTCTATGGGTCAAAAATACTCCTCCCTTTTATTATTTTGAGTCAATTTTGACTCATTTCGACGATTTGAATTTTTTAGGCGCTTATTTCACCCTTCGGGGCAATTACCCGTGATGTTCATATCAATATAAATACAGGTGAAGACATGTTATCATTATTAAAAAAAGGCCCGTCGGCGAATAAAGTTCCAGCTGAAAAAATTCAGGCAACCTATGGTCGATACCGTATGCAGGCGCTGCTAAGCGTATTTCTGGGATACCTGGCGTACTATATCGTGCGCAATAACTTCACCTTATCCACGCCCTATCTGAAAGAACAGTTAGACCTTAGCGCCACGCAGATCGGTTTGCTCAGTAGCTGTATGCTCATCGCGTACGGGATCAGTAAAGGCGTGATGAGCAGCCTCGCGGATAAAGCCAGCCCGAAAGTCTTTATGGCCTTTGGTCTGGTGCTGTGCGCCATCGTCAACGTCGGGTTAGGATTCAGTACCGCATTCTGGGTTTTCGCTGCGCTGGTTGTCCTGAACGGCCTGTTTCAGGGTATGGGGGTCGGCCCCTCTTTTATTACTATTGCGAACTGGTTCCCGCGCCGTGAGCGTGGCCGCGTAGGGGCGTTCTGGAACATTTCCCATAACGTCGGCGGCGGAATTGTCGCCCCGATCGTCGGCGCCGCATTCGCTATTCTCGGCACCGAGCACTGGCAGAGCGCCAGCTACATTGTACCGGCCTGCGTGGCGGTGGTATTCGCCGTTAGCGTACTGGTGCTGGGTAAGGGTTCGCCGCGCGAGGAAGGTCTGCCTTCGCTGGCAGAAATGATGCCGGAAGAGAAAGTGGTGCTGAAGACCAAACACGGCCAGAAAGCGCCGGAGAACATGAGCGCATTTCAGATCTTTTGTACCTACGTACTGCGTAACAAAAACGCCTGGTATGTCTCCTTTGTGGATGTGTTTGTCTATATGGTGCGTTTCGGCATGATCAGCTGGCTGCCAATTTACCTGCTGACGGTGAAACATTTTTCCAAAGAACAAATGAGCGTCGCATTCCTGTTTTTTGAGTGGGCGGCGATTCCGTCTACTCTGCTGGCCGGCTGGCTCTCCGACAAGCTGTTTAAAGGGCGCCGGATGCCGTTAGCCATAATCTGTATGACGCTAATCTTCATCTGTCTGATCGGCTACTGGAAAAGCGAATCTCTGCTGATGGTCACGGTATTCGCGGCGATTGTGGGCTGTCTTATTTACGTCCCGCAGTTTCTGGCCTCGGTCCAGACCATGGAAATCGTCCCCAGCTTTGCCGTCGGTTCAGCCGTGGGTCTGCGCGGATTTATGAGCTATATCTTTGGCGCATCGTTAGGCACCAGCCTGTTCGGCGTAATGGTCGATAAAATGGGCTGGCACGGCGGGTTCTATCTGCTGATGGGCGGGATCGTTTGCTGCATACTCTTCTGCTACCTCTCTCATCGCGGCGCGCTGGAACTTGAGCAACAGCGTAAAATCACCGAGCAGGAAGAGGCCCGACTGGCACTGGCTGACGCACAGTAAGCGCCTGACCCCGGCAAAAGAGCCCGCCTGCTGGCTCTTTTGCCGTTGAGAGAGCAGCTGATGTCTGTGACTGCTCCCGATGGCCGTATAAATGTCGTATTCCTGTCATCGCTGATGTTGCTGTTGAGAGGAATGAACTGTCTACTTACTTCGCCGGGATAATCAGCACCTGAACCGGATAGATTTTGTCGGGAGGGGTCAGCATCGGTTTATTGGCTTCAAAAATACGTTGATAATCATTGGCCGAGCCATACATCGCTTTTGAGATAGCGCTCAGGGTGTCACCGGATTTGACCGTGTAAAAACGACTTTCCGCCCCGCTATGCGTCACCTTAACGCCGTCACTGACCTGGCCTACGCCAGTGACATTACCTACCGCAACCAGAATTTTTTCCTTATACTCCTGCGAAGCGACATCACCAGTGACCGTTGCGGTGCCATCTTCAGCAACAGAAATATTGACCTTTTCGGCGCCAGGCAGATTAAGTCCATCGATATGTTTTTTCAGCTTATCGGCCCGATCTTCTTTACTGTCGCCGGAGACGGCATCCCATTTTTTTTCGCCCGCTTCTTTCATAAAATTTAATAATCCCATCTTTCCATACCTTCACGACTAAGCGTCAAAGTGCAGGAAATTTGCCCGGGTACGGCAGGAAAGTCTGTATTCCGGCAAGACGACACCTGATGAAAGCGGGCATTGTCCCCCAGAAGGACGAAACCGGAGATTACCGGCGGCTCATTGCCAGCTTCGCGGCGAATAACAGAAACAGGCAGCCGGTAGTCCGATCCATCCATTTCACTACGGCCGGTTTTTTCAGGATGCCCGCGGCATAGCGAGTGGCGGTAATCAGCGTTAACGACCACAGCGTACCAATTAATACATGGATAGCGACCAGCAGAAAGGTCCAGCTGACGGGTGAATGTCCGGCGGGGATAAACTGAGGTAAAAACGAAACGTAGAAAACGCCCATTTTGGGATTAAGCACATTCCCCAGCATCCCACGCAGAAACCAGTTACTGGTGGTAGTGGATTCTGCCAGGGTGGTGTTAAATTGCTGGCGCGGGTGCAGAAGCAATTGGATGCCCAGCCAACAAAGGTAGCCCGCGCCGCACCATTTCAACAAGGTGTAAGCCAGTTCAGAAACCGCCAGTAGTGTCCCTAACCCAAAGGCCACCACGGCGCCCCAGATAAAGCATCCGAGATCAATGCCTAACGCGGCATGCAAGGCTTTGCGTCCCCCTTCCGCGGTCGCCGTGCGAAGAATAAGAGCAGTATCAAGACCTGGCGTCAGGGTAAGCAGTGTGGCAGCGAGGGTGTAAGCAAGAAGTGAATCCGTGACGAGCATTTCCTGTCTCCGAAAGAGAAACAAGGCTACTGAAGCGTTCACATTTTTGCAACAACAATGTTCACCCTGCTCCACTTTCACCCGGGCTTCTGCCTGACGCAAATCAGCCCATAACGAAGGACCACACGGTTATGGGCTAATTTGCAGGACCAGCTCAACAGTATTGATAAAATAATACAGCGATAAGTTAGCTCACTTTTATATCATCGAGGTCGATATCTTCTTCTTCGTGATCATGGGTAACCATCACATCACGCGGAATATCTTTTTTGATGACAGCATAAACCGTGGCGGTAACAACAATATTCACCAGCAGGGCCATAATGCCAGCCATCGGGTGTGACATGGTGGGGATCATCAGTACCCCACCAAAAGGCACCGTGGCATCAGCACCATACACCATGGTAACTGCGCCACCGCACGCGCCGCCGATGGCCGCCGCCGCGATACCGCGGACGATATCGTTCATAACAATAGGGATAGAGCCTTCAACGATATTCACCACCCCCATCGGAACTGCCGATTTTAACGTTTCCACTTCTTCACTGTTATAGATGTTCTTACGCAGAAGCTTAGCAATGAAGAAAGCCAGCCCGAACCCAATAGGCGTTGCGGTGTTAACTAACTGAAGCGCGGTAATTGGCTCATTTATTCCCTGCGCCTGCAGCGTGAGAACGAAGGCAAAGCATGTCTTATTAAGCGGACCGCCAAAGTCAACGATACACAGAGCGCCTATCACTGCGCCCAACACGAGATTCGATGACGTGCCCATACTTCTCAGGAAAGATGTCAGCGCTTCCGTAAAGATACCGATCGGCGTACCGATGATATAGACCATAATCAGGCAGCTGATAATGGAGGCAAAAAAGGGAACGATCAACGTTGGCATCAAACCACGAGCCCAGTCAGGCACCTTGACGTTTTTAATGATCGCCAGCGCGATATAGCCGGCAATGTAGCCTCCGATCATCCCCCCGATAAAGCCTGCGCTGATGGTGTTCGCCGCCAGCCCGACGACAAATCCTGGTGCGATGCCCGGCTTGCCAGCTATCGAGCCGGAAATCCCCACCGCAATGACCACCGGCAACAGCCCAAGTGCCTTGGCGCCCAAGGTGGCCATCGCCTGCCATAAATCAAATTGCCCCGGCGTTAACGTGTCCTGCACCGTTCCACCAAGCCCCATACCGATGGCAATAATAAACCCAGCGCCACAGACAATGGGGATCAGAAATGAAATAGCGGTCAGCAGATGTCCTTTAGGATTTGCTGCTTGCCAAATTTGTTTTAGAGACATAAGTTACGCCCTTAAGTATAGAGTCAGCAGGCCGGAATAAAATTATGAGTTGACTATTTCGCTGAGTTTTTCAATCAGCTTATTGGGGGATTTCACTGCCGTTTCCGTGGCAACTTTGACCACTTTCTTACCCGCAAATCGCTCTTCTCCCGTCACTTTAACATCCGCGGCAAGCAGAACAATATCTGCCATGGCAATCTCATCTGCGGTTAGCTGATTCTCAATACCGATGGTCCCTTGGGTCTCTATTTTAACGTTATGACCGGCTTTTTTGGCGGCTGTTTCAATTTTCTTTTGAGCAATATAGGTGTGTGCAATCCCCACCGTACAGGCGGTAACGCCGACAATATTCATCACGATTCTCCGTTAATTCATTTAATAAGATATAAAAGAATGTTAACAACTACGTATTACGCATCGGCGCTTTCAGCTTCCGCATTGAAAAGCGCAATGATTTTATGTGGGTCAGATTCAATCAGTAATTTAGCGATAATGTCTTCGTCGGCCAGTGACCCGGACACTTGCGCTAACAGGCGAATATGAGTGGCATTTTGATCCACCAGGCAAACCGCAAATAAAATAATACAGCGAACATCGCTGCCATCCATGGTCTCCCAGGGAATAGCATGTTGCGTGCGTCCGATGGCTAATGCGGTACGGGAAACACCGGAAGATTTACCATGTGGAATAGCGATATGGTTTTCAAAGCCGGTAGAGCCTAGCTCCTCGCGTAACCAGACATCACGAATAAAATCCTGCTTATTGGTCACCGCACCATCCTGTACCAGTAAATCGGCGAGTTCTTCTATCACCTCTTCTTTCGTTCTGGCGGTCATATTTAACTTGATGTTTTTAACATTAAGCACTGTCGAAATATCCATAATTCACCCGCATTCATATAGAGTGGTCGTTGAATAACAGAGCAGGCATCGCTGGCGTGATGCAGGTCTTTTAAAGCTTTTTTAGAATATGCTGTGGTTCGAAAAAAATAATTAGGCAGCGACGGTTTCCCGCTGGAAAATCTCGATCATTCTGTCCCACGCCTGGCTGACATCCTCATGGAGCGAAAACAGACCCGATGTGCCGACGATAAAAACATCTACACCGGATTCAGCAATCTGACCGAAGGTCTTCTCATTGCAAGAGCCATCAATTTCCGTCAGATAGTGATAGCCATTATTTTTGCGCATGTTGATGAGCTTTCTAATCTTGTTCAGCGACTCAGGAATAAACTTTTGTCCGGCATAGCCCGGGTCAACCGACATGACCGTCACTTTATCCAGCAGATGCGCATATTCGGCAATGCTTTCTGCCGGTGTCGCCGGGTTCAGCACCACCCCGCACTTTTTGCCCGCATCCTTGATCTGATTCAGCAGGCGGAATATTTTGTTATTCGCCGTCTCGGGATGAAAGCTGATGATATCGGCGCCGGCCTCGAGACACATGGGAATGATATCTTCCGGATGATTCACCATCAGATGAACATCAATGGGAACAGTAGTAATTTTTTTCAGATTCTCAATAAAAAAGGGAGAGAGTGTGATATTGCGGACATAATTGCCATCCATTATATCAACATGGTAAAAATCCGCTTTTTTATTCATTGCCGTGATCTGCTCTTTGAACTGCGTTAAATCCATGCACATCAGTGACGGTGAAAATTTAGCGCTCATAAACCACCTCAGATAAATAGTTAGTTAAACATTGCGATGATATGACCCAGCACGATGCCGACAACGCCAAAGTCTGCATCGCCAAAGGTTGTGGAGCCTAGTCCCATATCCCCCATCATGGGCAAGAGAATGGCAGGCAGGAACGAAATGAGCAGACCGTGGGCAAAAGCCCCTACCACCGCCCCGCGACGTCCGCCGGTAATGTTGCCGTAAACCCCCGCCGTGGCCCCGCAGAAAAAGTGGGGAACCAGGCCCGGGACGATGACGCTCAAGCCGAACAGCGGACAGAGAAACATACTGACCAGCCCTGCGATAAAGCTTGCGAGAAAGCCGACGATGACGGCATTCGGAGCGAAGGGAAACACCGTCGGACAGTCCAGCGCCGGCTTCGCATCTTTAACCAGTTTGTCCGCAATCCCTTTAAACGCCGGCACAATCTCGGCAATCACCATCCGCACACCGGCGAGGATGATATAAACCCCCGCAGCAAAAGTGAGGGACTGAATAATGGCGAAAATAATAAAATTCTGACCGGCACTCAGTGTCTCCTCGACAAAGGTTTTGCCCGCGACAACCACCAGCACCAGAAACAGAACCATCATGGTAAGAGAAATAGCCACCGACGAGTCACGCAGGAAATTGAGCGACTTAGGCACTTTAATTTCTTCAATCGAGGGGCTACCTTTTCCTACGACTTTGCCCACCAGCGCGGAAAGTAGATAACCAATAGAGCCAAAATGGCCGAGAGCCAGATCGTCGGTATTTGTAATTTTACGGGTAAACGGCTGCAAGATCGCCGGAGAGATCACCATCATCGCGCCGAGAATCAACGCCCCGATGGCTACCACCCAACCACCCGACAAGCCCCCTACTGACAAGATCACCGCCAGCATCGCTGCCATATAGAGCGTATGGTGGCCTGTTAAAAAGATGTACTTTAATGGGGTCAGACGCGCCAGGACGATATTGATCAACATACCCAACACCATGATTGTGGCGGTTTCCGTGCCATAATTCTTCTGCGCCAGCGCGGCCATGGCATCAGTGTTGGGCACCACGCCCTGGATATGAAAAGAATGTTCAAACAGCTGGCTAAAAATGGTTAATGTATAGGCAATGATACCGGCGCCTGCCGTTAAAATAACAAAGCCCATGATGGTTTTCAGTGTTCCTGAAATAACATCTGAAATTCCTTTTTTTTGCAACAGCAGACCGATCAGAGAAAACAATCCAACCAGAATCGCCGGTGTCCCTAACACATCGTAAATAAGGAAATGAAGCATATTAAACTCCACGGTTCAGAAAGCCGTTGCTTAAATGTGTTCTGCTAAAATCTCTTTGATCTTATTGTTGTCGAGTAAATTACTTAATCCAACAACTTTTGCAGAATGACCAACTAAATGTTCGGCAATATCGTTGGCGCTAAGAATAAGGTCCGCCGTTTCGCTTTTCGCTGACGTCAGGTCGGTATGCGCGACTTCAGCCTCTTTATTCATTTCGGCAAGGATTTTTTTGACATTCATTTCAACGATAAAGCTGCTGCCTAAACCATTGCCGCAGACGATGAGTACTTTTTTCATTCTCTTTTCCTTCATTCAATAACGGCCTGAATTGCTTTAATATCATCGGCTTTTAACAATCGCTCTAATTTTTGCTGATCGCTAAAGAGTTCTGCCAGTTCACCGATCATCGAGATATGTTCATTTCCGGAACGAGCGCATAGCATAATAATCACGTATACCGGGTCGTTCTCCGTCGAGCCAAATGATATGCCTTCTTTAATATGAAGGAGAGATAATCCATTCCTCAATGCACCTTGTTCAGGGCGGGCATGGGGCATCGCTAATCCTGGGGCTAATAGGTAATAAGGCCCAAGTTCTGCATGGCTTTTCAAAATCGCCTCAATATAGTGCTCTGCCATATACCCCTGCGCCAGCAAAGGTTCTGCTGCGAGTCGAACAGCATTTTTCCAGTTATCTATTGCGTTAATGACATTAATTTTATCCGGGGTTAACCAGTCTCTAATCATATGCACTCCCGAGGGATTCCATGTGCTGAACTATAAACAGCTGAATAAAATTCAACTGTGATACACCTCTCAAAGTTAGCGCTAACAGGCAAAAATGTTAAAAAGTGAGTTACCGCTAACACTAGTTATAATGTGCTTTCCCCTTCGCTGTGGTAAGTTATAATGTGTATCAACGATTTACTTTTGTTACTTATTATTTTTCAAACGGTTGGTGATCCTGGTGAAGAGTCTAGACGCAGACAATAGCCCGAAAGAAAAACGTCGTAAGGGAACTGGGAAGATAACCCTGACCGAAGTGGCTGAGTTTGTCGGCGTGAGCGCCATGACCGTCTCGCGTGCGCTGAGAATGCCTGAAAAAGTCAACCCTGACCTTCGCGATCGTATTGATGCGGCAGTCAGTCAACTCGGCTATGTCCCCAATCTCCAGGCGCGTAATCTGGCATCGGTCCATTCCGATCTCATTCTGGCCGTCGTCCCCACCTTCTCTTCGCCAGGTTTTTTACCGGTGTCGGAAGCGTTACAAAAAATCCTGACTGAACGCGGCTATACCATGATGTTTATGGAATCCGGTCATGACGGCCAAAGTGAACAAAAAACGTTTGAAAAAATGCTCGCCTATAACCCGGCAGCGATTATTCAGTTCAATATCGACACCATTGAGAGCTGCACCCAGCTGCTGGCTAATGTGGATGTGCCTATCCTGGAAATTGGCGCGTTAAATACGCAGCCTGTTGGCATGTGCATCGGCGTGGATTACGGTAAGGCTGTGAAACAGATCGTGACCCACCTGGCGGATGCATCATTAAAAAATATCGCGTTGTTGTGTACCCCGGCCAACAATACGATGTTTCGCCAGCTCCTGAGCGGCTGGAATACGGCGATGCTGGCCCTGAATCGTTCTCCGCATCGGGTTGTGACCACTCATTTGCCTTCCACCATCGCCACAGGGGTGAATATTTTCAAGGATATGATGATTACCTGGGGCGATCTGGATGCGTTAATTTGCACATCGGATGAAATGGCGTGCGGATGCATGATGGCCTGCCACAGCGCCGGGATCAAAGTGCCCAATACCGTTGCCATTGCGAGTTTAGGCGGCGGGGTATTATCGACGGTCTGTTCCCCTGCCCTGACAACCGTTGAATTTCCCTGGCATGACATTGGAGTGAAGGCCGGGAAAGCGCTTCTCGACCTGCTCAACGATAAGCCTTGTGAAAAGTTTATTGAAATTCCGTCAGTACTTAAAGTCCGGGCCAGTACCGCGGTATAACCGCCATCCGTGGCTTGCTATATCAGCATCTCCCCATTATCGCTTCAGCGCGTCCTGCCACAGCGGGGATGACGCCAGCTGCTGGCATACCGTGTCGATAAATACCCGGGTCTTTGCGGGAACCAGCGTGCCGGGCGGCATCAGGGCATAAACGCTGACCTTCGCCGCGCTGCACCGCCTGGTTGACCATCCACCCCGGCAGCAGTGCGATCCTGGTGGCGCGAATGACCGCCGTCAGAAGCGCTTCACTGATATTGGTGGTGAGTGGGCCAGCCGGCGTCACTGAGAACAGCCCGTTATAAGCGAGGGTTCCCTCTGCGGCGCTACCGCAGAGGGTTTCCCGTTTACCTGGCCAGCCACTGACGCCAGCCGCCCCAGGCGGTGATCTCTGTGGCCGCGCCCAGCCCTCCGGCTTCGCAAATAAAGCCTGTCATCCAGCGGCCGTCGGCCAGCTCAACCTGTCCCAGCCCCAGCGGCGCGGGGATGGCGGCCAGCAGCGACCCCACCTCGGCGCTGGGGATCTCCCAGACTTCCACGGCTATCGCGTCCCCCTCTGGCTCGTCACGCACCATCGCCGGGCGCTTGCCATCCGGAAGGACATACAACCGATAGCGCGGCGCGCTGTGGGTCGCCTGCAGCAGCCTGCCGCTCCGCGCCAGCAATTGACCGTTCAGCGGCTGGCCGGACAGATGTGCGCCGCATACCGCGAGAGCCATCCGATCATGGCCCGCGGGATGCGCAGGCGGCGGGCTTTCCAGCCGCGCGCCGCCTGCCAGCGGTAGCCGCTCCGCGCGCTGGAAGGCGTCGGCCAGGCTCAGCAAATACTGATCGGTAAAGGCCCGGCCAAACAACGTGACGCCGGAGGGCAGTCCGTCGGGCATAAACCCACACGGCACGCTCACCGCCGCATAGTCCAGCAGGTTCATAAAGTTGGTGTAGTAGCCCAGGTCGGCATTGCGGGCGATGGGCTCCACCGCCAGCTCGTCGAGCGTTACCGGGCGCGGAACGGTTGGCGTCAGCACGCAGTCCAGCGTCTCGAGGATGGCATCGCACTGCGCTTTATACCCCTGCAGCTGATACATCGCCTTAAAGGTCGCCGTCGCGTCGATATCAGGCGCTTTCGCCAGCACATCGCGAATGACCGGCAGCACGGCATCCGGCTGCTGCTCAATCAGCGGCCCTGCCACCGCATAGCGTTCAGCAACCCATGGTCCGTCATATAGCAGGCGGGCGGCGGCCAGAAAAGGCGCGAAATCGATCGCTACCGGCACACCGCCGAGCGCCGTCAGCCGCTGCACGGCCTGGGCGAACAGCGCTTCGCTGGCGCGGCAGCCGAGGAAGTGAAGCTCCCGCGGGACGCCAAAGCGAAACCCGGCGGACGGCCTGCCGAAGGCCTGACGGCTGTTCCACTGGGGATTGCGGCGGCTGTAGCTATCCTGCTGATCGGATCGGGCAACCAGGGCCAGCAGCTGGCTGGCCTCGTCGGCGGTGGCGCTGAAAAAGGTCACGCAGTCCAGCGTCCGGCAGGCAGGTACCACTCCAGCGGTAGAGATCACCCCTTTCGTCGCTTTCAGCCCCACCAGATTATTCAGCCCGGCCGGGACGCGACCGCTGCCGGCGGTGTCGGTCCCCAGCGCGAAGCTTGCCACGCCCAGCGCTACCGCCAGCGCGGAGCCGGCGCTGGAGCCGCCGGAGGGATAAGCGGGATGGTACGCGTTGCGGCAGCGGCCATACGGCGAACGGGTCCCGTTCAGGCCGGTGGCAAACTGGTCGAGATTGGTTTTGCCCACCGGCACCGTCCCCAGGGCAATCAGCTGAGCGACAATGGTCGCGCTTTGCGTCGGCCGGTAAGCAAACGCCGGACAGGCAGCGGTGGTGACGATCTCCGCAAGGTCTATATTATCTTTGATCGCGAACGGCACCCCGTACAGCGGGAGCGTCGCTGGCGAATGGCCTTCCAGCGCCGCCAGAAACGGCGCCTGCTCCGCTTCGCTCAGGAGATGAATAAACAGATTAAACTCGGGATTCAGCGCTTCCGCCCGCTGGCGGATCGCCGCCAGCAGGGCGCGCGGGGTGGTGTTGCCGTTACGATAGTTCGCCGCCAGGGGCGCCAGGCGTAAATCAAACGTCTGCTGCATCATGCCTTCTCCTCAATAATCACTGCCACCCGCTGCCCGGCACGCACCGCGCTGCCTGGCTGCACATTGACTTGCTGAACCCTGCCATCGCATGGCGCCAGCAGCGGGATCTCCATTTTCATCGACTCAAGCACCACCAGCACATCGCCGGCACGTACCTGGCGGCCCACCGCGGTCTGTACCTGCCACAGATTACCGGATACCGGGCTTTCCACCCCCTGCTCCCCCGGCTGCAGCGGCGCCTCGCCCGCCTCTTCTGACGCGCCCTCCTGACTGTCGAAATGGGCCTGACCGCTGGCGATCCAGCGCTCGCGCTCGGCGTTAAACGCCCGCTGCTGATGGTCGCGAAATGCGCTAATGCTCTGTGCCTCGCGAGCGAGAAACTGCTGGTACTCCGCCAGCCGTAGCGTGCTGTGCTCAATGCGCAGCGGGTAGCGTCCGAGCGGGAAATCGCGGCGAATCTCCAGCAGTTCCTCCGCCGAGACCGGATAGAAACGCAGTTGGTCGAAAAAGCGCAGCAGCCAGGGCTTGCCAGCAAAATCAGCCACCTCGTGATAGCGACTCCACATCTGCAGGGTGCGACCGACAAACTGATAGCCGCCCGGGCCCTCCATGCCGTAGACGCACAGATACGCCCCGCCGATGCCCACCGAGTTTTCCGCCGTCCAGGTTCGCGCCGGGTTGTACTTGGTGGTGACCAGCCGATGGCGCGGATCAAGGGGGGTGGCCACCGGTGCACCGAGATAAACATCGCCGAGCCCCATCACCAGATAGCTGGCGTCAAACACCGTTTGCCACACCGCCTGCTCATCCGGGAGATCGTTTATCCGGCGAATAAACTCGAGGTTGCTTGGGCACCAGGGGGCGTCCGGGCGGACGGTGGTCATATATTTGTCGATCGCCTTGCGGCAGGCGGGATCGTCCCAGGAGAGCGGGAGATGCACCACCCGTGTAGGCACCTGCAGATCGTCGCTCATGCAGACCGTGGCCCACTCCTCGCGGACCCACGCCAGCAGGGTCTCCAGCGCCAGCGTTTCCGGCTGGAAATGGAGCTGCAGGGAGCGGATCCCCGGCGTGATATCAATGATCCCTTCCCGGGCTTGCTCCTCAAGGGCCTGCATCAGGGCATGGATGCGAAAGCGCAGCACCAGATCCAGCTCCGCCTCACCGGCCTCCAGCAGCAGATGGGTATCGCCGGAGAGGCGCGCCACCAGGCGTTTGTCAGCGTCACCGCAGGTCATCACCACCGGCGAGGTAAGCGGCACAGGCTGCCAGGTAACTTCCTGCGCCTGCAGGGTCGCCAGCTCCGCGCGACGGCCTGCCGCCAGCCGCCGGGCGGTGGGGACGTCCACCGCCACAAAGCGCACTTTATCCCCCGCCTTAAGCTGGCCCAGTTGCCAGAGATCGGCTTCGATCACCGTCACCGGGCAGACGAAGCCCCCGAGGCTTGGGCCGTCCGGCCCGAGGATCACCGGCATATCGCCGGTAAAATCCACGGCCCCCACGGCATAGGGGTTGTCATGAATATTCGACGGATGCAGCCCGACTTCGCCGCCGCTGTCGCGGGCCCAGACCGGCTTGGGCCCGATCAGACGCACGCCGGTGCGGCTGGAGTTAAAATGCACCTCCCAGTCGGTGGCAAAAAAGGTCGCCATATACGCCGGGGCAAAGAACTCCGGCGCGCCGTGGGGACCATAGATCACCCGCAGCGTTCGCACTGCCGCAAGCTCAGTGCGCAACCCTGCAGGAAGCGCCGCGCTTTCCGTGGTCTCAGCCGGAGGTGCAAGATGCAGCACGTCGCCGGCGCGCAGCGCCCGTCCGCCGTGGCCGCCAAACTGACCGAGGGTAAAGGTGCTTTTACTGCCCAAATAATCCGGCACCTGAATGCCGCCGCGCAGGCAGAGATAGCTTCTGACCCCTGGCCCGCTTATCGCCCCCAGCCTGAGGGTCGCACCCGCCGGAACAGGGAAGACGCAGTCCATCTCCTGGTCGACGCCGTCGAGCGTTACGGCCAGCGGCGCGCCGCAGACCACCGCCTGTACGGCGGTATTAAATTTCAGGGTGGGTCCGCTAAGGGTGATCTCCAGCGCAGCGTCGCCCTCGGCATTGCCCAGCAGACGGTTGCCCAGGCGCAGCGCCCGGTCATCCATCGGGCCCGAGGGCGGGACGCCCACCGCCCAGTACCCCAGACGTCCCGGGTAGTCCTGGACGCTGGTCTGGGTGCCGGCGCTCAGAACCTCCACGGTATCGGCCCGGTAGCGCAACTGCTCCAGACAGCGGGTCCAGGGTTCTCCGGCAGTAAACGGCGCAAAGCTGAGGATCTGCTGCAGGTACTGGCGGTTGGTTTCGACGCCGTACAGGCGGGTCTCCGCCAGAGCCTGCGCCAGGCCGGCGATCGCCTCATCGCGGCTGGGGCGCCAGACGATAGCTTTCGCCAACAGCGGGTCGAAAAACGGCGGCACCTCACACCCGGCCTCCACCCAGCGATCGATGCGCAGGGTGGCGCCGTCGGCCGGTGGAAACCAGACGTCGGTTAACAGTCCGGGAGAAGGCTGAAACTGGCGGCCAGGATCTTCGGCGTAAATTCGCGCCTGAATAGCATGGCCCCGGGGCTGTAGCCCGGCGGCCAGTTCGCTCAGCGGCGGTAAATCCCCTGCCGCCAGGGCGATCATCCAGTGCACCAGGTCCACGCCCCACACCTGCTCCGTCACGCCGTGCTCCACCTGCAGCCGGGTATTGACCTCGAGGAAATAGAAACGCTGCGCCGCGCTGTCGTAGACAAACTCCACCGTCCCTGCGCTGCGGTAGTTCACTGCTTTTCCAAGGGCAATGGCCGCGCTACACAGCGCCTGCGCCATCCCGTCCGGCAGATTTGGCGCCGGGGTCTCTTCAATCACTTTCTGGTTACGTCGCTGCAGCGAGCAGTCGCGCACGCCGAGGGCGATAACTTCCCCCTTCCCGTCGCCGAAGATTTGCACCTCCAGATGGCGGGCGCGTTCGATATATTTTTCGAGAAACACCCCGGCGTCGCTGAAGTTGTTTTGCCCCAACCGCTGTACCGTGGCAAACGCCTCGCTCAGTTCGCAGGCGTCGCGGCAGACGCGCATGCCAATCCCTCCGCCGCCCGCCGTGCTCTTGAGCATCACCGGGTAGCCCACCGCCTCAGCCGCCCGGCAGGCTTCCTCACTGTCGGCCAGCAGTTCGCTGCCTTCCAGCAGCGGAACGCCCTCCGCCTTCGCCAGGGCGCGGGCGGTATGCTTCAGGCCGAAGGTTCGCAGCTGTTGCGGAGTCGGGCCAACAAACGCCAGTCCCGCCGCCTCACAGGCTTCGGCGAAGGCGGCGTTTTCCGACAGAAAGCCGTAGCCGGGATGGATAGCGCGGGCGCCGCTCTGCAGCGCGGCGGCAATGATCTTCTCTACCACCAGATAGGTTTGCGCTGCCGGCCCCTCGCCAAGGCTGAGCGACTCATCCGCTTCGCGGACGTGCAGACTGCTCAGGTCGGCTTCGGCGTAAACGGCGACGCCCTTCACCTGCATGGCGCGCAGGGTGCGCAGAATGCGGCAGGCAATCGCCCCGCGGTTAGCAATCAGTAAGGTATCAAACATAAGCGGAGCTCACAGCGAAGCGGGTCGTCCCGCAACAATTCGTCTTCCCCTGAGGTCGTCCCCGGGAGAGCCGGCGCTTAAAGGTGGCGCGTCGGCGTGTGGTTCAGGCGGTCGGCGCGAACGGCGAACAGCCGGAAGGCCAGCAAACGCCAGCGCTGCCAGCGGGTCAGTTCCATACCAGCACCTCGGCGGGGGTCGGGTTCCAGCCGTTGCAGGGATTGTTGAGCTGCGGGCAGTTGGAGATCAGCACCATGGCGTTACACTCCGCGCGCAGTTCCACGTATTTTCCCGCCGCCGAGATGCCATCCTCGAAGGTCAGCCCCCCCTCCGGCGTCACCGGCACGTTCATAAAGAAGTTAATGTTGGCGCCGATATCGCGTTTATGCAGACGGCCATCGTGCAGACAGGCGCAGAGAAAATTGTCCCGGCAGCTGTGCATATAGCGCTTGTCGAGAGCGTAGCGCACGGTGTTGCTCTCCTGGGCGCAGGCGCCGCCGAGGGTATCGTGCCGCCCGCAGGTATCGGCCACGATGGTCATCAGCGGATGACCAAGATTGGAATAGAGCACGCTGCCGGCGGTCAGGTAGGCGTTACCCTGGCGGCGCAGCGTGCGCTGCGCATCGTAGCGCTCTCGCGGGTTGTCGGCGTTGTAAAACAGAGTATCAATCGCCTGGTTGCCTTCAAGATCGAGCAGGCGCAGGGTTTGCCCTTTTTTTACCTCAAACAGCCACGGCTCCCCGGCGGGGATCACATGGCGATAGACGGCCTCTTCCGGGCGTCGGTTACTGGTGATAAGGGTCATAAACGCCTCCTTACAGGGCAAAAAGTTGGGTATTGCGGAACGCGCGCTGGTTCTCATCGCGGGTCAGGAGCGCCTGGGTGGCTGCGTCTTCATCGTCGGCCTGATACCAGCTCAGCTGCACCGGACGGGGGGCATACTCGGTGGCCGGATCCTGGGGATGCGGCAGCGCGGTGAGCACCAGCAGGACGTCCATCGGGGCATACAGTTCCACGTAATCCCCGGCGCGGCTGTTGCCGGAGACAAAGTGAAAGCGCCCCTGGTCATCGACGGTGACTTTGCTGAAGAAGTTGACCACCATCAGCAGATCTTCCAGACCGAGATCCCATTTCCCCATCTCCACCAGCAGGTTATCGACGCCGTTGCGGTAGAAGCCATTTCGTAATTCCTGGTAGCGTCCGGCGCCATATTTGTCGTGCGTCTCTTCGGCGTTAAGGACCCCGCCGAACGGATCGTGCCAGCCGCAGCTGTCGGCGACGATCCCGGCGAGCACCCGGCCCATATCGGAGTAGAAACAGTGCCCGGCGGTCAGACGCGCGGTATGCTGCCCCTTGAGGGTATCCGGCAGGTTCAGGCGCTCACTTTTCTCATGGGGGTTGAGCATCATCATGCTGACGTTCGCCCCGCCGTCGATATCGGTCAGGCGCAGGATCTGCCCTTTGCGCAAAATCAGCGAGGTGTGCGCCCCGCCGGGAAGCTGCTCTTCGCGCAGGCTGGGGGTGGAGTGAAGCAGTTCAGTCATCAATTTATCTCCTTAATGCGTAAACGTTGGTGTCGCTACCGGCGGCCAGCTGTGCCATCCGCGCTTCATTGAGCGGGATGTCGTAGGTAATACGCGCTCCCCAGGCGTTGGGCGCCTGCGGGTCGATGCGCACTTTGTCGAACACCAGCAGCCTCGTGCCGAGGTTGAAGCCTTCCGCCAGGTCGTGGGTGACCATAAACACCGTCATGCGCGTTTCGCTCCACAGCTGGAGCAGCAGCGCATGCATATCCTTGCGAATGCCGGGATCCAGCGCGCCGAAGGGCTCGTCCAGCAGCAGCACCCGCGGCTGCATCACGAACGCCTGGGCAATGACCAGCCGCTGCTGCATCCCGCCCGAGAGCTGCGCCGGGTATTTATCCAGGGCGTGTCCCAGGCCCACTTTCTCCAGCATCCGCTGGGCCTGTTGCCGGGCCTCGCGCTTTCTGCCGCCAAACAGGCGCCCCAGCAGCGGGGACGTCGGCAGCTCCAGACCGATGGCGACGTTATCCAGCACGTTGAGATGCGGAAACACCGAATAGCGCTGGAAGACCACACCACGACTGCGGTCCGGCTCCGCCGCCAGCGGCTGGCCGTCGAGCAGGATGGCACCACGGGTCGGTTTTTCCTGACCGAGCAGCAGGCGCAGAAAGGTCGATTTACCACAGCCGGACGCGCCGACCATCGAGCAAAACTCGCCCTCTTTCACCTGCAGATTGATGCGCTCCAGCACCACGTGGTCGCCGTTCTCCTGCCAGATGTTTTTGATGTCGATAAAACTCATCCCCGACCTCCTTCCGCCCACGGGAAACAGGCCTTGTGCAGCTGGCGCAGCGCTAGATCCATCAGCCATGCCAGCAAGGTGATCCAGATGACATAGGGAATAATCACGTCCATCGCCATATAGCGCCGCACCAGGAAAATGCGGTACCCCAGCCCGGCGGTGGCGGAGATGGCCTCGGCGGAGATGAGGAACAGCCATGCCGAGCCCAGCAGCAGGCGCAGGGAGGTAATCAGCCGCGACAGCAGCTGGGGAAGCACCACCCGCAGCACCAGGGTCCAGCTATTGGCGCCGAGGGTCTGCGCCTTAATAAACAGCTCCGCCGGGATCTCCTGCGCCCGCTGTTCCAGGTCGCGCGCCAGCATCGGCGTAATACCGATGACGATCAGCATCACTTTCGATAGCTCATCCAGGCCAAAGACGATAAACAGCACCGGCAGGATCGCCAGCGGCGGGATCATTGACACCACCGTCAGCAGCGGCGACAGCGCCGCGCGGTACATCGGGAAGACGCCGGCGGCGATGCCGATGACGAGGCCGATCAGCGACGAGACGGCCAGGCCCGTCAGCAGACGACTCAGGCTGATCAGCGTATCGGCCCACAGCAGATACTCGCCGCTGCGTTTGTCCGGGGTGAACGCCATCCGGTCAATGGCTGCCACCATCTGCGACAGGCCTGGCAGCAACTTGTCCTGCGGATTGGCTTCCAGCCGCACCGCCGATCCCATAAACCAGGCGGCGATCAGCACGACAAAAGGCAGCAGCATCAGCGTCAGGCGCATCCCCTTTTGGGGATAACGGTTAATGTGGCGCATGGCGTGGTCTCCCGGCGGCAATCATTAGAGCTGGCCCGCGGCGGCCAGCTTCAGGTAGCTGTCGTCAAAGCGCAGTTTGCGGTTGGCGGCATCGCCGAGGGTGACATTTCCCGGAAAGGTCATGCCGATAAAGTCCGCGCTCTGCGCCCCTTCACCCAGCAGGCCTTTATCGAACGAGAACTGCGCCACTCGCTGCATGGTTTTCGCCAGATCTGGCGAGGAGATAAACGCCAGGGTGTCGGCAGGCGTCCAGAACAGATGGGTGGTTTTCAGCTGCGCCTGGTAGCCGGCAAGATCGGTACCGGCGTCGGCGGCCATGGCGCTCAGCGCCTGGCTATCCCCGGCCTTCATTTTGGCCATCATTTCAAACCAGGCGCCGGTCAGGGCTTTGCCCAGCGCGGGGTTATCTTTCAGGGTCTGGGTATTCACCACCATCATGTCGATAAGCTCGCCGGGCACCTGCGAGGAGCTAAACACTTCGCTGGTTTGCGGGGTCTTTTTGATAACCGACAGCTGTGGATTCCAGGCCACCGCCGCCAGCACGCCGCTGGTGCCGAAGGCCGAGACGATATCGGCATCGGAGGTATTCACCACCTTGACGTCTTTTTCCTGCAGCCCGGCTTTTTCCAGGCCGCGCACCAGCAGATAGTGGGATACCGACAGCTCCGGGAGATACACCGACATTCCTTTCAGGTCGCTGAGCTTTTTATCCGCCCCTTTGAGGACCACCCCGTCGTTACCGTCGGAGTAGCTGCCGGTGATCAGCGCCGTACTGTCGACACCGCCCGCCGCCGGGATCGTCAACGCGTCCATGTTGGTCATCGTGCAGCCGTCAAACTGCCCGGCGGTGTACTGGTTGATGGATTCGATGTAATCGTTGAGCTGAACGATATTGATTTTGATGCCGTATTTGCTGGCCCATTTATCATGATCTTTTCATTGCTGATGGCGCCCCAGGGCATCCAGCCGGCGTAGATGGTCCAGCAGACGTTGAACTCTTTTTTGACGGCGGCAAAGGACGGGACGCTGGTCAGCAGCGTCAGCGACAGGACGAGTGAGCGGAGGAGCGGCGATGTTTTCATGGTGGACCTCTGGTTAGCACGAGAAACGGAGCAGCGCGACACCCAACGGTGCTGCTGTCTCCCGGGCTTTTATCCCGCCGTGTAACCTCGCCGAGGTCGCCAGCTCTCGGACCAGACGTTCACCGCGGTGAACCGGAACCCTAGCCAGCTATTGTGTGATCTGAATTGTCTGTTGCGCTGCTTTCTGCCGATGTTCTTGCAAGCACCATGCCAGGAGCCAGATAGCCGTTCCATCAGCGATTTACCGCCAACCGGGGCATCGCCTCCCAAAAATGGGGAGTAAAAGTGGGGCATTGCATGGCTTTGGTGCAGAGGGAAAGCCAACCGCGTCCTGGCAAACAACCGGCCGTTGGTCATGGGGGATGAGTCCTGTAACTAATGATCATTGCGCGGGTAAATGTTTGCCATTACGCCGCTTCGATATTTGGGAAGTAGCAGGGACTTCTCCGCTGCCCCGTCGCCAGGGGGCGTTATCCTTATTTTTCCGCCTGTACGACCCGCCTGACGGTAAAGCATTTAAATGTTGAATACCTACTAACGCTAAATTTCCTGGTTGTGCGTTTTAACGCACAATGATAATATTGCGCCACGTTAAGGAGAGGGGCGGAATGAAATCACCATTCGTTAATCCAGCATGATTAGCCTGTTAAATACAAGTTAAAATCACGCCAATGTTATTTAACACAGAGAGGATCCATGAAAATATTGCTGATGTTACCACCCCTTATTCTGTTAAATGGTTGTGTGGATCTCGGGGATGTAGGGATACATCCGGAAGAAAAAACTTACTATGTTAATCAGGGAAAAAGCCAGGTGGTTGATTGCCTTCATTATGCAGCCACTAAAGAGAATTTATCACTGGAATATGATGACACTCTCCCTGAAAATGTTTATAAGTACAATCTAATAAATACTGAACCCACGGCTGTCGCGTGGGTTGAAATCAGCAAATTCAACAGCAGGCAGACTTCGGTAGAATTTTATTATGCGCCGCATGCGCCGGATATACATCGGTCGGTCACTGCCATTGCTGAACGGTGCACATAATGCGCAGATAAATAGCAACAGAATTAAGCTATCAGAGAACGAATGATGAAAAGATCTCTCCTTTTGCTAATAACAGTACTGATGATATCTGGCGAGTTACACGCTGATACTGTTTTGTATCAGGATAGCAGTTTTGTCGAGCGATCCCTTTTTTCAGCTGCAGTAAGCAAACCGAAGCACCCTAATAAATTTGCTATGAGTTTTGGCATATGCCAACTGAGAAAAATCATCAGGAGCGTCACGGATAGCGGAGCAAAAAAGACGCGTAAGGTTGTCCAATAACTGGCCAGTGCATCCCCCTCCCGGCAGACGCACCTCCTCCGCGTAAAACCGAAATACGAGTGACCCTCTTCAGGTGAGCACGGTGCTTGTCACCACTGGTCTCTGCCTCGCACGCATCCTCATCATTCAGTTGGAATGTTCAGGTAAATAATAAGCTCTCGTAACACCTGACTGACGCCCGGTGTTACGCTAACATCATATAAGGCAGATCATCCACACTCTGGATGGTGGTTATTTTGTTAAGCACTCTTTACCGAAAGCAAGACGAACAAAAGGTATATTCAGTATTTCAGGATCGGCGCTGCTGAATAACACGCTTCCGGTTCGGCTTTCAATGGGTTTGTATTTTTTCAGCATCTCCATTTGAATTCCGGTGCTCATAAATGATTTGCCATTTTTATCATACAAAAAGAAGCACATTTTGTTATCTTTGCCGGGTTCAATGCTTTTATTAGAATAATTATCAAGCGTAACTTTATAGAATATCAGATACTTCGCCTCGCCGGTAACGCTATCCCATTCACTTCCGGTGGACTCCTTTTGCGCAAAAATCTTGATCCCCGAAAAATAAGGATCATGATTCTTTTTCTCATCAGCCTGCACCATTCCTGAGGCAGCGATCGCTATAGCCAGCGCAATACCTTTCGTAATATAGTTATGCATTTCAACCTCATTAAATTCACTATTAAGCATGCGCTACCATAGATCATGATATTGGTATTATCAATGATATTCTCCATGTTCACCCCCTGATCAAAATTTAGCCTGAAAATATATTTAAACCTATAAATCAGCACATTGAGAAAATAACCATTAAAACAATTCTAATTTGAATTTAAAAAATTGTTACCAGTAACTTGTTGTTCACTTTTTTCTGCGTCATGTTTATGCACGGTTTATCTTTAACTTTACCAGGATGCTATTTAAAGCCGTTCGCACCGGCCAGGTTAGTGCCCCCTGTATCCATGGCGTGAATATCATCAGCGATCCTGAACAGGATAAGCAGGAGAGTTCCTGTCCCCGCTTGAATGCCATGTCTATTTTTCCATCAGACCTACCATCGACCTGGTGCCAGTCAGCAAGTGAAGCGCACAGCGATGACCCATTTGCACCGACTCAGTGCCGGCTGTTCACCATACTGAAGCCCATCAAATCCCGCATCGCCATGTTAACTGCATGTATATAAAGCACTATTTTAACTGGCACGTTTAATGCTGTGCGCTTGTATACCGCGATGTGGACAAGATCGTATGCCGTATGGCCACAACACGTCGTCACTCTGCGGTCGCCACCTTCCCCTTTCCGTGAGGCATCCAGGGTAAATGCGTTTCACGGAAGTCTGTTAACTGAAAACGGAGAACAACATGACGACACTCAGCGAACCGTTGGTTACCCCGAAATATGGCAAATGGCGCCAGCTGGTGCTGGGCTTGATCTGTATGGCCGCCATCTCCAGCCCGCAATATGTCTGGACGCTGCTGACGAAACCCCTGGCCGCCAGGCTGGGCGTCGGTCTGCCCGAGCTGCAGGTCACCTTCTCGCTGCTGATCATCCTCCAGACCTTCTTTTCGCCCTTTCAGGGGCGGTTAGTGGAAAAATTTGGCCCACGGCGGCTGATCGCTATCGGCACGGTGATGGCCGGAATGAGCTGGGTGCTTTCTGCGCAGGTGAAGGGCCTGGCGACGCTGTGGCTGGTTTATGGCTGCATGGGCGGCCTCGGGACCGGGATCGTCTATATCGGCGTTGTCGGCCTGATGGTTAAATGGTTCCCAAGGCAGCGGGGTTTTGCCGCCGGCGCGGTGGCGGCGGGCTACGGGATGGGAGCGATCATAACCACTTTCCCCATCTCCCTGTCGCTGACCACTAACGGCCTTGAACACACGCTGACAACTTTCGGGATCCTTTTCGCCCTCGTCGGCTTCCTCGCCAGTCAGGGGCTGAAGCTGCCGCCGCCTGCTGTCTCCCTGCCCGTCAGCCAGACGGTGGCGCAGAGCAGCAGATCGTTTACCTCCCGGGAAATGCTGCGCCAGCCGCTGTTCTGGCTGATGTTTGCCATGATGGCGATGATGTCGACTTCCGGGCTGATGGTCACCTCGCAGATGGCGGTGTTCGCCGAGGACTTCGGCATTAGCCAGGCGGTGGTGTTTGGCATGGCGGCGCTGCCGCTGGCGTTAACGATAGACCGCTTCACCAACGGCTTAACCCGGCCGCTGTTTGGTTTTATTTCCGACCGCTTCGGCCGCGAGCAAACCATGTTTATCGCCTTTGCGCTGGAGGGAGTGGCGATGACGCTCTGGCTGGCGTGCCGGGAAGATCCGCTGCTGTTTGTCCTGCTCTCCGGGGTGGTGTTCTTTGGCTGGGGGGAAATCTTCTCGCTCTTCCCGTCGACGCTCACCGATACGTTCGGCAGCGAACATGCCGCCAGCAACTATGGCTGGCTGTATATTTCGCAGGGCATCGGGTCCATCTTCGGCGGCCCGCTGGCGGCGCTGCTCTATCAGTACACCCACGGCTGGCATGTGGTTTTCAGCTGCGCCATTGGTCTGGATTTTATCACCGCCGCCCTCGCGCTGTGGGTGCTAAAACCGTGGCGCGCGCGCTTTATCCGCCAACATAGCTGATCGCCCGGCCGGACAGAAGTGACGGCCATGCCGTCACTTCACTGATATTCGCTGCGCAGCAGCGCGTACAGATACTCATCGCCCCACTCGCCTTTAAAAAAGATATTCTGCCGGTAATGCGCCTCGCGGCGAAAGCCCAGCCCTTCGAGGAGTTTGATCGCCCCGGTATTGCGAGTGTCTACCACCGCTATTAGCCGGTGATGGGCTAACTGCTCAAAGAGTAAGGCTATCACCGCCCTCATGGCTTCCCGGGCATACCCCTGATGCTGATATGCCGGGGAAAAGGTCATCCCCAGCTCGGCCTGTCTGCCCCGATCGAAAAAGTGGATCCCAACATCTCCCGCCAGCGCACCGTTGGCCTGGATCGCTACGGCAAGCTGGAACCAGCTTTCATCCTCAGCAAAGGCCAGCGAACGCTGTTGTTCATAGAAGGCTGTCGCCTCTGCCATCCCGTAATGGCTCCAGCTCTGAAAGCGGGCCACCTCCGGCAGGTTGCGATAATGGCTGAAAGACGGCAGATCTTCCGTTCTGAACCGGCGCAGCAGCAGCCGGGGCGTAGTCAGGGGTAACATCATCTCTTCTCTTCTTCCTGGTGAGACGGGCAATCGCGCGCCATCTTAACCCGCGCAGCCTGGCGCTGCCAGGCTCATGGCGGAGCCTCATCCCAGCGATAGATTTGAGTGGTGGCCAGCGCCAGCATGGCGAAATCTTCCGGCGTATCGCCGTAGGCGAAGATCTCCTCGTAATCGGCCAGGGAGTAGTTCGCCAGGATACGCGCCTTTTTGGCCAGGCCGCTGCAGTCTCCCCCCTGATACTTTCCGGTCGCTGCCCCGTTTTGAAATTCCACTTCGCTGCACAGCAGCTCAAGATTATGCTGCTGGCACCACGGTCGAAGATAGACATCCAGCGAGGCTGAAACCACCACCACGGTGTCCCCTCTCGCCTGATGCCAGGCTATGCGCTGCATCGCGTTCTCCCGCAGTGTTTGGGGAATAAATACCTGGCTATGATCGTTCCCGCGCTGCAGGATCTCAGGTTGCGATTTCCCGGCAAAAGCATAATGAAATACTTTTTGCCGGATGGCAGAGGCGGAAAGCCAGCCCATTTTCCAGGCGAGAATATACGGCAACAGCCGCAATTTGCCCTGACGAATGGCTTTCGCATCGAGGGACTGATAAATAAAAGGGGTAAACGTATCTTCGTGGGTGATCGTGCCATCGAAGTCAAAAAAGGCAATGTTCTTCTTCATCCTTGTAACCTTATACAGACACACCGGCGCCGCTAAGGTGCGGCTGATTTACTTTTTTCCCGCCTGGCGGCAATATCCGGCATAATGCACCGCTGTCGCAGGACGGCCGTGTCTCCGGCCGTCGTGACAGCGAACCAGTCGACAGGAAAACGCATGAAGCCAAAACAAGCGGACATTCTCCGCCACGCCAGCGCGCTGTTTAATCGCGAAGGATATCAGTCCCCCAGCATTGAGCGGATTGCTGAGCATGCCGGCATCTCCAAAATGACCTTCTACCGCTACTATGCCGATAAAGAGGCGCTCATTCTGGCTATCCTCCGGCAAAAAGAGAGCGAGTTTATGCAGGATCTCACGCAGATCACCGCGGATAAAGCCACCGCGCGAGAGAAGTTGTTCGCCGTGTTCGACTACTATCAGTGCTGGTTGACCTGCGAAACGTTCCACGGCTGCATGTTCACCCGCGCGCTGTTCGAATATGGCGCGTCATCGCCGGCGATCCGGGAGCAGTGCTCCCGGTTCAAGTCGCGCCTGTGGCAGTTTTTCCGCGGTATCCTGACTCTGGTATTAAAACCAGAGCCTGCCGAACGGGTCGCGATGATGATGGTGATGCTCATCGATGGCGCCATCGCCGCCCAGCAGGCCGAGTCCGCCGAATGCCGGGAGATCCCGCCGGGGACGACCGCCTGGAGCGCGGCCAAAGCGCTAATTTACTCAGAAGGCGGTACGCTGTGAGATGATGCGCTGCCGTCCAGCGACTGCAGCGCCGCCAGCAGGCCATCATAGTAATCGTTGCAGGTTTGCAGGCGCAGCGCGGCGCCAAAGTAGACCTCCTCCATCGCCGCCGGATGTTTTTTGCCAATCGGCACAATCACATTGTTCAGCCAACCGTCCGCATGGCCGATATCGACCGTGATATGTTCGGCATAGTAATGCACGTCGCGATCGGAAAGCCCAATCCGCCGACAGCCCGCCACCAGTTTTTCATACTGCGGCGGATCGAGCAGTTCGGTCATCGCCATCACCCCCAGTGATTTGTAGTAATGCTGACGATTTACGCCGCCGACCATAAAGGCGTTATACCCGGCCAGCCCCTGCCACTCGTACAGATGGGCGAAATGGTTGTCCGGTAAGGCGATATTCCGCCGCTTCAGTAAATCCTTATACAGATTGACGTGGGTGATCTCAGTGCTGCCCTGACCTATCTCATCCCACAAATTCTGCGCAATCTCGGCGCGGGTTTCCGGCAACGAGCCCACCAGCCCCATCGCCACCAGATCGAAGAAAAGCAGATTCAGCGCGCTGTCGCTTTTGAAGAAATAGTCGATCTGCGCGGCGGAGGCCTCGCTGGCAAGGAAATCGAACAGCGGATGATGAGACGCCGGGTGCTGCAGGCATAGAGCGCGCAGTTCGTCGACGATATTGCCGGCATTGAGCACCGGTCGCTGGCGGTGGAAACGTTTGCTTTCCGCCCGCAGCCACTCAGACTCAATGTAATTTCGGATCCCGGAGAGCAGTGGATGAAACTGATTGGCAGCCGCCGGCGAGAGCGGGTCGGCAAGCCAGGACTGATAGAGGATGAACAGCGCATGGTGCGCGCGCTTTTTGGCCTGCGGGTCGTCAGCGGAGAAGGCGCGGATGCAGGTATTCTCAGTCAGATGCCAGGCTCTGTCGGCGACCTGCGGATTGGCCGTCAACTTCAGCGACAGCGCGTTACTGTGCAGAAGCTGGTCAATTAACTCATCCAGCGCCAGCCTGGCCATCACCGCGGTTTGGTCACGACCAATGACCCCATTGTCGGTATTACGCATGAATTTATCCCTGTGAAATGCATGGCGACTATACGGTATAGTACCGCTCACAATGCGGCAACGTAAATTTCATTCATATTGATAACGTGCTGTTTTTTAGAGAATTTAAACGAAACAAACAAAAACCACTAAAATATTATTGATATTATAAAAATAATAACGTTACCATCCAGTACAGTGACAAACGACACAAGGAATCACTATGCCCTATCTGTTACTGACGCTGGCCGCCCTGTTCTGGGGGGGGAATTACGTTGTCGGTCACGTGCTGGTTCAGGGCGTGGATCCGATCCTGATGACCGAAGCGCGATGGGCGCTGACGGCGCTGCTGCTGGGCCTGCTCTACCGCCGGCAGATTGCCGACAGTCGTCACCTGCTGCGGGAAAACGCCCCGGCGGTGCTGGTGCTCACCCTGTGCGGTCAGGTCAGTTTCCCGCTCACGCTCTATATCGGTCTGCAAACTACCTCCGCCCTCAACGCCGCCATCTATATGTCCGCCACGCCGAGCATGGTGCTGCTGATTAACCGGCTGATTTTTCGCGACCCGGTATCGGCCCGCAACTGGCTGGGGGTGGTCTTCAGCACTCTTGGCGTGATGATCCTCTTATTCCAGGGGAATCCGCTGCATGCCGCCTCGCTGCATACTTTTTCCGTCGGCGATTTGTGGGCGATGAGTTCGGCGCTGAGCTGGGCGCTCTATTGTTCTCTGTTACGTCTGAAGGACCGCCGCATCCCGGCGAATGGCTTTGTCGCCGTCAGCTCGCTGCTCGGCGCCCTGCTCCTGCTGCCAATCGTAGCCTTCTGGCTGATGCGCCACCCGGCGCAGGACTGGACCGCCTGGCGCGAGCCGTTTTTCCTCAGCGGTCTGGCTTATCTGGTGATTTTCCCGTCGTGGCTGGCCTATCTTTTCTGGAATAAAGGTATCGCTACGATTGGCGCCACGCGGGGGGAGATTTACACCCATATCATCCCGCTCTCCGGCGGGGTGTTGAGCATCCTCTTCCTGCATACCCAGCCGCATGCCTGGCACCTGTTCAGCGCGCTGTTCATTATGCTGGGGATTGGCATCTGCTCGCTGGAGAAACGCCAGACGGCGACGGTTCGCCTGCACGGTTAGCTTGTCTGCCGGGCGTCTGACAACGCCCGGCGTCAGCACTTAACGGCTGGTGGAGAGCGGCTGGTGAGGCGCCGTCCCGGCGGGTTGCGTCATCCGGCCCTCACGGCCAAAGAAGGTCAGAATGGTAATGACGATCGCCACCGTCCCGGCCACCAGGGCCATCGCCAGGCCGTAGTTATGCCCGTGGTGCTGGGCAATGGAGGCCTGCAGGGTGGCATTCACCGAGGCCAGCAGATTCCCCAACTGATAGACGAAGCCGGGCAGCACTGCCCGGGTGTTGGCCGGAACCAGTTCGTTGAGCCAGGTAGGGATCACCCCCCAGGCGCCCTGCACCATAAACTGCATCAGAAACGCCCCGGCCCCCAGCGCCAGCGAGCCGCTGGCGAAAGCCCACAGCGGGATCACCGGCAGCGCCAGCAGGGCGGCGCTCATAATCGCTTTGCGCCGGCCAATCTTCTCCGACAGCGAGCCGAAGAAAACCCCGCCGATGATCGAGGCGATGTTGTAGCACACCGCGATAATGCTGACCGTTTTAGGCTCGAAGCCGTGCTGGACTTTCAAAAAGACCGGGTAGAGATCCTGCGTCCCGTGGGAGAAGAAGTTAAAGGCCGCCATCAGCACCACCAGGTACAGGCACAGCTTCCAGTGGCTACGCAACACCGGCAGCAGAGCCGTGCTCGCTTTACTCTGCCGTGCCGCCAGCCAGACCGGGGACTCCTCGACGCAGAAATAGATAAACGGCAACAGCAGCACCGGCGCGGCGCCAATGACAAACATCCCGCGCCAGCCGAGCTGTGTAAACAACAGCCCGTAGGCCACGGCCGCCAGCAGATAGCCGAAAGGATACCCCGCCTGGAACAGACCGGACATCAGGCCGCGCGAGCGGTCAGGGATCGTCTCCATCGCCAGCGACGAAGCCACGCCCCAGATCCCGCCCATCGCCACGCCGTACAGTACCCGCAGCAGAAAAAACAGCATCAACGACGGCGCCGCGGCGGAGAGCAGCTCAAAGGCGGAGAAGAAAACGATGTTGAGCATCAGGATCGGTTTGCGGCCAAACTTTTCCGCCGCCCTGCCGAAGATCAGCGCGCCGACAGGCCGCACGGCCAGGGTCAGCAGAATCGCCAGGGTCACCTCTTCAAGGTCGACGTGAAACGAGTGGGCGATATCGCTCAGTAAAAAAACCAACAGGAAAAAGTCGAAAGCATCGAGCGTCCAGCTTAAAAAACTGGCGATCGCCGCGTTGCGCTGTCGTGAAGTCCAGCCGTGCATCTTGTCATCCCTATCCCGACGGCGTTGCCGGGAGCTTGCGCGGCGTCCGGCAGAGCAGGCTGGTGCCACCGCTTGTGTAAATTGTTTGTATAGAAAGTTGCCCTTTTGTTAATTACACCCCTTTTCCAGCCGCCGGCAAGTTTATTAGCACGCTAATTTGTTTCAAATTGCGTGCGACGGCCCACCGGTTCGCTAATTTTCGACCAGAATTAAGGACAGGCTGACTTTAGTGCACTGCCCCAGATGCCGCATCCACCCACAGGAAGGGAGAGAATCATGAAGAGAATCGCCATCGTCGGCGCCGGGCCGACGGGGATTTACACCTTGTATGAACTGGTGAAGCGTGGTGAGCCGCTATCGATCGCGCTGTTTGAAAAAGAGGCGCAGGCCGGGGTGGGTATGCCCTATAGCGACGATAATACCGCGGCGCAGATGCTGGCCAATATTGCCAGCATTGAGATCCCCCCTATTGACCTGACCTATCTGCAATGGCTGCAGCAGCAGAGCGACGACTGGCTGGCGGCGCGCGGTCTTGAACGGCAGGCTCTGCATGAGCGCCAGTTTCTGCCGCGGGTGATCCTCGGCGAGTACTACCGCGACCGCTTTCTGTATCTTGTGCAACGGGCCAGAGACGCCGGCTTCGTGGTGAGCGTCTGCGAGTCCTGTGAGGTCACAGATATTGCGGTGCAGCCCGTCGGGATCGCCATCCACACCGACGGCGCGGCACAGCCGGTAATGGTCGATCTGGTGGTGATTGCCACCGGCCATTTGTGGCCTGAAGAAGAACGCGCCAGCCGGCAGTACTTCCCCAGTCCGTGGACCGGCCTGATGGAGGCCCGCATCGCCCCCTGTCGGGTCGGGATCCTCGGGACCTCCTTAAGCGCGATTGATGCCGCCGTGGCGGTGGTGGCCCGCCACGGCGTTTTCCATACTGAGCACGACAAAACCACCCATTTTTCCCTGCATCCCGGCAGCGACGCGCTGGAGATCACGCTGATGTCACGTAACGGCGTGCTGCCGGAGGCCGATTTTTACTGCCCGATCCCGTGGGAGCCGCTGGAGATAGCCACCCCCGCCGCCCTTGAGGCGGCCGTCGCTGAGGGTAGCGACGGCCTGCTGGATCGGGTGTTCCAGCTGATCGTCCATGAGCTGGAATATGCCGCCCCGGCCTGGTGCGAGGCGACGGGGCTGCGCCAGCTGACGCCTGACAGCATCGCCGACGCCTGGTTTGCCGACCGTCTCACCCATGACCCCTTCCAGTGGGCGCAGCACAATCTGCAGGAGGTGGAGCGCAATAAGCGCGAGCGCCACACGGTGCCCTGGCGCTATGCCATTCTCCGCCTGCACGAGGCGATTGAAACCGTGGTGCCGCAGCTCAACGACGAGGACAGCCGTCGCTTCCGCCAGGGGCTCGCCCGCGTGTTTATTGATAACTACGCTGCGATCCCGCCGGAGTCCATTCGCCGGTTGCTGGCCCTGCACCAGGCGGGCATTCTGCGAATTGTGGCGCTGGGTGAGGATTACGAGCTGCAGCGCGAGTCTGACCGGACGCTGATTGTCCATCATCAGCAGCGCTGTGAATTCGATGTCTTTATCGATGCCCGCGGACAGAAAGCATTGAAAACCCGGGATCTGCCCTTTCCTTCACTGCGCCAGCAGCTGCTGGCCTGCGGCGACGCTATTCCTGACGTTGGCGATGACTACACGCTGCAGGCGCCGGAGGCCGTGCGCGGCCGGGTCGCCTTCGGCGCTCTTCCCTGGCTGATGCACGATCGCCCCTTTGTCCAGGGGCTGACGGCCAGCGCTGAGATTGGCAGCGCAATGGCCCGCGCGGTGTCCCAGCAGGCAACTGGCCGGCGGCGTCGTCTCTGGTTTATCGAATAGCAGGACGTTTAAACGCAATATCCGAATAAAGGGGGGCCAGCAGGCGTGCTATAAACAGTGGCTGTTCGCCCCCGTGCAAGACCACGTCTAACATTTACGAGGTACTCATGAGTCATCTTTTTAGCGCGACGCGTATTGGTCAGTTGACGCTGGATAACCGTATCGTTATCGCCCCCATGTGTCAGTATTCTGCCAACGAGGGGAAGGCAACCTCCTGGCACCGGATCCACCTCGGGCAGCTGGCGTTCTCCGGCGCCGGCCTGTTAATTCTGGAAGCCACGGCAGTAGAGCCGGCGGGACGTATCTCGCCTGGGGATCTGGGGCTGTGGGATGATGAAACCGAAAACGCCCTGCGTGCCGTGGTGGAGGATATCCGGGCCTGGTCACCGATCCCTCTGGGGATCCAGCTGGGGCATGCCGGGCGCAAGGCCTCCTGCGCGGCCCCCTGGCAGGGTGGCCATCAGCTGGCGCTCAACCAGGGCGGCTGGCAGACCGTCGCCCCCTCCGCGGTGGCGTTTCACGACGGCGACCGCGCCCCGGCCGAGCTGAGCCATGCCGATCTGGCACGCATCAAAGCGGCCTTTGTCGCCAGCGCGTTGCGCGCCCAACGCCTGGGCTTTGAGCTGATTGAGCTGCACGCCGCTCACGGCTATCTGCTGCACCAGTTTCTTTCACCGCTCAGCAATCAGCGCCGTGACGAGTATGGCGGTTCGCTGGAAAACCGAATGCGCTATCCGCTGGAAGTGTTTAAGGCAATCCGCGAGGCGGTGGGCAACGCCATGGCGGTGGGCGTCAGGTTGTCGGCTACCGACTGGGTTGAAGGCGGCTGGGACGGCGAGCAGTCCATTCAGTTCAGCCAGCAGCTGGAAGCGCTGGGCAGCGACTATATCCATGTCTCCAGCGGCGGTTTGTCGCCGCAGCAGGCCATCACCGTCGGTCCGGGCTACCAGTTGCCTTTCGCCCGCGACATTCGCGAGCAGGTAGCCATCCCGGTGATTGGCGTAGGGCTGATCACCGACCCGCAGCAGGCGGAAGCGGCGCTGGAGAATGGCGATGCCGACCTGATCGCCCTCGCCCGCGCGGTGCTCTACGATCCGCACTGGCCATGGCACGCTGCCGCCAGCCTCGGCGCCCAGGTTCGCGTTCCTTCGCAATATCTGCGCTCCGAGCCACACGGCCTGAAAGGCACCCTGCTGCCAAACCGTTGAACCCGCGGCGGGCATAAAAAAGGGGTATCGTAAGATACCCCTCAGCAGGATGTTATTGCGGTCCATATGCCGGGCGGCGTCGCCTTGCCCGGCCTACAAAAGGGTGATGCCCGGTCATTGCGCAGCCAACCCGCCCCCTGCGTAGGCCCGCGCAAGCGCAGCGCCGCCGGGCAATCTATCAGGCTCCGCTCCCTATATTTCCGGGCGACGGCCCGGCAAACACCGCGAGTTACTGCTGGGCGGGCGGTGGCGTGGTGTTCTGTTTATCTTTCGCGATACTGTCCTGAATGGCTTTGGTTTTGCTCGCCGCTTCCGCCGAAAGCTGATTAGCGTCACCGATGGCGTTGTCTTTAATCTGACCCGCCTCTTTGACTATGCGGTCACTTTCCTGCTTTGCGTTCTGCTTCACCGCTTCGGCCTGGGCTTTCGCCTGCTGGTCGATGGCATCCGCTTTCTTGTCCGCCTCCGCCTTGATGGCGCTGGCCTGATCCTTCAGACGATCGGCCTCGGCGTCGGCCTGGCTTTTCAGCGTATCAATTTGCTTATCCGCATCCTGCTTAATCGCCTGGGCTTTGTCCGCCGCGGCATCTTTCATCTGCTCCGCATTATCTTTGGCCTTATCCAGTTTGTTATCCACTTTCGACGCATCGTCGCAGCCAAACAGGGTCAGGCAAAGGGCGGAAGCAAGCAGTGTTTTATTCCAGAGTTTCATCAGCATTCCCTTACAGGTTGAGTCATTATCCAGCCTTGTGATTTATTGCCTTAATAGCATTCACATTTTATATATAAACGCTCAGCCACCAGAGTCAAGGCGACACCGGTCGATCCAGCGTCGCCACCAGCCCCTGCAGCCACTCGGCAAACACCCGCACCTTATGCGAGAGATGCCGGTGCGGATAGAGCAGCGACAGTGGCCGACGCGGCGCCGGGAAGTCCGGCAGAATTTCTACCAGCTCCCCACTATCGATATAGGGTTGTAGAAAGAATCGCATTCCCTGCAGCATGCCCAACCCTGCCAGCCCGGCGGCGGTAAAAACTTCTGAGTTGTCCAGCACCAGTTTACCGGGGATGGCGATCTGCCTGATGCCCTCCGGGGTCTGGAATCGCCAGGGCATAATCTGTCGGCTGCTGCTGTTTACCCAGTTCACCGCCAGGTGCGACTGCAGTTCCTCCAGCGTGGCGGGCGCTCCATAGCGAGCCAGATACGCAGGACTCGCGCAGGTGGTTAACGCCACCTCCCCCAGCGAGCGCGCCACATAGTCGCCATCCTCCAGATCCCCCACCCGCAGCAGACAATCCAAGCCATCGCGCAGCATATCCCGGCGCACATCGGAGCTACTGAGGACAATTTCCACTTCCGGATGGGCCTGATAAAAATCCGCCAGATGCGGGATCACCAGCAGCCGCGCAAAAGCGATTGGCATATCGACGCGTAGCTGGCCGCGGATCGGCCGGTCCGGCGCGAACGACTCCAGCAGATCGTCGGCCTGGGAGAGCAGCGGTTTACTGCGCCGATAAAACTCTTCTCCTTCCGGCGTGAGATACAGGCGGCGGGTAGTGCGCTGCAGCAACCTGACACCGCTCTCCCGCTCCAGCTGCTGCAGCGCTTTGGTCACCGCCGGCCGGTGGATCTGCAAATTTTCCGCCGCCTGGGCAAAGCTACCGGCGTCGACGATTTCAATAAAGATTTTAATATTTTCAAACAGGTTCATCTGCATAACGGCTCGTTCCCCGTCTCTTCGTCTGCCTCAATTATTACCAATTTAATAACAGTGATGAAAGTTTTTGCTCATTTTTAAAAACAATAAAGGCGCCTACACTGCCCTCATTGCCGCATCGCTGGGGCGAAGAAATTGATAACTCATTAACGAACAAGGAAAAATATCATGCAAACTAACCGTGTGGCCCGCATTTTGGGTATTGAAAAACCGGTAGTCCAGGGCCCGCTCTCCTGGCTGACCGATGCTCGTCTGGTGGCGGCCGTCGGCAACGCCGGTGGTCTCGGGGTGCTGGGCCCGAACGCCGGCCTGACGGCGGCAACCGCCGTCTCCACGCCGGAGGCGACGGCAGAGAAAATGCGCGAAGAGATCCGCAAAACCAAACAGCTGACCGAGAAACCCTTTGGCGTCAACCTGATCCCGACGGCGGAAAACGACATCTGGACGCCGGCGATCCTGCCGGTGATCAAAGAGGAAGGTGTTAAGGTGGTGGTCTACACCGGCTACGGAGACGGTTCGTTAAAACCGGCGCTGTTCGATGAGCTGAAAACCGCCGGGATCACCATTATCTACCGCGATATTAACCCGACGCCGGAGAACAGCCGTCGCGCGGAGCAGGCCGGAGCGGACATCATCGTCGCCACCGGCTTTGACGAAGGCGGCACGCTGCCGGCTACCGCAATGGGGACCTTCACTATCGTCCCACTGATCGTTGACGCTGTTCAGCGGGTTCCGGTGATGGCCGCGGGGGGCATCACCGACGCCCGGGGAGCGCGCGCTGCTCACGCCCTCGGCGCGGAAGGCGTCTTCGCCGGTTCGGTATTCATCAGCACCGTCGAAAGTCGCGTTCCCGACTCGGTGAAAGCGAAAATTCTCGCCGCCAACGGCCTGGATCTGCGGCTGTTTCGCACGCTGCCGGACTATTATCGCGCCCTGCCTGGCAAACTGAGCGACAAGCTGGTGGCCATGGACCGGGCCGGAGCCTCAAAGGCCGAGCTGGCCCAGGCGATGGGCGGTCTGCGCGGAATGCGGCTGGGCATGCTGGAGGGGAATACCGATGAGGGATATATCTCGCTGGGGGCGGGGATCGGCAACATCCATGCCATCGCCTCCGTCGCTGAGGTAGTCAACCAGCTGGCGGTGTGAAACCGCCAGCCGGGTTACGGCAACGGGCGCGATCAGGCGTCAGCTACCTTCTCTACCGCCCGGGAGAACGCGTCGATAGCCAGCCCGACGTCGGCGGCGGTGACCGACTCCGCCGGGTGATGGCTGACGCCCCCCAGGCAGCGCACAAACAGCATGGCCGATGGCCAGCGCTCGGCGATGGCGATGGCGTCATGCCCTGCGCCGCTCGGCAGCGTCAGTGAACGCCCCTGCACCGCCGTCACCGCCTCGCTCAGCACCGCCTGCAGTTGACTGTCGCAGGCGGTGGCGGCGATACGGTAATACTCCTCGGCGGTGAAGCTCAGCTGGCGGCGCCCGGCAATGGCCTGCGCCTGCGCCAGCAGCTCTTCCAGCAGCGCCGCCAGCGGTGCATCCTGCGGGCCGCGAATATCCAGCGTCAGCTGCACCTCGCCCGGAATCACGTTCACCGCGCCCGGCGCACAGCGCAGGGTGCCGACCGTCGCCACCAGGTTGCCGCCGCGCTGCCGGGTCAGGCTTTCCACCTGCACCATCCATTCCGCCGCCGCGGCGAGCGCGTCCTTACGATGGAGCATCGGCACCGTGCCGGCATGGCCGGCTTCGCCGGTAAAGCGGCAGGTCAGGCGGCGGGCGCCGTTAATCGCCTCCACCACGCCGAGCGCCAGACCCGCCTGCTCCAGGCACGGCCCCTGCTCGATATGCAGTTCGAGATAGGCGGCGATATCCTGCGGGTTGCGGGCGGCATGGGCGATCCGCGCCGGATCGAGTCCGGCATTCACCAGCGCCTGGGCGACGCTCACCCCGTCGGCATCGCACTGTGACAGCCAGCTTTCGGGCCAGGTGCCGGTAACGCCGCGGCTACCCAGCAGGGTGATGCCGAAGCGGGTGCCCTCTTCATCGCCAAAGCCGACGATCTCGATAGCCTTCGCCAGCCGTCGCCCCTGCTGGTGCAGACGCTGGACCACCTCAATCGCCGCCAGCACGCCGAGCATGCCGTCGTAGCGCCCGGCGTTGCGCACGGTGTCGAGATGAGAGCCCAGCAGCACCGCCGGCGCGCCCTCCTGCACGCCTTCATAGCGACCGCAGATATTACCGACGCTGTCCTGCCATACCATCATGCCGGCGGCCTGCATCCACTGGCCCACCAGCTGGTTGGCCTGCAGATGCTCCGGCGACAGATAGACCCGGGTCAGGGCGTCGGCGGTTTCGCTGAGGGCGGCCAGCTGGTCGGCGCGCGCCATCACCCGGCTGGCGGCCGCCTCTATCTCCGCCTGCTGGCGGACGGTATCACTCATAGGGTGGCCTCGGTGCGGTAGTGATCCCAGGCCGCCTGCATCGCCGCGCCCTGGGTGGTGGTGAACTTGAGGTAGTTCAGGACCGCCTCCAGCGCGCTGAGGGTCTGCATCACACAGTCTTTACGCGCGTTATAGCCCATGGTGCCAATGCGCCAGACTTTACCGTGCAGCGGGCCGAACGAGGTGCCAATCTCAATGCCGAAATCTTCCAGCATCAGCTTACGCACCTGATCGCCGTTGATCCCGTTGGGGATCACCACCCCCAGCACGTTATTCATTTTGTGCCGCAGGTCGCCAAAGGTCTCGAGCCCCATCGCCTGGATCCCTTTCAGCAGCGCATCGCCGTGCAGCTTGTGACGGGCGATGCCGTTGTCGAGTCCCTCCTGGAGGATCAGGCGCGCGCACTCCCGGGCGGCGAACAGCGCCGAGGTCGCTTCGGTATGGTGGTTAAGGCGCTCCGGCCCCCAGTAATCCATCACCATGCCGAGATCGAAATAGTTGGAGTAGATCATCTCGTCGACGCCATCGTGGTGGGCATCGGTGCGGATCCCCTGCTCAATGCAGCGGCGGCGGCGGATGACCTCTTCCATCTGTGGGCTGAGGGTGATGGGCGAGGTGCCGGAGGGGCCGCCCAGGCACTTCTGCATCCCGGCGGACACCGCGTCCAGCTGCCAGGCGTCGGTTTCCAGCGGGTTGCCGCCGAGCGACGCGGTGGCGTCGGTATAGAACAGCACGTCGTGGCGACGACAAATCTCTCCCAGCTCCGCCAGCGGTTGCAGCATGGTGGTCGAGGTATCGCCCTGCACGGTGAGCAGCAGGCGCGGGCGCACGCGCTTGATCGCGTCTTCAACCTGGTCCGGGGTAAAGACTTCCCCCCACGGCACCTCGATGGTGTGTACTTCTGCCCGGCAGCGGCGCGCAATCTCGCACAGCAGATGACCAAACCGGCCGAACACCGGCACCAGCACCTTGTCGCCCGGCCGGATCGCCGACACCAGGATCGCTTCGATACCGGCGCGGGAGGTGCCGTCCACCAGCATCGTCCAGCGGTTTTCGGTGCGAAACACGCCGCGGTAGAGCGCCATGACTTCATTCATGTAGTGGGTCATCGCCGGATCGTACTGACCCACCAGCTGGCTCGCCATGGCGCGCAGCACGCGCGGGTCGGCGTTGATCGGCCCCGGGCCCATCAGCAGGCGCTGCGGCGGGTTAATTTGCGAAAACTGAGTGATATCCATCTGCCATTCCTTACGTTAGTTAAGACCGCGCACCGAGGAGATAAACTGTTTCAGTTCGGTTGTCTGCGGACTGGCGAACAGCGTTTTGCTGTCGCCCTGCTCCCAGACGCGCCCCTGATGCATAAACACCACGCGGTCGCCCACTTCGCGGGCAAAATTCATTTCATGGGTGACGAGGATCAGCGTCATGCCTTCCGCCGCCAGCTGCTCCAGCACCTTCAGCACTTCGCCCACCAGTTCCGGGTCAAGCGCCGAAGTGATTTCGTCACAGAGTAAAACTTTTGGCGACATGGCCAGCGCCCGGGCGATGGCTACGCGCTGCTGCTGGCCGCCGGAGAGGTTGGCCGGATAGTAATCCAGACGATCGCCAAGACCGACCTTCTCCAGCATCCGCTGCGCCAGCTCGCGACATTCGGCCTGAGACTTCTTCAGCACCCGCCGCGGGGCCAGCATGACGTTCTCCAGCGCCGTCATGTGCGGAAAGAGATTGAAGTTCTGAAACACCATGCCGATGGAGCGGCTGATCTCCCGGGCCTGGGAATCGCGGTCGGTGATGGTCATGCCCCCGAGCTTGATGCTCCCCTCCTGGTACCCCTCCAGACCATTGATGCAGCGCAGCAGGGTGCTTTTGCCCGAGCCGCTGCGGCCGATGATCGAGATTACTTCCCCCATGTCGATATCCAGATCGACGCCCTTCAGCACATGGTTGTCGCCGTAGTACTTCTGCATCTGATTAATGGTGATGAGAGGCATTGAATTTGTTCTCCAGATAACGGCTGTAGCGGGACAGCGGATAGCACAGAATGAAATAGCCCAGCGCCACCAGGGCAAACACTTTAAACGGCTGGTAAGTGACGTTGGTCAGCATGGTTCCTGCCTTGGTCAGCTCCACAAAGCCAATAATCGATGCCAGCGCCGTGCCTTTGATCACCTGCACGGCGAACCCCACCGTCGGCGCGATGGCGATGCGCAGCGCCTGCGGCGCCACCACCCGGTACAGGGTCTGGCCGAAGCTCAGCCCGAGACAGCGCGAGGCTTCCCACTGGCCTTTCGGCAGCGCGCGAATGCTGCCGAACCAGATATCCAGCAGAAAGGCGCTGGTATAAAGCGTCAGAGCCACCGACGCCGCGGTCCATGCCGAGACGTCGATGCCGAACAGCGCTACGCCGAAAAATGCCAGAAACAGCTGCATCAGCAGCGGCGTCCCCTGAAACAGTTCGACGTAGCCGCGGATCAGCCGTTTCACCTGCCGTCCGCCAGTCAGGCGCAGCAGCAGCAGCGGTAAGGTCACCAGCGCCCCGCCGGTGAACGCGACCAGCGACAGCAGCACCGTCCAGCGACCGGCCAGCAGCAGGTTGCGGATAATGTCCCAGTCGGTAAAGGTGGTCATCATGCCTGCACCCCCAGCCATTTACGCCCCGCCGCCATCAGCAGCTGGCGTATCGCTATCGATAACGCTAAGTAGATCCCGGTGGTCACCAGATAGACCTCAAAGCTCAAAAACGTCCGCGACTGGATCAGGTTGGCGGCGAAGGTCAGCTCCTCATAGGAGACCTGCGACACCACCGACGAGCCGAGCATCACGATGATGCACTGGCTAACCAGCGCCGGATAAATCCGCTGCAGCGCCGGGGGCAGCACCACGCGAACGAAAGTTTGCGTCCGGCTGAGCCCGAGCACGCGTCCGGCCTCCCACTGGCCTTTCGGCGTCACCTGGATGCCGGCGCGCACGATCTCGGTGCTGTAAGCCCCAAGGTTAACCACCATCGCCAGCAGCGCCGCTTCGCCGGCGGTCATCTTCAGACCCAGGTTCGGTAAACCAAAAACGATAAAAAAGAGCTGCACCACGAACGGCGTGTTACGGATGATTTCCACATATCCGCCCCAGATCCGGCTGAGGACGCCCGGGCGGCCGCTGCGGATCGCCGCCCCGAGGATCCCAATCGCCAGTCCGCCGATCGTCGCCAGCACCGTCAGCTGCACCGTCACCCACAGACCGGCCAGCAGCTCCGGCCAGTGCGGCCAGAGCTCAGAAAAATGAAGTTGCTCCGTCATCCACAGACCTTACGCGCCGAGGCTGGCAGGCAGCGGCGCTTTCAGCCACTTCTCAGACAAACCGTTGAGGGTGCCGTCCTTAATGCCCTGCTCGATCAGGGTATCCACTTTCGCCTTCAGCGCCGGTTCGTTCTTTTTCAGCCCGATAAAGCACGGCGAGTCCTTCAGCATAAAGCTCGGCACCGGCGCTTTGTCAGCGTTCTGCCGGGAGATGGCCGCCACCACCAGGTTACCGGTGGCGACATACTGCACCTGGCCCGACAGATAGGCCGACAGCGTGGTGTTATTGTCCTCGTAGCGCTTAATCTGCGCCGCCTGCGGCGCCACGCTGGTCAGCACCATATCTTCCACCGCCCCACGGGTCACGCCGACGCTTTTACCGCTCAGCGCGGCCGCGTCCTTCAGCTCCGCCCCTTTCGGGCCAAACACCCCGAGGAAGAACGGGGCGTAGGCGCGGCTGAAATCGATCACTTTCTCGCGCTCGGCGTTCTTGCCGAGGCTGGAGATCACCAGGTCCACCTTATCGGTCTGCAGATACGGCACGCGGTTGGCGCTGGTCACCGGGACCAGCTGCAGCTTGAGCTTCATCGACTTCGCCAGATAGCGCGCCATATCGATGTCATACCCCTGCGGCTGCAGGTCAGTCCCCACCGAGCCGAACGGCGGAAAATCCTGGGGCACGGCAATGCGGATGACGCCGCGTTTTTCAATATCCTGGAGCTGGTCAGCCTGCGCGGCAGAAACAGACGAAAGGAGACAAGCGGCCCCGGCCAGTGCGATCAACAGTTTCTTCATGATGTTTACCCGTTACGTTAGCATGAAACAAAAGATTCTTTGAATCTGTTTTTGCAACTAATGTGCCAGATACGGTCGATGCGCGGGTTGCCGAGGAATTTAAGCTAAAAGTGAGAAAGGACAGGCAGTAAGGAGCCGAAGAACAAAAAAAGACGGCGCCAGAACGCGGAACAATATGCACCATATTGATGCACAGCACCACGCTGGCGCCCCATCACCGTTGTTCCAGCTCGTCCAGTTGCTGGTAAAGCGCAGCGATATCGTGGATGCGCGGACGACCGCTATCGAGCGTTTCGTGCAGAAAGGCATTGGCCAACAGATTGATCAGGCTGTTGACCGAGGCATAGCTGTCGTAAGCCGAGACGCTGTCCAGCGGCGCGCAGAGCTGCCAGCGGGAGAGCGGGAACAGACTGTGGGCCTGCGGCTCGCACATTAACAGGACCGGCACACCATCGCGCTGCAGCTGCTGCAGGAGCGGGCGGACGATCCGCGGCCGCCGGCGAAATGCCATCATCACCACCAGATCATCGGCGGTCAGATCGACCAGCTCTTCGCTGAGGCTCTGCCCAGGCTGGGGCAGCACCAGCACCTGACCGCGGGCCTGTAGCAGCTGCTGGCGCAAGTGCAGCGCCGCCGGATAGGCATTGCGCATGCCAATCACCACAATGCGGCGCGCGGCCACCATCGCCGTCAGCGCCTCGGCGAACTGGCGCGCGTCAAGGGCGTTGACCCATTGGGTGAGGTTCGCCATCTCCTGCTTATAATGACGCGCCAGCAGCGTGTTACCCTGCACCGCGTCGCGCTGGTCAGTCAACGGCATCCCGCTCTGGCGCAGGGTGCGCAGTTCATCGCGCATGTCCTTATATTTGTCATAGCCCAGGCGCTTGAACAGCCGGCTGACGGTGGCTTTCGATACGCCGCTCAGCTGCGCCAGCTCGGCGCTGTTGTAGCTTATCAGGTCATCAAAGTGGTCAAAGATGAAATCCGCCACCCGCTGTTCCTGCGGCGACAGCGAGGCGTATTGCCCTTTCAGTCGTTCATCGAGTTGTTGCATAGCGCCCCTGTAACTTTCGTTTCATCGTCTATCCCTCATCATACTGTATCTGCTATGCCTTACACATAGCGTGCCAGCGGGAAAATTCCGGTCATTGTTTTTATCAATGAAACGAAACGTTCAGAGCTGGAACAGCTTTTGCAGTGTTCTGCGGGTGATTCGTTCAGAAAGGATAATTTATGCACAGTAGCAACGTTTCGACCCACGGCATGGCGGTCGCTCCCCACCACCTCGCCAGCCAGAGCGCGCTGGCCATCTTGCGCGAGGGCGGCAGCGCCATTGAAGCGATGGTGGCTGCCGCGGCGGCCATCGCCGTCGTCTATCCTCATATGAATGGCCTCGGCGGCGATGGTTTCTGGCTGATCGTGCCGCCTGAGGGAGACCCCATCGCCATTGACGCCAGCGGGGCCGCCGGGTCGCTGGCGACCCTCGAGGCCTACGCCGGACAGCAGCATATTCCCCACCGGGGACCGCAGGCCGCGCTGACCGTCGCCGGCACCGTCAGCGGCTGGGACGAGGCGCTGCGGATTTCACGGGACTTAACCGGCCGCGCGCTGCCGGTGGCGCGCCTGCTGGCCGATGCGATCGGTTATGCCGAAGACGGCATTCCGGTCACCGCCTCGCAGGCCCACGCCACCGCCAGCAAACTGGAAGAGCTGCGCCATCAGCCGGGCTTCAGCGAAACCTGGCTGGTCGCGGGCGAGGCCCCGAGGCCCGGCAGCCGCTTCCGCCAGCCCGCCCTCGCCGGTACCCTGCGCATGCTGGCCAGCGACGGTCTCGACAGTTTCTATCGCGGTCCGCTGGCTGAACGTCTCGCCCAGGGGATGGCCGCGCTGGGGATGCCTGTCACCCTCGGCGACCTGCAGGCCCACCGCGCCCGGCGTCCGGCGCCGCTGACGCTCCAGCACCAGCAGGGAACGCTGTGGAATCTTGCCCCACCCACACAGGGGCTGGTGTCGCTGGCGATCCTCGGCATCACCGACCGTCTGAAGATGGCCGACGCCGACGAGGCGCAAACGGTGCACCGTATCGTCGAAGCCACCAAGCGGGCGTTTGCCCTGCGCGATGCGCATATCACCGATCCGCGCCATCTGGATGTGGATGTTCAGGCGTTGCTCACCCCGGAAGCCCTGCAGCCGCTGGCCGACAGCATCGACGACGCCAGCGCTTCTCCCTGGGGCGGCGGCAAAGGACCGGGCGATACCGTCTGGATGGGCGTCGTGGATAACAGCGGGCTGGCGGTGTCATTCATTCAGAGCATCTATCACGAGTTTGGCAGCGGCGTGGTGATCCCGGACACCGGGATCGTCTGGCAAAACCGCGGGGCGGCCTTCAGCCTCGATCCGCAGCATCTCCTGGCGCTGGCCCCTGGCAAACAGCCGTTCCATACCCTCAACCCCGCCGCGGCGCGCCTGAACGATGGCCGGGTGATGGTCTATGGCTCGATGGGCGGCGACGGTCAGCCGCAGACCCAGGCCGCGCTGTTTACCCGCTATATCCTGCAGGGGGCGCCGCTGCAGGAGAGCATCTCCCGTCCGCGCTGGCTGCTGGGCCGCACCTGGGGCCAGTCCTCGGATTCACTGAAGCTGGAGGGACGCTTTGCCCCCGCCTGCATCGCGCGTCTGCGCGATCTGGGGCACGAGGTGGAAGTGCTGGCCGATTTCAGCGAAGCGATGGGCCACGCCGGGGCCATTGTCCGCCATCCCAACGGCCTGCTTGAAGGGGCTACCGATCCACGCAGCAACGGCGCCGCCGCCGGATACTAAGGAGCAGACCATGACCACACAGCCTGACTGGAGCGAGTATCTGACGCAGATGACTCACCTTTTTGATATGGAGCTGGATGCGCCGCGCCGCGAGGAGCTGGAGCGCCAGTTTGCCCGCATCGCCGCCATGGCGCAGCCGCTGATGGACTATCCGCTCGGGCCGCGCGAGGAGATAGCGGGGGTGTATAAAGCATGACACTTCACCATTTTACCATCGCCGAGATCCAGCGTGCGCTGCACGAAGGCGAACTGAGCGCCCGGGAGATCGCCCGCCAGACGCTGGACGATATCGCCCGCGTGAATCCGCAGATCAACGCCTGGACCGAGGTCACCGCCCAGCGCATGCTGGCGGAGGCCGACAGCATCGACGCCCTGCGCCGGGAAAAGCGCCCCCTGCCGCCGCTGGCAGGCATTCCCTATGCGGTGAAAAATCTGTTTGATGTCGCCGGGCACACCACCCTCGCCGGTGCGGAGCTGCTGAGCGACCGGCCGCCGGCAGCCAGCGACAGCTGGGCGGTGCGCCAGCTGCACAGCGCCGGCGCCCTGCTCAGCGGGATGCTCAATATGGACGCCTACGCCTATGGCTTTACCACCGAAAACAGCCACTATGGCGCGACGCACAACCCGCACGATCTGTCGCGGATCGCCGGCGGATCCTCCGGCGGTTCGGCCGCAGCGGTGGCCGCCGGACTGGTCCATTTCAGCCTCGGCAGCGACACCAACGGCTCGATTCGCGTCCCCGCGTCGCTGTGCGGGATCTTTGGCCTGAAACCCACTTTCGGCCGCCTCTCCCGCTCCGGCAGCCATCCGTTTGTCGCCAGTCTGGATCATATTGGTCCCTTTGCCCGCCGGGTGGCCGACCTCGCCTCGGTGTATGACGCCCTGCAGGGGCGCGACCCGGCCGATGACTTTCAGGCCGATAAAGCCAGCGAGCGCACCGGCAACCTGCTGGAGCGTGGACTGGAGGGTCTGCGCTGCGCGCGGCTGGGGGGCTATTTCACCACCTGGTGCGATGATGACGCCCGGGCGGCCGTGGATCGAGTCGCCCACGCGCTGGGCGCCGACAGCGAGCTGCAGTTCGCGGATGCCGCCCTGGCACGCTCGGCGGCTTTTATCATCAGCGCCAGCGAAGGCGGTAATCAATATCTGCCGGATCTTCGCCAGTCGCCCGAGCGCTTTGAACCCCACTCCCGCGAGCGGCTGCTGGCCGGGGCGATGATCCCCTCGGCGTGGTATCTGCAGGCCCAGCGCTTCCGCCGTCATGCCCGTCAGGCGATGAAATCCCTGTTCAGTCAGGCCGACGTGCTGATTGCCCCGGCCACCCCATGCAGCGCCACGTCGATAGGCGCCGAGGAGATGGTGATTAACGGCCAGCCGCTGCCGGTGCGCGCCAGCATGGGCATGCTGACCCAGCCGATCTCCTTCCTCGGGCTGCCGGTGGTGACCGTGCCCCTGCGTACCGCCAGCGGCAAGCCGATTGGCCTGCAGCTGATAGCCGCGCCGTTTAACGAACAAGCCTGTCTTCGCGCCGCGCGGGCGCTGGAAGCGATGGGCGTTACCGATGCCCGAGTGGCGGAGAGTGCAGCATGATCAATCTGGACAATGTAGACCGCCCGGCGATCCTCGCCGAGGTGACGGCGGCGTTTTATCAGTATGAAGAGGCGCTGGTCAGCAATAACATCGAGGCGCTGGACGCGTTGTTCTGGCATGACCCGCGCACCGTGCGGCTGGGGGCCGGCGAAAATCTGTATGGCATTGAGGCGATCCGCGCCTTTCGCGCCGCCCGCCCCGCCGCCGGTCTGGCCCGCGACCTGCGCCATACCACCATCACCACCTTTGGCGCGGACATGGCGGTATGCAGCACCGAGTTTACCCGCGAAGGCAGCGCGCGCCTGGGGCGTCAGCAGCAAACGTGGGTGCGCTTTCCCTACGGCTGGCGGATTGTCGCCGCCCAGGTCAGTCTGATGGACTGAGAGGCGTACACTGACGGGCCGGGGGAATGTGGCTATCCACCGGCCCGCACCCGCCCGGTATCAATACGTGAGGAGACGATGGTCATGGTGTTAATCAGGGCTGCTGAATCAAAAGATATCCCCGCGCTGAAAACGCTATTTCTGCAGCTGGGCTATCAGACGGAGACGGCGATCTTAGCGCAACGCATCACTGAACCCCAAAGTATGATGCATACGCTGGTGGCTGAAGCAGAAAACACCGTGTGTGGCGTGGTCGTTATCAATTTTATCTTACCGGTACATGAAAACCGATTGTGGGCATTAATTTCCGCGCTGGTGATAGAGGAATCGTCACGGGGTTCAGGGATAGGCCAGCAGCTTCTCCATGCCGCAGAGCGCCTCGCCCGCGATAAACAATGCGCTCATATTGAGCTTTCAAGCAGTGAAAAAAGAATCAGAGCGCATCAATTTTATGAAAATAACGGCTATAAGGAAGTCCGCAAACGCTTCGTTAAACATTTGTCTTAACCGCCAGCGAACGAGTGCTTTCCCCGAATAATCTTAACTATATTTTGCCCAGCAGGATATTTAACATGCGGCGCAGGGGTTCCGCCGCGCCCCACAATAGCTGATCGCCAACCGTTAACACCGAGTAGACGGGTTCATTATTTAGCGACATTTTCTTGTAGCGGCCAATTCCTACCTGCAACGAACCACTAATAGCAGCCGGGGTCAATTTACTGACACTCTCTTGCTTATTATTGGGGATATAGTTTACCCACGGATGGGAATGGGTGACTAACTCAGCAAATTCCGCTTCGCTGACCTCACGTTTCAGTTTAAGGGTAATGGCAGCGCTGTGGCAGCGGATTACGCCGACCCGAATGCATAAGCCATTGACCGGGATGCTGCCGGGTGCAAGGCCAAGAATTTTATTGGTTTCCGCCTCGCCCTTCCATTCTTCGCGGCTATTTCCATCGCCTAAATCGCTGTCGATCCACGGAATGATGCTGCCCATCAGCGGGACGCCAAAATTCTCCACCGGCATGCCGGCGCTATTAATCAATTCACTCACTTTATTGACTAAAGGCAGCACGGAACCTGATGCCGTCAGTTCATCCGCAGATAAATGCTGACTGATATACGCGCTTTGCGCGATGAATTCCCGCACCTGTTTGGCGCCCGCCCCGGAGGCAGACTGATAGGTCATCACGCTCATCCATTCAATCAGGTCAGCCTTGATCAGCCCGGCCAGCCCCATCAGGCTCAGCGTGATGGAGCAGTTGCCGCCGACAAACAGTTTCACTCCTGCTTTCACCGCGCGATCGATATTATCGCGGTTGACCGGATCGAGAATAATGCAGGCGTTGTCATCCATCCGCAGCGCCGAAGCGGCGTCAATCCAGTACCCTTGCCAGCCAGAGTTAATTAACGCAGGATAGATGGCTTTGGTATAATCCCCGCCCTGACAGGTTATAATAATATCCATTTCGGCGAGGGCGCTAAGGGAATTCGCATCTTTCAGTTTGTCGCTTTTACCATTAATAACCGGGCCAGCGGCACCCGCACTGGAGGTACTAAAAAAATGCGCTGAAATATCGTCGAAATCATTTTCTTCGATCATGCGCTGCAACAATACTGAGCCAACCATGCCCCGCCAGCCAACAATACCCACCTGCTTCATTTATTTAACCTTAAAAAGTTATGAGAATGTTAATTTGAGTGTCGCCATACCTTATATCGTATCCCCCAATAAAGGTCATTACCCAGCACATCGATTTTTATCATTATTAAAATGTTTCATCTGCCATCAGCGATAGTTATCTCTTATTACGGTCAGGCAGATATAAGGCGGCGGAGACTGTTCAAAGGGAGAAACGACGTAGCGGAACGGCAGCGGCTTCTCCCCTGGCTGCCATGAATAGTCACTTGCATTTTGATAGTTACTATGTCAATTTGCTGGCAAAAGCCACTTGGTTACTGGACAGCCCATGAAAAATGAACCGCTTTGCCACGCTCCCTGCCCCATCGCCCGCAGCCTTGGCCGCATCGGCGACAGCTGGAGCATCATGATCTTGCGCGACGCCTTTGCGGGCTTTACCCGCTTCGACGAATTTCAGAAAAGCAGCAACGTCGCGCCCAATATTCTGTCGCGCCGCCTGAAGGCGCTGGTCGACGACGGCCTGCTGGAGAAGGTGTGCTACAGCAGCACGCCGCCGCGCTACGAATACCACCTCACCCCGCGGGGCCGCGATTTCCGCATGGTGCTGCTGGCGCTGGCGGAATGGGGTAACCGCCACTTCGCTCCCGAAGGCCGTCAGATGCAGCTGGTGGAAACCGCCACCCAGCGCCGGGTGGATCCGATCATGGTGGATAAAGCGACCGGGGAAGAGATTATCCCGGGTAAATACGCCATGGTGCCGGGCCCCGCCGCCTCGCCGCTGATGCAATATCGTCATGAATATCTGCTGCGCAAACGCGAAGGCGATAGCGGGCAAAAATTCCAGCCTGAACCCTACAGAGATGCCAACCATGAAGCTGGCCAGTAAGAAAAGCGTCCTCGTCCTGGCGGCCCTCTCCGCCGTTCTGGCGGCAGCGAGCTACGGCGCGTACTGGTGGCAAACCGGACGTTTTCTGCAGACCACCGATGACGCCTATGTTGGCGGCGACATTAGCGCCATCTCCAGCAAAGTCTCCGGCTATATCCAGCAGCTGGCGGTGCAGGACAATATGGCGGTGAAAAAAGGTGACCTGTTGATCCGCATTGACGACCGCGATTACCGCGCCGCCCTCGCGAAAGCCGCCGGGGAAGTGGCGGCCCAGCAGGCCGCGCTGGCCGATATCCAGGCTACCCGCCAGCTACAGCAGGCGACCATTGCCGGCTCTACGGCCTCGTTACTGGCCGCCACGGCGGCAACCGAAAAACTGGCTAACGACAACCGACGCTATAACGCCCTGGCCGCATCGAGCGCGATTTCCGCACAGATCCGCGATAACGCCTCCGCCGATTATCGCCGGGCGCATGCCGAGCAGGAGAAAGCCAAAGCGGATAAAACCGTGGCCGAACGTCAGCTGGCGGTGCTGGATGCTCGCCAGCAGCAAACCCTGGCTGCCCTGGCGCAGGCCCAGGCTAACCTCGAGATGGCCAGGCTGAACCTCAGCTATACCGACATTCGCGCGCCGTTCGATGGGGTGATTGGCAACCGCCGCGCGTGGTCCGGCTCCTTCGTCAGCAGCGGCACGCAGCTGCTCTCCCTGGTGCCCGCGCACGGCCTGTGGATTGACGCCAACTTCAAGGAAAACCAGCTGGCGCATATGCGCGCCGGCCAGGCGGTGACCATCGTCGCCGATGTGCTGCCGAACCATACCTTTAAGGGCCATGTCGCCAGCCTGGCGCCGGCGACCGGCTCACGCTTCAGCATTCTGCCGGCGGAGAACGCGACCGGGAATTTCACTAAAATCGTGCAGCGGGTGCCGGTTCGCATTGCGCTGGAAGGTGACGGGGCAAAGCTTGACGTCCTGCGCCCGGGACTGTCGGTGATCGTTACCGTGAATGAAAAGAGCCCTCGATGAGCACCGCTCAGGCGCTGTCCGCCCCGCAGGGTCTGTCGATGCCGACGGCGAAGAAAATCTTTGCCTTCGCCAGCATGTGTGTGGGGATGTTTATCGCCCTTATCGACATCCAGATCGTCTCCGCCTCGCTGCGGGATATCGGCGGTGGCCTGTCGGCGGGCGACGATGAGACCGTCTGGGTACAAACCAGCTATCTGATCGCCGAGATCATTATTATCCCGCTTTCCGGCTGGCTGGCCCGGGTCATGTCGACCCGCTGGCTGTTCGCCGCCTCCGCGGCGGGCTTCACGCTGATGAGCCTGCTGTGCGGCTGGGCATGGAACATCCAGAGTATGATCGCCTTCCGCGCCCTGCAGGGGCTGGCGGGCGGGTCGATGATCCCCCTGGTGTTCACCACCGCTTTCGCCTTTTTTCAGGGCAAACAGCGGGTCATTGCCGCGGCGACGATCGGCGGCCTGGCCTCCCTCGCCCCTACGCTGGGCCCGACGGTGGGCGGCTGGATCACCGAAAACTACAACTGGCACTGGCTGTTCTTTATCAACGTTGTTCCGGGGATTTACATCGCGGTGGCAGTGCCGCTGCTGGTGAAAGTAGACAGCGCCGACCCCACTCTGCTGCGCGGCGCCGACTATCTCAGTATTCTGCTGCTGGCCGTGTCCCTCGGCTGCCTGGAATATACCCTCGAAGAAGGTCCTCGCTGGGGCTGGTTTGATGACGCGACCCTGACGACCACCGCCTGGGTCGCCCTGCTCTGCGGCGTGGCTTTTGTTATCCGCACCCTCCGCCATCCGCAGCCGGTGATGGATCTGCGGGCCCTGCACGACCGAACTTTCAGCCTCGGCTGCTATTTCTCGTTTATGGCCGGCGTCGGCATCTTCGCCACCATCTATTTAACCCCGCTGTATCTCGGTAGCGTGCGCGGTTTCAGCGCGCTGGAGATCGGCCTGGCGGTATTTTCCACCGGCTTGTTCCAGGTCATGTCTATTCCGTTTTATTCGTGGTTGGCCAACCGCGTTGACCTGCGCTGGCTGCTGATGGCCGGGCTGATCGGCTTTGCGGTGTCGATGTACAGCTTCGTCCCAATAACCCATGACTGGGGGGCGGACCAGTTGCTGCTCCCGCAGGCGTTTCGCGGACTGGCGCAGCAGTTTGCCGTCGCGCCAACGGTGACCCTGACGCTGGGCAGCCTGCCGCCCGCGCGCCTGAAGCTGGCCTCCGGGCTGTTTAATCTCATGCGCAACCTCGGAGGCGCTATCGGCATCGCCCTGTGCGGCACGGTGCTTAACGACAGAACCAATTTGCACTACAGCCGCCTGGCGGACCATCTGAATAACGCCAACCTGGCGATGAGCGATTTTGTTCAGCGCAGCGCGGCAAACTTCACCGTCCAGGGGATCTCGCCGGATGCCGCGCAGACGGCGGCGCTGAAAAATCTTTCCGCGCTGGCGCTGCGGGAGGCGCGAACCCAGGCCTTTTCCGATGCTTTCTACCTCATCATGATGGGTTTTTTGCTTGCCGCGCTGCTGGTTCCCTTGATGAAAAAGCCGCCGGCACACTGATACTACAGGAGAGTAAACTATGGGCGTTTCCGTTAAACGCATTGTCGTCACCGGGATGGGGATTGTCAGCCCGCTGGGCTGCGGCGTACAGCACGTCTGGCAGTCGCTGCTGGCAGGAAAGTCAGGGATCACCCGACTCAGCGAGCAGCTGGTCGCGGATATTCCCTGCAAAGTGGCCGGCCAGGTGCCGTCTATTGACAGCGATCCGCTGCACGGCTTCGACCCGCTGGCGACCATCCCGGCGAAAGAGCGCAAAAAGATGGATCGCTTTATCGAGTTTGCGCTGGTCGCCGCCCGTGAAGCGCTGACCCAGGCCGGCTGGTCGCCAGCATCTGCGGCCGAACAGGAACGTACCGCCACGGTGATCGCCACCGGGATCGGCGGCTTCAGCGAGATCGCCAATGCGGTACATACCACCGATGAACGCGGGCCGCGTCGCCTCTCGCCGTTCACTATCCCCTCTTTTCTGGCCAACCTGGCCGCCGGGCATGTGTCTATCGCTCACGGCTTCCGGGGCCCCATTGGCGCGCCGGTCACCGCCTGCGCAGCGGGTGCCCAGGCCATCGGCGATGCGGCGCGGATGATCCGCAGCGGCGAGGCGGATATTGCCCTCTGCGGCGGCGTGGAAGCGGCAATTCATCGCGTTAGCCTGGCCGGGTTTGCCGCGGCAAGGGCGCTCTCCAGCGCCTCCAACGACCAGCCGGAAGCCGCTTCCCGCCCCTTTGACCGCGACCGCGATGGATTTGTGATGGGAGAAGGCGCGGGGCTTATCGTGATCGAGTCACTGGAGCACGCGCTGGCGCGCGGCGCCACGCCGCTGGCCGAGCTGGTCGGCTACGGCACCAGCGCGGATGCTTATCACCTGACCGCAGGCCCGGAAGACGGGAACGGCGCGCGTCGGGCCATGGAGACCGCTATTCGCCAGGCCGGGGTGACCGTCGACGAGATTGACCATATCAACGCCCACGCCACCTCGACGCAGGTCGGTGATAAAGGTGAGCTGGCAGCGATTAAAACGCTGTTTGGCGCGCATCCGGTCGCCATTACCTCGACGAAATCAGCCACCGGCCATCTGTTAGGCGCGGCCGGCGGGATTGAGGCCATCTTCACCATTCAGGCGCTGCGTGACCAGGTGGTGCCGCCGACGCTGAACCTGCATCACCCCGATGAAGAGGCGGCAGGCATGAATCTGGTGGCGCTGCAGGCTCGCCCGCAGAAGATGCGCTATGCGCTGTCGAACGGTTTTGGCTTTGGCGGCGTTAACGCCAGCCTGCTGCTGAAACGCTGGGAATAATCGTCAGCTCCCCCCCGGCGATGGCTGGCGGGGGATTTTCGCCGTGGCAGCTTTTGCCCTGCTGCTGGAGTAAATGAAGAACAGCGCGATACCCAGGCAGAAAATGGCGCCGATTCGGCTCATCGAGAATGGAATCGACGCATTGCCCAGCCAGCCGAAGTTATCGATCAGCATGCTCATGGTTAACTGGCCAAAAATGACAGCGATCGTAGCAACTGCCGCGCCAATACGCTGGACGGCCAGTACCATAATAACGATATAAGGCACACCAAACATTGCGCCCAGCAGTTGCCATTTAGGCACGTCCATCAGCGTCAGGGTGTGTTTGGGTTCGAAGAAAAAGACCAGCAGCCCCGTCACCAGGGCGCCGACAGAAAATGTCAGGAACGCGCTTTTGAATACGCCAACCTTGCTGCCCAGCTGGCCATTGATAGCCGCCTGGATACTCAGCATGGCGCCACCAGCGACGGCGAGCAGAATCATGATAATAGTCATAATGTTACTTTACCCCTGTGCAACCATAACCAGCGCTGCAATGATGAAAATCAGCGCAATGATACGTTTACTGTCAATTTTCCTGCGCGACGTACCGAGCAGACCGAAGTGATCAATAATCAGGCTCTTGAACACCTGGCCTGCCAGGATGCCGATCATCGTCATGGCGATGCCGATTGCCGGCGTTACTACGGTCAGGATGATGACGTAAATCGGCCCAAGCACGCCGCCAAGCAGCTGCCACGCTGGTTGCGCAAAGAACGACGGACTGTTGCGCGGGCTGAAAAAAAGCATCAGCAGAAAGGTCAGCGCCGCGCCCACGCCGAATATGCTGAAGGTCGCCCAGAGGTCACCGACCTCCCCACCCAATGGTCCGAGCAATCCTGCCTCTATGGACAGTCCCATGCCTCCGGCAATGACGATAAAAATCAATATTAGCTGCATAGCAATCATCTCCAGTAGTCCAGGCGGAGGAGATTACGGCTTAATATGGATGAGAAAAATGCCATAATGAGATAAACACCTGTGCAGGATATGCATTAATGAATGAGCTTGGGAACATCAGTATTCGCGCCCTGCTGATTTTTATAGACGTTTATGAAACGCAGAATTTCTCTGTGGTGGCCCGGCGGGAAGGGATATCGGCCTCTCAGGTATCGCGTGTCATCCATCAGATGGAGGATGTGCTCGGGCAGCAGCTTTTTTACCGCAATACCCGGGCGATAATCCCGACGGAAAGCGGCCATCTTTTTATCCGCTATGCGCGAGCGATGACTGGCAGCATGGAGGAGGCGCGGCGGGAACTCAACGAGAGAACGCTTGAGCCTTCCGGAATGGTCCGCATAAACGCACCCGTATTCTTTGGACAGCGCCATGTCGCACCCGCGTTACCGGGCCTGACGGAGCGATATCCGAAGCTCAGCATTGAGCTTACGCTGACTGATGATTACATCGATCCGCACCGTGAGCCGGCTGACGTGATTTTCCGGATTGGCGTGCTGACGGATTCCGCATTTCATGCGCGCGTGTTTGGCCAGCAGTGCTATCATCTTGCCGCGTCACCGGATTATATCCGCCGGCACGGCATGCTGGGATCGCCCGAAGAGCTCGCCCGGCATAAATGCCTGGTCTACCGCGGTTCGTCAGGACCAAACCAATGGCTGCTGCGCCGGCACGGAGAGGAATGGGTGCACTACCCCGTCTCGCCCCTGATGTCATCGAATAATGCTGAAACCCTGCTGATTGCCGCACTCGGAGGGATGGGGATTGTGCTGTTTCCTGACTGGCTGATTGGAGACCGGCTAAAGAGCGGCGAACTTATCGAACTGCTGCCGGAGCTGGATAGGTCCATAAAAACGGAGCCACAGCATATCGCGGCAATCTATCCGAATGCCCGCCACCCTCCGCTGAACGTGCGGGCGATTATCGATTACTACATCGACGCGTTCGGTTCACCGCTTTACTGGCAGTCTGAATAAGACAGGCGACTTTATGGTTCGTCTTGAAGTTAACTGCCGTTTCTGGCGCAGAGCAAACGCGTTCAATGCCCTTAAGGTCCGTTTTGAGCGAAAAACGGACCACACTATCTAAAGAAAGATATCGCTGATAATGTTGGGACCGCTCATGTTAAAAAGGTATGCCATTTCTTTTCATTGACGATAACGAAGGGATTTTCATGGTTGAGGTTGAGGAAATAAAAAAGAAGTATCCCGGCGCAGATGCCTGGCAAATGGGTGACAGTCCGGAGCTGGCTAACGAGCTTGCTGACCTGATCAAAAAAGGGATCAAAACGGCCTCTTGCGGATCTTTTGCCTCTTACCAGCAGGAAAAATCTGCCCCGAGGATAGGGAGTTATAACATTATTCTTGATGGCCAGAATGTTCCAGTTTGCGTGATCAGACTGGTTTCGATGCAGCTGGTTCGTTTTTGTGATGTCACTGAAGCATTCGCCCGCAAAGAAGGTGAAGGCGATTTAAGCCTTGAATACTGGAAGAGAGAGCATCAGAGATTTTTCAGCTCCGAAGGTCATTTTTCTGAAGATATGGAGTTGATTGCAGAAGAATTTGAAGTGGTGGAGGTGCTGTGAGACAAGGTTAACGGGCTGACGTTTTATCAATCGCCACTGATAACACTGTTCGCTTCTGGCGCGGAGCGGACAAGCTATCGAGCTAAAGGTCCGCATTGAGCAAGGAGCGGACGTGCCAGCTATAATTGGTAATAAAATGAGAGTAGAGCTATTCTGATTTGTTTATAAAGAACATTTTTACATCCAAGGGCGAAATATTTTTTATGCTATCTTACATGCTATCTCAATATGCCAGGCTACCTGTGCCTGAATTTACCCTACGTTCATGGCTAAAACAATGGTTGTCAGAGCAGGAATCGAGGTGTACAGACAGAAGTTTCTCGGCGCGATTTCCCTGGAGAGAAACTGGATTATGTCAGGAATATTTTTTACAACGAAAACTCAAAATTGATGGAAAGCAATTTCTTACCGGCCCCCGTTATCAGAGCGGAAATATTAACAAACCTTTTATTGATATTGTAGGTATGGATTCTGACCTAAATCATACTGCATTAGAACTCATTAGTAAGGAATGGTCACAACTCAGAGCTCAGTATGTTCGCATTCTTGTACCCGGCCAGTCCTTCCCGCAGGGTATTCCCGACCAGTATATATACGCCACCTCTTTTTCTGAACCCCCTGAATTCAATGATAAATCTCTTACTTTGCAAGTGGCGACATACGAAGATTTTGACTGGTGTTGTCAGGCTCTGGGCGATGCCTATAAGCATACATGGCAGACAGTTCGCGAACTTTCTGCAAACAATTTGGTAGCAGTTGATGACGAAGAGTTGTGTGACCATATTTCTGAGAGAGAAGTATATATTATCTATGAAAACGACGTTCGCGCCGGGTTGCTAATATGCCAGAAAGGAAACATCGCTTTTCTGCGAGGATATCGTATTACTGACAAAGTAATACTTCCTGCTTTTCGTGGTCGATCATTGTCAGCCCGAGCGCAACGCCTGCTGTACCGATTATTAACTCATTCCGATTCTGAACTATCTTTGTATATGGGCACAATTATTCCGGAGAATATCCCCTCGATGAAAACTGCAGAAAGAGCGGGACGAACTTGCATCCTAAGTTATCAATTTCTACCCATCTGCAGAACCCACGACTAACAGCAATGCTAATTTATCTTCAGCCTACTTCCGCTTTTGGCACACAGGGGACGTCAAGGGCCCGGGTGTACTCCCCTGGACGCATTAATGGGCGGTATGTGATTGTTGTGCAGGCTATCATATGGCCTGAGGTACAGCAGAATCAGGCTTCGTAGCAATGAGTCGGTTCACAGCGTCCGGAATCCACCCGGTGCCGTAAATCACCGCAAGGTCTGTCATAAGGTAATTTCATAACGTATCGCGACACCTTTTTTCTTCACGCAGGCCTTCTCTTTCACGGTTTGTCAGAACTGTGGACCGCAGTAATCTCCACTCCGTGCTTTAATCAATGAGAGTGTGTCGGGTGCAAATTAAACTACCTTTCTCAACAGCAAAGGCGGGATACGCCTACCCTCGCAGGGTTTCTGCGTCTGGTAATATGCCCATGACAGTCTCAAAGACCGCTTTGAGGGTTTCCCGGTTTAAGGCACATAATCGCGCGGCGTTGCCCCCAAAATGCAGCGAAAAGCAGCGGTAAAGGCCGCCGGGCATGAGAAACCAAGCTGGTAAGCGACCTGTTTGATTGGAACGCCGTTCGCGAGAAGATCCAACGAAGCGCAAATTCTGGCTCTCTGCTTCCATGTTCTAAAACTAAAGCCTGTATCCTTCATAAACAAGCGGGAAAAGGTCCGTTCCGACATGGCCGACATAAAAGCCAGCTCGCTCAGCGATGCCTCCCAGCGCTGATTGACCAGTAGCGATCTGGCCGCGCTAAATAATCGCTCATCATTCGGCATGGGTAGCGCCATCGTTAAAGGTGGAGCCTCGCTGAGAATTTCCAGAAGCAACAAAGCTATCTTCCGTTGAATCGGTCTGGCGTAGTCCTCACTGAACAGCCCAGCGATAAGTTCTTTGACTAACGGCGTAGCCGTGATCACATGCACCTGCTGACTCTTCGTAAAGCTCGTACATTCTGCGATAAGGCTACTGCTGAAATAGATCGCCCTCAGATCGGTTTGTGAAATCAGATGATAACTATGGATATGCAAAGGCGGTAGCCATAATGCCCGCTGAGGAGGGATCACCCAACGGTCGCTCTCTGTTTGCACCAGCATAACCCCTCTGGTGGCGAAGAGTAGCTGCCCCTCAACATGATGATGGGGAGGGTCTGCCTCGCCGCGCTGATAGCTTATCGCAGTACTGGACCAGCCTGTGGCCTCATCATGTCTTGGCGCTTTATCTATACTACCTGGCATTTCAGATTTAGCCCCTGCCATTATCATATCGAAACTGGAACCACCCGAAGTAGAGCCTTAGGCAATGGGTGCGTGACTTATCATTCTGATCATCAAAGATATTACAGGAGCTTAACCTCATGCGTGTACACTTTATCGTACATGAAAGTTTTGAATCCCCGGGCGCATATGAAACCTGGGCAATAAACCAGGGTCATGATGTAACTTACTCACGCGTCTATGCAGGCGATCGGCTACCTGCTGACGCCGTAGGCATCGATTTTCTTATCGTTATGGGCGGTCCGCAAGATCCGAACACCACGCTTGAAGCGTGCCCGCACTTTAATGCTAAAGCGGAACAGGCGCTGATTGCTTCCGCGGTTAAAACCGGTAAGGCGGTGATCGGTATTTGCCTGGGTTCACAGCTAATCGGTGAAGCGCTGGGCGCACCGTTCTCTCATAGCCCGGAAAAAGAGATTGGTAAATTCCCGATCACATTGACCGAAGACGGCAGGAAGGATGAGATGTTCTCTCACTTTGGGAAAACACTGGCAGTGGGTCATTGGCATAACGATATGCCGGGTTTGACGCCAGAGGCCAAAATTATTGCTTACAGCGAAGGCTGTCCGCGGCAGATCGTTGCCTATTCAGACCGCGTCTTTGGTTTCCAGTGCCACATGGAGCTCACATTGGACGTTGTAGAGCGGCTGATCGCTCATTCTGAGAAAGACCTGAGCCGTGCAGCAGAATATCGTTTCGTTGACACGCCTGAAGCGCTCCGGGCGCACGATTATAGCGAAATGAACCAAGTACTTTTTGGCTTTTTGGATAAGCTGGAGGCACGTTACAAAGCAGCGCAAGCAGAATGTCATGCTCGGTGAGCTTGCCGTCGGTTTTGATTTTAGTCTCCGCTCCTGTCACAGAGCGGACAAGCTTCCTGAGTTGAAGGTCCGCTATGAACGAGGAGCGGACATAAAAATGATAAGAGAAAGTGCCCTCTAAATAACTGTTACGGAGTCATTTCACAGGATGCAGGGCACTTTACAGCGATTAATAGTCAAATGAAACGGGCTTTCTCTGCCCATTTCTCAGGGAATCCCTGCGCACATAGCGCTGGCTCAATAACCATTATTTCTGCATCGGCAATGTTATGCATGATGAAGGGGTCATCCTGAAGACAGTGTTGAATTTCACTTGCATTGTCTCCTTTAAAAAGTATGTAGCCGCCGGCATGATTGCTGAGGGGGCCAGCAAAAAGGATTTTGCCTTCTTTAAAACCCCTGACCAGCCATTGCTTATGTGCGTCAAGATGAGCAGAAATTGCATCGGGTTGTGTCAGGTAAGTCAGTGTAACGGCGTACAGCATGGTTCATTCCTTAGCGGCAAAAATCGCATTAATGGCCTGTGGAATTAAAGACAAAGCACGGGAAATTTCTCTGAGTTTTACGTCCTCACCTTTCGACACACCTTCAGCACGGACAAATTCAACACACGAGATGCCCAGGAAGCCCAGAAACTTGCGCAGGAACTGTTCCTGAAAATCCATATCTTCCAGTCCCGTACCGGCATAAAAACCGCCCCGCGCTGAGGCGATGATGACTTTTTTGCCCCCCGCAAGTCCAACGGGCCCAGCTGGGGTATAGCTGAAGGTTTTCCCTGGCTGAGCAATTCTGTCCATCCAGGCCTTCAGCTGGCTGGATACAGAAAAGTTGTACATTGGCGCGCCGACAACAATCATCTCGCTTTCAAGAAACTCCGAGACCAGAGCGTCTGATATTTGCTGCTCAGATGCCAGAAGGGGTGTAGCAATCGGCCGTTCCGATACAGACCTGAAACCTGAAGCGATCTCCCCGGTCAGATGACTGATTTCGTCTTTAACAAGATCCCGATAAGTCAGCTGATGCTCCTGACCGGTTGCCACCAGTTGCCTTACTATTTCAGCTGACAACTGGCGGGTTACTGAAAACTCATGGTTGATGCTGGAATCAAGATGGAGAATTTTCATTGCAAATTTTCCTGGCATGTACGGATCAGTGGATGCTCTGCGCCGCGTTAACAATCAATGCGGCAACCTCTTCGGGATGAGAAATCATGGACAGGTGGTCTGAGTGAATTCGCGTGATGTGCGCCCCAGCCTCATGGGCAAAACGGGCCTGTACTGACGGATTCAGCGCGTTGTCGTTTTCTGTGATGAGATACCAGGACGGTTTCTTTCGCCAGGCGGCTTCCTTCACTTTTTCCTGAAAGGCGGTAGCGGCGACAGGCTGCTGCACAGCAGCGAGCTGCCGGCTCTTTTTGATGCTTAGCTCATTGGCCATAACCTGGTGAAAAAACTCTGGCTCATCAAGCCAGATAAGGCCGTTCTTATCGGCTTCCATCCCTGTCATGGGTGCATGAAATCGCGCCAGTGCGTCAGATACGGATTGATTGCTGTCAGGAACAAGAGCGGATAAATAGACCAGTCCCCTGACGTTCCTCGCATTGCCAGCCTGAGTGATCACGGCTCCTGCCCATGAATGCCCCACGAGCAGAACGTTACCCTTCTGGCGCTCAAGCACACGCTCAGTTGCAGTTACATCGTCTCGTAATGACGTCAGAGGATTCTGAACAGCCGTAACGTGGTATCCCCTCTCTTGCAGCAGGGAGATGACGGCTGACCAGCACGAGCCATCAGCAAAGGCACCGTGAACCAGCACGATATTTTTTATCCCCTCTTCCTGTGCCATAAGCAACGGGCTATTCATGAATAGAAGACACAAGGCAAATGCTCCTTTTATCAGCGCACGTGACATAACATTTTTCATCCACATGTTTGTATTCTTCCTGCGGTGTTGAATTTCAGGCAGTGTAATCACCATGACAAAGGGTATGAAGTGTCATTAATGACAGGTAACATGCGAAATCAGACATTCTTCATGACGGGGTTAAACATGCGCGTTGCGTTACTTGCTCTTCCGGGCAGCATGCGTTCGGCGCTTGCGGGGCTGGCTGATATGTTCTGGCTGGCGAATCAGGTGGTCAGGATGAACCCTACGGTAAATCCTGAGTTATCCAGAGATGTTCCTTTATTCGACGTCAGGACGATTACCGCTGATGGTCAGCCGGTCAGGGATGTTCAGGGACGCAGTATTGAAAGTGATGGCGCATTTAGTGGACCTGATACCTTTGGGGTGATTATTGCCAGCGGTATGCAGCTGGATGAGCATAGATTTCCCGTTGACAGAGCCGCTGTATCAAATGCAGCCGAGTGGCTGAAAGTGAAGTATTTAGAGGGAAGCTGTATTGCCTCAGCCTGTGCAGGCAGTTTTGTACTGGGAGAAGCGGGTTTACTCAACGGACGGGTCTGCACCACAACGTGGTGGTTATATCCCACTTTCGCTGAACGCTATCCACTGGCAAAACCTGTATGGGGAAAAACCCTGGCCGAGCAGGACAATGTTGTCACTGCGGGTGGACCACTTTCATGGGTTGATCTGGTCATATACCTAGTTCGCAAACACGCAGGTAATGAGCTGGCAAAGTTAACAGCTGACATGGCCGTTGCTGACAGCCAGCCTCTGTCACAGCAAATTTATGCGCCCGCAGGTTTTCTCAATTCAAGACATCCTTTGCTGACTAAAGCAGAGAGCCTGCTTCGTTATCAAAATCCTGCAATGACGGTTGAGCAACTTGCTGCAGCTCTGAATATGACCACCCGGACGCTAAACCGTAAAATGAAACTACTCGTCCAGGAAAGCCCAAAAGACTTCATTACCCGAGTTCGTATTGAAACGGCATCCGTGCTGCTGGAAAGCCCAGGAAAAACTATTTCTCAGATCGCAAGTGCATGCGGATACGGCGATGAAACAGCGTTCAGGCGTGCCTTTAGCACCATAATGGGGATGTCCCCTGGAAGTTTCAGAAAGCGTCTTTTAATAAAGCGCCCTTGAGATTCGAGTTGCTAATGGACGCGTTGAACTTTCACCTGAGGATGGTGTTCCGCGCAGTTGCCGATCTGAACGGGATTAATTCCTGACCGGTATTCAGAGCAACATACCTATACTCCATGGCTGTCCGCTCCTGGCACAGAGCGGACGAACCAACTGAGGTTAAGAGCCAGTCGGAGCGAAAAGCGGAGACCGGGTTTATTGGTTCCGTATAACTTAACGGGCTGATTTCGATACTATGCCGGCCCCGCTGAACAACATGCGGATACCGAGGCCTATCATGACAACGCCTGTACACCGTTCCTGCCATTTGATATCGCCCGGGTGTTAAGAGCCGTTTCCAAACGTCCTTGATGCCATCGCGACTGAACCCAGGGAAATCATTCCAGCCCGCTTTTGAATACTCTCCAGAACAAGCAATTGCAACCAGACAGGACCCGCGACGGGAACGACAAACTGAGGAAGAACAGCAAACATGAACAGCAGGAATCTGGGGTAAGTCAGACTGTTTAATCCAGGTGACGTAAATGCGTCGCGATCCCCCATTTTAGGGCGGTACATCTTCCATTAATCAGTTCGAACACGGAGTAACTCGCGTTGGGTTGTGCATACCGGTGAAAATCATCCACAGCACCACTTTTTAGCATCGCAAGCACGCCCTGAATGACCTGTCCGTGAGACACAATACATATTGTTCGATGATGACGTTTTTTTTCCAGATTGGTTAAAAAATGCATAATTCGCTGCGAAGCATGTGAGAGAGACTCACCCTCTGGCGGACAATACTCTGCATCAAGGTTGAATAACGCTTCTGCGGCGTCTGGATTATTCTGCAGGAGCTCTATGGTTGTCATACCTTCAAACTGACCAAAAGCCTGTTCTTTCAGAGCTGGTTCAGCTATCAGTGAACAATGAAAACTCTCCGCCAGGCGCTGTCCCATTTGCCAGGCCCGGCCAAGCGGAGAAGCGTAAACACATTCTACCCGGTAATCACTCGCTACAAACGCTGCCAGCAAGGCTGCTGTTTGACGCTCCCCACGAAGCGTCAAGGCGCTATCACTGTGTCCCTGAATAATACCTTTTACATTCCACTCTGTTTCCGCGTGTCGAACCAGTATTACTTGCATCATTGAAGGGTCACATATGCTGTTGTTTAAAATGTTACAAACTAAAAACACCCCGTTTATATGCTGGCAAGTTCTCAGCTCTCAACGAAAAACAGGAACACGTGTCGCTGACACGGATTATGTTCAGTAGCCCCTGCCGGCGGCCTCTATCTCAGTAAAACCTGAATCAGCTGTACGAAGATATACACTCCCGCTACCACTTGTATGATCCGAAAACCCCATCTGAAATAACGCCATTGATAACGTTCTCTGGCATTAGCCGCTTCAATGGCAGGATCAAAACGTTTTCTTTTCCTGGTTCTGAATGTATCGAATACCCACAGGACGAGAATGAAGATGATGATGACTTTTTCAAAGATTAGATGGTTCACAAAGAGAGATTCCGGTCTTCTCATGGTTACAGGCAGAATAGATAAACCGCATCGAGGTAGCCACCACTAAATGTTGGGGTACCTGAAGACGCAAGCCAGGTGTCTGTCTTATGGCTGCGTTAATGCATAGCAACGCCATGAATGCGACATTCATTGCCGACACATGCTGCCGGAGTCCCCTTCCCCTGAGCATCAGGCTGGATGATAAAACGAAGGCGGTTGCCCGGTCACGCGGCGGAACATGGTGGCGAAAGAGGACGCATTGTCGTATCCAAGGGATAAGGCCACTTCGTTCACCGGTTTCCCTGCTATCAACCATGCCAGGGCGCTCACCACGCAGGCTCGCTGTCGCCAGGCGGAAAATGACAGGCCCAGCTGCTTCAGGAAATGGCGACGAAAGGTACTAGGACTCATAAACAGCGCCCTGGCCCAGCGCGCCGCAGGATCATGGATAGTGGGGTTAAGCAAAAAAGCCTGACAAAGCGCCAGCAGCGCCGGATGCTGCGGCAACGGAATGTCAAATTCGCGGACCGGCATGGCGGCCAGTTCCAGCAACATCAACTGTATCAGCATGCGATCGCGTGGGCTGTCGTACAACGGTGGTAAATCCACAGCCTCCAGCAGTAGCTGGCGCAACAGCGGCGAGACGCTGATCACTTCGCAACGCCGGTGTTTAATGCAAGCGGTCACACAATCTGGCTCAATATACAAGCTGCGCGTGGTCACCCCCGCAAATCTGACGGCGTGCACGGTTTCAGGGGGGATCCAGACAGCATGTTGCGGAGGAACCACCCATTCTCCGTCCTGCGTAGTGACATACATCAGTCCGGTCGCGCCGTACAGCAGCTGTGCGCGACGATGCTGGTGCGGGGGCAGAATATACCCTTGCGCATAGTCATTGCCTAACGCCACCACTTCGCGATCGAGCCGATCGACCTCGTCAATTTTTACGTTGCGCACACCTGTCTCCCTTTGACCGATTTACAAAGGTAATTGAGCGCTGTGCAAATGGGAAGCTGTACGCGACCGGTATAAGCTGCTCGCTCATTTTCAGGACGGGGATATTCTGTTGAATGATATCGTTATTATTGCACTGGCAGGCTTTACTACCGGCATTACCACGGTGCTGTTCGGCTTCGGGGGCGGCTTTGTGGTGGTGCCATTTGTCTATCAACTGATGCTCCGCCAGCCGGAACTCACGGAAAACGCTATGCACGTCGCGGTGGCTACCTCAACGGCGGTGATGATATTTAACGCCGGCTGGATCAGCTATAGTAACTGGCGGGCGGGCAAGCTTGCCGCACAGACGCTGTTTCCGTTGATATGGTTTATTGCCATTGGGGCAGTAGTGGGCTCCTGTCTGGCGGGGATATTTAGCGAGAATATCGTTCGCGCGCTGTTTATTCTCTATATGCTGGCAACCATCAGCGATTGTTTGTTGCGCAAGGGATTTTTCACGGGCAGCGCTCGGCGTCGGCTGCCACTGCCAGTGGTCACCGGCGGCGGTGTGGTTATCGGTACGATCGCCGCATTGCTGGGCGTGGGCGGCAGCGTCATGACGGTGCCCCTGCTACGGCGACACGGGTATGCGATGCAGGAGTGCGTTAGCGCATCCAACCCGCTTTCTTTGCCCGTGGCGCTATGCGGCGCTGTGACCTATGCCATCATTGGCTGGCACACCATTCCGTTGAGCGGATTTCTGGGTTTTATCAGCCTGAAAATTCTAGGCCTGCTCGTCCTGACCGGCTGGGCCGGGATAGCGTTTAGCCGCCGGGCTATCCCTGCGGTACCGGATGTATGGTATGCACGCATCTATGTTCTGCTACTGTTCCTGGTACTCCTCGCCATGCTGATTCAATAATCACGATTCATCACGGCGTCTTTCAGGGTTTATCGGTGCAAGAGTCGCGATCGGGCGATGCCCTCTCCCCGGGGAGAGGGCCAGGAAAAGGGGCAGCAGGCTACCCGCGATACGGATGAACCTCGCGCCAGTGGACGGCGATCTGCTGCCGGGTGCAGACCCATACCTTGTCGTGCTGCTGGATATAGTCGAGGAATCGCTGCAGCGCGCGGAAACGCCCCGGACGCCCAAGCAGCCGGCAGTGCATCCCCACGGACATCATCTTCGGCGCGGTTTCTCCCTCGGCGTACAGTACGTCAAAGCTGTCTTTCAGATAGGTATAAAACTGCTCCGCGGTGTTGAATCCCTGGGCGGTGGCAAAGCGCATGTCGTTGGCGTCGAGGGTATAAGGCACGATCAGGTGCGGTCGGCGGCTGCCGTCGCTGCAGGCCACTTCGCTCCAGAAGGGTAAATCATCACCGTAATAATCACTGTCATAGTCAAAGCCGCCGTGCTCCACCACTAGCTGGCGGGTGTTGGGACTGTCGCGGCCGGTATACCAGCCGGTGGGCGGCTTGCCGAACAGGTCGGTCAGCACCTGCACCGCTTTGTGCAGATGCTCGCGCTCCTCGGCGATATCCATGTGCTGATAATGGATCCAGCGCCAGCCGTGGCTGACCACATCGTAATCCGCCGCCTTGATCGCCGCCACAATCTCCGGATGACGCGCCAGCGCCATCGCCACGCCGAAAACCGTCAGCGGCAGCCCTCGCTGGCTGAATTCGCGATGGATGCGCCAGAACCCGGCCCGACTGCCGTACTCATAGAGCGAGTCCATCGACATATGGCGCGCCGGATAGCTGGCGGCGCCGATGATATCGGACAGGAACTGTTCCGAACCCGCGTCGCCATGCAGGACGTGGTTCTCAGCGCCTTCCTCATAGTTAAGGACGAACTGCACCGCGATCCGCGCCCCGCCCGGCCAGCGCGCGTGCGGCGGCTGCCCTGCATAACCTCGCAGATCGCGAGGATAGTGTTCCTGGTTCTCAACCATCTCCTGCCCCTTTTAAAATGGATTTAACGACTGAAACTGTCCGCTTAACGCTTTTTTCTCCGGGAACGCTAAGTCCCCGTGCTTGCTGGTCGCCAGGCCCAGCGCGACCAGCGACTCCACCATCTTCACCGCCGCGCTGACGCCATCGATCACCGGCACCCGCAGCTCGCGGGTCAGCTCCTGCGCCAGGGTCGCCATCCCGCCGCAGCCAAGGACTATCGCCCCGCTGCCATCCTTTTTCAGCGCGCGAATGCAGCGCTCGCGCACTTTCTCCTGCGCCAGGCCGGTGCCGTCTTCCAGCGACAGCACCGGCAAATCAATGGCGTGCAGCGCCGCGCAGTGTTGATGAAATCCGTACTGGTGCAGTAAATGACGGGCGATGATCAGCGTGCGCGGCAGCGTGGTCACAATGGAGAAACGGGTGGCGACCATCGTCGCCATATGCATCGCCGCTTCCGCAATGCCGATCACCGGCCCCTGGGCCAGTTCGCGCGCTGCCAGCAGCCCCGGGTCGCCGAAGCAGGCGATCACATGTCCATCCACCCCCTGCTCGCGTCCGGCCTTGATCTGCTCCAGCACACCGACCGCTGCGATGGCTTCGTCAAAATGGCCCTCAATTGACGGCAAGCCGGCGCGGGGACAGACCGCAAGGATCTCGGTGCCCGGCGCGGCGACCGCGCGCGCGGCGGCGCCTATCGTTTCGGTCATCGCCAGGCTGGTGTTGGGGTTTATCACTTGTATACAAACAGAAGACATCACGACTCCTTGTGACCGGCGAACAGCCGGGAAAAATCGGGCAGGCTGACGCCATCGCGCTCGAAGCACAGGCTGGCGACAATATGATCAAAATGGTGCATCAGCGCCTCGCTGAGCGGCTGCAGGGCTTTATCCCGCAGCAAACCGACCAGCTGCTGGTGATCGTCGCAGCGACAGCCCTGGCGCCAGGGTGCGCCCCAGGCGGCAATCACTAACGAGGAGCGCTGGCTGAGGCGGGTCACCATCTCAGTGAGCACCGGGTTGCCGGAGATAGCCTGCAGCTGAATGTGAAAGTCAGCGGAGTGGCGGATGGCCGCCGGGCCGTCGTGCGCCTCATGAGCCTGCTGCTCACGCTGAATAATGTTCTCCAGCGCCGCCAGATGCGGCGGCTGACAGCGCGCGATCACATCGGGCAGATTCGCGACCTCAAGCAGCGCCCGGGTGCGAAAGATCGCCTGGGACTCTTCCACGCTCGGGCTGGTGACGTGTGCACCACGTTTGGGCGTTAATGTGACCAGTTGCACAGCGGCGAGTCGTTGCAGCACTTTTCTGATGCCGGTGCGGCTCACGGCGAACACTTCCGCCAGCGCCTCTTCCGGCAGTTTGCTGCCCGGCGGCAGTTGATGTTCGACGATAGCCGTCATCAGCGCCTGGTAAATGCTTTCGTCCTTATCCTGCAGCGCTGGCGCGGCCTGGAGACGATGTTCATTATTCATTAACCCACTCCGGTTTCACTTATCGATAGCAGATCGTATACATAAAATTTATTTTTTGTATACAAGATTCATCATTCTGGCCTGGATCCTGCAATAGCCTCAGCAATCCATATCAAAAGGGTTTTCATTCAGAGGAGCAGGTTTCATGCCACATTCATCCCACACGCAGCAGACGAAGACTCACGAGGCGGCCGCCGGCTATAGTCCGCGGCTATGTAATGACGATCTGGCGCCCACCCGCGACCAGAACTGGAGCTGGTACAATATCTTTTCGTTCTGGATGTCGGACGTGCACAGCATGGGCGGCTACGTGGTGGCGGCAAGCTTTTTTACGCTTGGGCTGGCCAGCTGGCAGGTTTTGCTCTGCCTGCTGGTGGGCATCTGTATTGTGCAGCTGTGCGCTAACCTTGTGGCGAAGCCCAGCCAGATGGCCGGGGTGCCTTACGCGGTGATCTGTCGTCAGGCGTTCGGTGTCTTCGGCGCCAATATCCCCGCGGTGATCCGCGGGCTAATCGCCTTCGCCTGGTACGGTATTCAAACCTATCTGGCGGCGAACGCCCTGATGCTGGTCCTGCTCAAGTTCTGGCCCTCCCTTGCCGCGCTGACCAGCAGCAGTTTCCTCGGGCTGTCGACGCTCGGCTGGCTGTGCTTCGCCACCATGTGGCTGCTGCAGGCGATGGTGTTCTGGCACGGCATGAACGCCATCAAGCGTTTTATCGATATCGCCGGTCCGGCGGTGTATGTGGTGATGCTGGCCCTGGCCGGCTGGATTGTATACAAGACCGGTCTGGATGGGATCTCCTTTACCCTCGCCAGCAAATCCCTCAGCGCTGGCGAGCAGACCTGGCAGATGATCACCGCCACGGCGCTGGTCGTCTCTTACTTCTCCGGACCGCTGCTTAACTTCGGCGACTTTTCCCGCTACGGCAAAAGCATGGGCGAGATCCGCCGCGGCAACCGCTGGGGGCTGCCGTTCAACTTCCTGCTGTTCTCGGTGGTCACCGTGGTGATTGTCTCCGGCACCCAGTCGCTGTTCGGCAAAATGATCACCGATCCAATTGAAACCGTCAGCCGCGTGGGCAACGATCTGGCGGTGGCCATCGGCCTGCTGACCATGATCACCGCCACTATCGGCATCAATATCGTGGCTAACTTCGTCTCGCCAGCCTTCGATTTTTCCAACTGCGCGCCGCAGAAAATCAGCTTCCGCGCCGGCGGGATGATCGCCGCGGTGGGCTCGATACTCCTGACGCCGTGGAACCTGTTTAACTCACCGGAGCTGATCCACTATACCCTCGACGTGCTGGGTGCCTTTATTGGCCCGCTGTTTGGCATCCTGATCGCCGACTTCTATCTGATCAAACGCGGCCGGGTGTCGGTGGACGACCTGTTTGACGATACGCCGAAGGGTAAATACTGGTACCGCAACGGCTTTAACCCGAAAGCCATTGCCGCCCTGCTGCCGTCGGTGGGCCTGGGGCTGATTATCAGCTTTATTCCGGCCCTGCATGAAGTGGCTAACTTCAGCTGGTTTATCGGCGTCTTCCTCGGCGCGACCACCTACCGCTGGCTGGCTCGCGACGAGCGCGAAGTGCAGGCGAAAGCCGCCTTCCGCTCCGGCGCGGTGGCGCAAAAAGAGTAACCTTCCCCTTCTGCCGCGGCGTCTGGCCGCGGCAGGCTGCAAACTGGCACCAATCTTGCTGTTTATCACTATTCCCAGAGCGTTAAGAGAAGGCAGGTTCGATGATGGATTACCAGACCGCGGTGCGCGGTGCATTTTTTGATATCGCCGGCGTGGCGGAGACCCCGGATGAGGTGGCCGCCCACGCCCGCTATCTCGATGATGGCCTGTTGTTCTTGCAGGACGGAAAAATTGTCGCGCTGCTGCCATGGCAGGAGGGTGAAGCCTTTCTGCATCCGCTGAAGGGCTATGTTGACCTGCGGGGCAAGCTGCTGTTGCCGGGGTTCGTCGATGCCCACGTCCACTATCCGCAGACCGAGATGATCGGCGCCTTTGGCGAACAGCTGCTGGAGTGGCTTACCACTTACACCTTCCCGGTGGAGAGCCAGTTTGCCGATGCGGAGTATGCCCAGGAGATAGCGCAGTTTTTTGTAAATCAATTGATAAGCCATGGCACCACCACCGCGCTGGTGTTTTGTACCCTGCATCCGGCCTCGGTGGAGGCGTTATTCAGCGAAGCGCTGCGCCTCAATATGCGCCTGATCGCCGGGAAAGTGATGATGGATCGCCATGTGCCCGACTACCTGTGCGAAACCGCCGGAGAGAGCTACGAGCAGACCCGGGCGCTGATCCGCCGCTGGCATCAGCGCGGCAGGCTGGGATATGCCATCACCCCGCGCTTTGCTCCCACCTCGACGCCGGCGTTGCTGGAGGCGGTGCAGCGCCTGCGGGCCGAGTTTCCCGACACCTGGCTGCAGACACATCTCAGTGAAAACCGCGAGGAGATCGCCTGGGTTAAGCAGCTGTGGCCGGAGCATGCGCGCTATCTGGATGTCTATCATCACTATCAGCTCACCGGCGAGCGCAGCGTATTTGCTCACGGGATCCATCTTGATGATGCCGAGTGGCAGTGCCTGCATGACACCGGTTCCGCTGTCGCCTTCTGTCCGACCTCGAATCTGTTTCTCGGCAGCGGGTTGTTTCGCCTGCCCGCCTGCTGGCAGCACCAGGTGCGGATGGGTATCGGCAGCGACGTCGGGGCCGGGACCACCTTCAGCATGCTGCGGACGCTGGGCGAGGCCTACAAGGTAGGACAACTGCAAAGCTATCGCCTGCGCGCCAGCGAGGCCTTCTATCACGCCACCCTCGGCGGCGCGCGCGCCCTGCGGCTGGAAGAGAAGATTGGCAATTTTCAGCCGGGCAAAGAGGCCGACTTTGTGGTGATTGACCCGGCGGTCACTCCGCTGCAGCGTCTGCGGATGGGCCGCTGCCATGATATTTATGAGCAGCTGTTCGTACTGATGACCCTGGGTGATGAGCGTAATATCAGCGAGACGTGGGTGAACGGCGAGCGGGTGTGGTGTCAGGATTAACCCTCACCCTGGCCCTCACACTGGGGGGAGAGGGAACCGTCAGGCAGCGGGGGCGGTTATTGCCCCCCTACGCCCTGGTCTCCCCCGGGGTAAGAAGGCGCTGGCCGGCGGCAGCTGGGTTAATGGCCTTCAAAAACTCATCGCCAGTCCAACGCCATAGCCTGTGGTGTTATTGCCGAACATATAGCGCGCCACCAGCCGGGTGCGGGTGATAAAGACCGGGTATTTACTGCTGTCCAGCTCGAGGCCAATCCCCAGCGACGTTAAACCAGAGAAGCCCAGCGCCCCTCGCTGATCGCCCAGATATTCAGTATGCGCCCCCTCCAGCACGTAGCGCAGAGGTTTGCCCAGCAGCGTCCAGTCAGCGATCGGCGCGCGGCGGCGCAGATACAGACCGAGATTCTCCGCGCTGGCCTCCCCCTGCACCACCTCGGCGCTGCTGCCGAAACTTTGCAGTTGCATATAGGAGTAACGCAGCTCGGCATCAATATCCTGGGTGGCGGAGAAGCGTTCATAATCCAGCATCAGCGCCCCGCCGAGCCCCCATGCATTGAACCGACCGCCGTCGAGGAACTGCAGATCGGCGTTGGTTTTTCGCTCAATTACCCAGCTGCCGAGGCGCGCATCGCTGGCCAGGGTGCCGAGCATCACATTGACGATCGGCCGCAGCACCAGGTTGCCGCCAAAGCGATCCCGGTGCAGCGAAAAATCCCAGCCGACGCCGCCGGTGGTGGTCAGGCTGTTCCACTTGGTGGGCACATTCCGCGTCTGTTCGCCATTGCTGACCACAAAACGCGGGTCGTAACGGCTGTAGCCCATCGTTCCTTCGAGATAGAGAGGAAACGACTCGCTCAGGGTCGCCCCGCCGCCAAACTGGGTAATGGCCAGGTTGTGTTTGTCGTTGCTCCCGGAGCCAATATTGAGATCGCTGGCGGTCACATCGGGGACCACGGTATAGCTCATCAGGGTCAGGACAGCATCGGCACGCTGCTTGATGGCGTGACCGTTCGCCGCCAGCGTCGCCGGCGCGTAAAGCGAAAGTACCGACAGGAGAACGAAAAGACGCACCATATGTCGTTTGCCACCTCAGCGACAGGCTAACAATATTGCCACCTAAATCAGCAGGCTGGCGTTCACTCAGTATAGTCGATGAGTCAGCCTGCGCGTCCGGCGGGGAGAAAAAGCATCGGGCTGGTCAGGCCGCGCCTCCGCGGCTATGCAGCAGTTCCACATTTTCAAACGGCAGGCGCGAGACCCGGTTGCGCCCACCATTTTTGGCCACATACAGCGCTTTATCGACGCGGGAAAAAAGCTGATCAATCGCTTCCCCGTCATGGTGTTCGGCCACGCCGATGCTCACCGTCACCGACAGCGTCTGATACTCGCTGACCGCCTGGCGGATCCCTTCCGCCAGTATCAGGGCGCGCGCTATCGGCGAATGGGGTAAAAAGAGCAGAAACTCTTCTCCCCCCCAGCGATAAATTTTATCTTCGCGATCCACCGACGTTTCCAGAATGCGGGAGATCACCAGCAGGACTTCATCCCCTTTTTGATGACCGTGAATATCATTAATGCTCTTGAAATGATCGATATCGATTAACAGCAGACAAAAGCCTTGCGCGATAAATGACGGCGCCTCGACGAGGCGATAAAATTCACGTCGATTAAGCAATCCGGTGAGCGGATCGTGGGCGGCAGAGAATTCCAGCTCTTTTTTCAGATGCACTTCCTCGGTGATATCGTGAATAATGCACAACATCAGTCGAATATTATAAAGCACTACGGGCCCGGCATAGGTTTGGACATGGCGCAGCGTACCGTCGGCTAAAATATGCGTAAAATTAAGCGGTTTATGCCCGCCTGGCATATTAGCAATATTATTCATGATGGGGATCACGTCCCGACCAAGGGTATTAATTTGCCAGGTATGTTTATTGCGCATTTCCTCATCGGAATAATGATAAAAACGCAGCGCCGCAATATTGGCATCGACAATTCGACCATCCTTACTGGGATCGATCAATAGCATCGGCGCGGTATTGGTCATAAAAAAACGGGCAAAAAAACCATTGTTGCGTCGCTGATAACGGCGGGAGCCGGTATGAATGGATTGATTTTGCGCCAGCAGCTTCACGGCTTCAAACAGCAATAAGGTACCGCTGTCGTCGGTGTCGACCAGGGTGGTTTTACAATATACCGACTGCAGGCCCTTGCCCGTCTGTAACGTCCAGACTTCAAATATCTCGGTCATCGTATCGAGATAGCGAAGATAATGTTGTAACTGCGTTTCAGGACAGGTCGAATAGATACCGTTACGCATCTCCTTCAGCGACATATCGCCGCTCAATGTCCGGGAAGCCGGATTGGCATAGACCACACTTTCAGTAAAAGGATGGACTACCCATATCGGGGTGCTTAATACATCAAAAACAGCCAGTTCTTTTAATAACATACAGGCCCCAAACCGACCAATTCCCGGCGCAGAAGCGACACATAACGATATGCGTCCCTGACGCTGGTATAAAGTGATAACAAAGAAACCGAATAGCCTTAATGACGCGCGTGCGCGGCAAGTATAGTCGGTTCTGCACGCAGCGACGCCCACCCGAGGCGACTTTGCGCGTGGTTTAACCGTCTGGATGCGATAATGTCTTTTTTATTAATTCTATTTCAACAGCATAGCAGCAATACCAGAACTGGTAGTCGCTTTTGATCACAGAGTGTGTCTATCGGTCTTCTCGCCCGTTGGCTGCGTATTGGCTTTGTCCAGGATGCCCGCATTGCGGCTTTTATGCCCAGACTAATCGTGATAGTTTCTATCATAACTCTCATCACAAACGGCCATCACAATGAAAAAATCCGCTACTAAAATCACGCTTGCCGATATCGCACGTGAAGCCAACGTCGGTATTGCCACCGTCGACCGGGTGCTCAACAAGCGTGCGGCGGTGAAGGAGTCCACGGCATTGAGCGTACTGGAGGCGGCACGACGACTGGGGTTTACCCTCGAGCAGCCCCACTATCGCCTGGCGGCGGGGAAAGCACCGGTCACGGTCAGAATGGGGTTTATTCTGCTGCAGGAGACCCACTCCTTCTACCTGCCGCTGGCCCAGGCGCTGACGCGAGAGGCCGCCCCATGGCTACCGGCGGGCCAGGTGCCGGCGATCCTGCATTTTGCCATTGATGCGGTGGAAGCAATGGCCCAGGCCATTCACCGGCTCAGCGATGAGGTGGAGGTGCTCGGCCTGGTGGCGCTGGATCACCCGCTGATTCGCCATGCGGTGGGCCGGGCCGCCGCCCGCGGCGTTCGCGTATTCACTCTACTTTCAGATCTGTCGGTTCCCCAGCGCAGCGGCTATATCGGCCTCGATAACCAAAAAGCCGGGCGCACCGCCGCCTGGTTTATCGACCGCTTATGCCGTGGCGAAGGCGAAATAGCCATTATCATTGGCGATAATCGTTTTACCTGTCAGGAAAGCTGTGAGATCAGCTTCCGCTCCTGCCTGCGCGAGCAGGGTAAAGGGCAGCAGATCCTCGAGCCGGTTCGCAGCCACGAACGGGCGGATGTCGCCAGAAGCGTAACGGAAAAGCTGCTCAGCCAGTACCCGGCCCTGCAGGCGATCTATGCTCCCTGCGGCGGCGTCGAAGGGATTGTCGGGGCGCTGCGCGACAGCGGCCGCCAGCAGGCCGTCACCCTGGTCTGCCATGGCCCGCTAAGCGGCAGTGAACTGGCGCTGATCGACGGCACCATCGATGTCATTCTCAACCACCGGCTGGATGACCTGGCCGCCGCCACCCTGCGCGCCATGACGGAAGCCGTTTCGCGGCCGCCCAGCGACGTGATTTCGCACCCTCAGCCTTTCGATATCATCACCAAAGAAAATATGTAAACGCTCGCCCCGTCGCCAATGGGGCTGCCTCACGTCTGAACCACGCCTCGCCTCATTTTGATAAATAACTATCAAAAACAACCTCAATACAAATCATGATGGCCATCATAAAATTATCCTTCCAACATTGTTGACTATGAAATTTTTATTCAATACTCAGCGGCATCCCCTGTGAAAAAAGGAAGCCGACATGACACATCCTATCGCCAACGCCCCCTGCAGCTGGGGCGTGGATGACCCGAAAAACCCTGACCTTCCCGCCTGGGCTACCGTGCTGAAGGAGGCGGCGCAGGCCGGGTATCGCAGCATCGAGCTCGGCCCGTGGGGCTACCTGCCCACCGACCCGTCCAGCCTGCGCGCGGCGCTGGACCAGCATCAGCTGTCGCTGGTCGCCGGGACGATCTTTGACGATCTGGTGAGCGAGGCCCATTACCCCACTCTGGAGGCGCTGACCCATCAAATATGCCGCAATCTGTCTCAGGTTCCGGCCGCCGAACCTATCCCGGGGCACCCTTTCCAGCCGCCCTATCTGGTGATCATCGACTTCGGCAACCCCGAGCGGGCGCGCTTTGCCGGACGCAGCGCGCTGGCTCCGCGCCTCAATAACCAGGACTGGCAGCGGATGATGACGCACATTACCGCCCTCAGCACCCTCGCCTGGCGGGAGTACGGTGTGCGGGCGGTTATTCATCCCCACGCCGGGGGCTGCATCGAATTTGCCGATGAAATCGAGCGGCTGGCCAACGATATCCCGCACGACGTGGCGGGGTTGTGTCTGGACACCGGGCATCTCTACTACGCCGGAATGGATCCGCTCACCTGGCTGGATCGCTATTACGCGCGACTCGACTACCTGCACTTCAAGGATGTGGATCCGCAGGTTTACCAGCGCGCCATCGCCGAAGGTATCGACTTTTTCACCGCCTGCGCCGAAGGGGTGATGTGCCCGCTCGGCAGCGGCGCCATTGACTACCCGGCCATTAACGATTTCCTTGCCCGTCGCGGCTATCAGGGCTGGATAACCATTGAACAAGAGCGTGATCCGCGCCATTCCGCAGGCAGCCTGCAGGCGGTCACGGAGAGCCTGCGCTATCTGCGCGGCGTTGGATTCTGACAGGAGATACCCCATGATTAACGGTTTAAGACCTCTCGCTCGCACCCTGCGCTGGGGCATGGTCGGCGGCGGCGGCAGCAGCCAGATTGGCTATATTCACCGCTCTGCCGCCCTGCGCGATAACACCTTTGCGCTGCTGGCAGGCGCCTTTGATATTGATGCCGAACGCGGGCGCCAGTTCGGCCAACAGCTGGGGGTGGATCCCGATCGCTGTTACGCCGACTACCAGAGTCTGTTTCGCGGCGAGGCTGCCCGCCCGGACGGTATTCAGGCCGTGTCGATTGCCACGCCGAATAACACCCATTATGCCATCTGCCGGGCGGCGCTGGAGGCCGGGCTGCACGTGGTGTGCGAAAAGCCGCTGTGCTTCAGCAGCGAAGAGGCGGACGACCTGGTGGCCCTCAGCCAGCGGCAGCACAAAATCATCGGCGTGACCTACGGCTATGCCGGTCATCAGCTTATCCTCCAGGCCCGGCAGATGATCGCCGACGGACTGCTGGGCGACATCCGTATCGTCAATATGCAGTTTGCTCATGGCTTCCACGCCCAGCCGGTGGAGCAGGAAAACGCCAGTACCCGCTGGCGGGTCGATCCCCGCTTCGTCGGCCCCAGCTATGTGCTGGGGGATTTAGCCACCCACCCGCTGTTTCTGGTCGAAACCATGGCCCCGCAGCTGAAGATCGCCCGGCTGATGTGCGCCAGACAAAGCTTCGTTAAAAGCCGCGCGCCGCTGGAGGATAACGCGCAGGTGCTGATGGAGTATGACAACGGCGCCATCGGCTCGCTGTGGAGCTCCGCCGTTAACTGCGGCTCCATGCACGGGCAAAAGGTGCGCATCGTGGGGGAAAAGGCCAGTCTCGAATGGTGGGATGAACAGCCCAACCAGCTGCGTTACGAGGTGCAGGGCGAGCCAGCGCGCATTCTGGAGCGAGGCATGGACTATCTTGATCCGCTGGCGCGTCAGGATGATCGCATCGGCGGTGGTCACCCGGAGGGGCTGTTCGAGGCCTGGTCGAATCTCTATCGCCGCTTCGCCATCGCTATGGACGCCGCGGACCGGCGCGACGAAGCGCTGCTGGCCGACTTCTGGTATCCGGACGCCCGCGCCGGGGCGTTTGGCGTCCGCTGGGTGGAAAACTGCGTGCGCTCGGCCGACAACGGCGCCTGCTGGGTCGACTTCCGCTAACTCGCCGGCTCAGGGCCTCGCCCTGAGCCTTCCACGTTACTTTTCAATGCGCGCCAGCTGGGTTTTATCGGCCTCGCGGGCGCGATCGGCCAGCCCCTGAAACGCTGCGGCGCCATAGTATTGCTCGGGCGCCGGTAGAGCCTGCATATCGTGCCCCGGGTAGATCTGCAGCTCGCCGAGGTCGCGCAAGCGGAATCCCGCCACCTGCGACGGCATGGTCAGGCGATACGGCGGCATGGTTTCGAAAGGGACCGGCGTCGGCAGCCGGTTTTCCTGCAGGTCGTAATTACGCTTCAGCACCAGAAATTTATCCGGCACCCGTCGGCGACTGTTCCACCAGTCGCCATCTATCCGCTGGAACATCGCTTCCGTCTCCCCTCGCGTGGCCACCATCAGCCGGGTCAGCGCCTTTTTCAGCGCCGCCTCCATGGCCTGGTTATACGCTTCCACTGACCCGCCATGGCCGCTAAGGATGACGTTAATCGCCAGCCTGGCGCCCAGTAAATTGGAATAGAGATCTTCCGGCGAAAACGCGGAGATCTCCTCAGAAAACCCCGGCACCGACTGGAAGCCATACCACTGGGCGATCTCATGCCACTGGGCGATTTCGAAGGCCAGATGCCCGGCGAGCCAGGCCGCCAGCTGATAGCGCTGCCTGACGCCCGGCGGCGGCGTAAAGGCATTCAGCTGAACGCGGCGCACCCCCAGCTCTTCGCTGTAGAATATGCGCCCCGCCTGGCCCAGCGTCGGCGAAATGCGATTGAACAGATAAAAGGTGTAATCCGCCGTGTCGCGCACATGGGCAATATCGATAAACCCGCCGCGACGGGTATAAATAAGCCCGTTTTGCTCCTCGCTCAGTCCCAGCAGATTTTTCACCGCCCCGAGCGCGCTGTCGTTGTAATGGTGCTTGCCCAGAGAATCCAGAGTCAGCACGTTACCAATCTGGTACACCGGGATGGGGATGCCCACCGCCCGCACGTGCAGGTCGTAACCAAAGGCGCAGCATGGCCGCAGCGATTCCGGCGGCGACAGCTCGCCCAGGGTGGGCACCGGATGGATCGCCGTCACCGCGGGCAATACCGGGTCCTGCGCCAGCGCCGGCAGCGCCAGCGCGAATAACAGCCATAAGGCTTTACGCATCAACAGCCTCTCCACAGCAACAAAAGAACGCGCATCTTACCGGCAGACGGCGCCTGCAGGTTTAGTTAAAAGCGGTATTCACCGGAGACAAAGAAGCTATTGCGGTCGTTAAAACCGAATTCAGTCAGCACGTTAAAGTTTTTGGTGACTTCATACTGGGCGCCAATCAGCATATTCCACGGCGAGGTCAGCTTTTGCTTAACGTCGAATTTGCCCTCGCCGTCTTTATTGACCGCGGCAATTAGGGGCTGCAGCTCTGGCGGCATGTGCAGGTCGGCGAGATCGCCCTTAAACTCCTGCTGCACGTCCTGATACATGCTGCCGACCCACAGGCTGAGATGGGACGGCCCGTCGATCCCCTGAAAACTGAAGCGGTAGCCGACGCGCGGCGAGACGGTGACCGCCGAAATGCTGCCGTCGAGGATATCGAAGTCGGTGCGGGTGTAGTTAGTATCCACTAACCCAAACCAGTTGCCGTAGCCGCCGGCGAGCGTAAAGCCGGTCCCCCAGGTGGTGCCTTTAAAATCAAGCGTAAAATCAATATTCTGCAGCTTTCCGCTCTGATAAAGCTGGTGAACCGCGCCGGCGATAACCCGGTCCAGACCGCGAAACTGCGACGGATCTGAATCCACTGAGACCTGCGAGACGGACGACCCGCGGGTATGCCCCACCAGTCCGTATACGTTGAGGAACGGAAAGACCCACATATCAAGGCGCAGGTTTTCGGTTTTGCTCTTCTCGCGGGTGTGCCCGGCATCGATGGCAAACATATCGCTGGGAATGGGATGGTTGCCGAGCTTAAGCCCGGAAAAGGTAATACTGTCGACCATGATATCCTGTCGGATATTCATATAGCTCAGGTTGACGCCGTAAGGTAACGGAATGGAATATCCCCTGGCGCGAGCCTCCTCGCCCCAGATCGGAAAATAGCTGTCGCTCTCGTCCGGCTCCGCAGCCGACGTGCCCCAGGCCGCTAACAGCAGCGTTAACACCGCGCCGGATGATCTCATTTTTGTTCTCATGTGTAGTTATAAACCCGAACCGACATTGAAATAGACCGCCTGTTCATGCTCGCTGAACGCCACGTCAATCCCGGTACGTAAACCGTACTGTCGCGCGATCAGGTATCGAAAACCGGCCCCCCATGCCACCTCTGACTCTTCCCATAGCGTATCCGCCGCGTCAGCGGCGCTCCCGGCGCCAACGAATCCCTGCAGGATCCAGCGCGGAGTAACCGCCCAGGCCAGCTGGGTTTGCGCCGTGGCCACGTAGTCGCCCTGATAGCGGTAGCGCGAAATCCCGCGCAACGCGATATAAGGACGCGCCATCGGCATCAGATGCTTATCATGGTGGGTTAAGGACTGATAATTGCCCGCGACCGCCAGGGTCAGCGTCTGGCTGAGCGGAATAAACACCTTTCCGTCCAGCGAAAAAGTGTTGTAGTGATAATCGCCCCCGAGCAGCGAACGGAAAAACCGATATTCCCCCTTCAGCGCTAACCCACTCTGAGGATAGAAAATATTATCGGTAGTGTCATATTCCGCCACCACCCCCAGCGCCGAAGAGGTGCTGTTTTGCCCGAGCACCTGCTGCCACACCCGGTTGAGCCGTGGATTATCGGTAGAGACATCCGCCCGGGCATACACCTGGGAGGCCCCGAGGAACACCGGCGTGTCGCCCAGGCGAAACAGCAGCTTTTGCAGCGCGGCGACGCCTTTGGTCTGCGTCTGCACCGGTTTAGCATGGCTGAAGCCGCCAGTATCGCCGGAATAGATATCCAGATTGACGTTAGCGTAGCCGGCGCCCGCCAGGTAACGAATGCGATCATGCTGCCAGGTGTGACGATGACCGCCGCCAATAAACCAGGTGCCATTCTGCGTGGCGGCCCCGCCAAAAGCGGTGAGCGGCGGAGGAATAAACTGCCCGCCCTCCCGGCTACCTTTGCCGTGTAAAAACAGGCCAAATAGTCCGCCACCATAGCCGATGGCCGGCTCGGTTATCGCCAGCGGCACCGGCAGAAAACCGTAACGGTTTTCCGCCAGATACTGACTCATGTCGAGCATGCCATCTTCCGCATCGAACAGATCGGCGGCATCGCCAGGCGGGCACAACAGAAACAGAAGCGCCAGCGTGGACAGCGGGAATTTCATGCTCACTCCAGGGCGTTGGGGCGCGCACGACACGCGTGGCGAACAGGATTATTACAACGGAATAAGGAAAATATAACGTAACCGGAGAACCCTCACCAACGCGCAGTGGCCTGTTTTTTGGGTATTTTTGGACAAAAAAGAGCTGGCCGTCACAGAAAGCCGCCTTCGCTTCGCCGGACGGCGCGATGATTGTATTCATAAGGTGAATGTCGTATAACATAGCGCTACCGAGGGGTGTCCCGTGAGGGCTGAGATGGCGCAAGCCGAACCCTTTGAACCTGATCTGGGTCATGCCAGCGAAGGGACGGGTCGGCAATTTTGCCAGCATTACCGCCATTGCCTGTTCACACCCCTGCACGCCCGGATCTCCCCTGCATAACTGGAGGTCCTGTGATTGTTCCCGCGTTTAGCCAAGGTCTTTATGGCCGTTTACGCCAGCTGGCCGCCGCTGACTGGCAGCACTATGTGGCGCACCCTTTCGTCCGGCAGCTCGCCGAAGGCACCCTTGCTGAAAGCGCATTTCGTCGCTATCTCACCCAGGATTATCTGTTTCTGATCCATTTCGCCCGCAGCTACGCGCTGCTGGTGAGTAAACTGCGCACGCTGCCGGAGATGCGCGCCGCGGCCGCCTCCATGAACGCCATTCTTAACGAAGTGCCGCTGCACGTCGGCTACTGCGCCCAGTGGGGCATTAGCGAACCGGAGATGGCCGCCCAGCCTGAAGCGCCGGAAACCATCAACTATACCCGCTACGTGCTGGATATCGGCCATGCAGGCGACGCGCTGGATCTGCTGGTCGCTCTGATGCCCTGCGTAGCGGGTTACGCCGAAATCGGTCTGGGCCTGCTGCATCACCCCACCACCCGACTGGACGACAATCCTTACGCCTCGTGGATCCGCAACTACGGCGATGAAGGCTATCTGCAGGGCGTCAGCGCCGCGCTGGCGCTGCTGGAGACCGTGTGGCAACAGCGTGGAAGCGAGACCCGTATCACTGAACTGAGCGACATCTTCACCACCGCCACCCGCCTTGAGGCGCAGTTCTGGCAGATGGGGCTCAACGCCGCGGTGGAGTCCCGGGCGTGACGGCGCCAGGTATCGAGGTCCGCAATCTGAGCCTCCATTTCGGCGACCGCCGCCTGTTCGACAATCTGTCGCTGACGGTCCCCGGCGGCCAGTGGGTGTCGCTGCTCGGCGCCAGCGGGGCCGGAAAAACCAGCCTGCTGCGGGTCATGGCCGGCCTGGCCCCCGCCACCTGCGGGGAAGTGGTCGCCAGCGACGGCAAGCCGATACCCGGCCGCCTGGCGTGGATGGGGCAGAAAGATCTGCTTTATCCCTGGCTGAGCGTTCGGGAGAACGTCGCCCTCGGCGCGCGGCTGCGCGGTGAGAAAGTGGATCACGCCCGGGTCGCCACCCTGCTGGAACAGGTGGAGCTCGCCTCCTGCGCCGACGCCCGGCCGGCGACGCTCTCCGGCGGGATGCGTCAGCGCGCCGCGCTGGCCCGCACCCTGTATGAGGACCGGCCCATCGTGCTAATGGATGAGCCTTTCTCGGCGCTGGACACCCTCACCCGCACGCGCATTCAGACCCTCGCGGCCACCCTGCTGGCGGGGCGGACGGTGGTGCTGATCACCCACGATCCGCTGGAAGCCTGCCGGCTGAGCCACCGTCTGCTGGTCCTCTCGGCCGCCGACGGGGAGATCGACGACAGCCATCACCTCACCGGCGCGCCTCCGCGCGCGCCGGACGCGCCCGAGCTGTTGAACGCCCAGGCGGCGCTGCTGCAGCAGTTGATGAGGGCCCACTCATGAGCGGACGTCTCTGGCGCGGCGGCATGGTGTTCTGCGGACTGATGCTTCTCTGGGGGCTGGCCAGCCGCAGCGGCATTCCTCGCTTTCTTTTACCCTCCCCGGCGGCGGTCGCCGAGGCGCTGTGGGTCAATCGCGCCTATCTCGGCTGGCACACGCTGATTACCCTCAGCGAGATCCTCAGCGGCCTGGCGCTGGGGGTGGCGCTCGGCGTCACGCTGGCGCTGGGCATGATCCTCTCCCCGCGCCTGCAGCGCTGGCTGATGCCGCTGGTGCTCACCAGCCAGGCGATCCCGGTCTTTGCCCTCGCCCCGCTGCTGGTGCTGTGGCTGGGGTTTGGCATGAGCGCCAAAGTGGCGATGGCGGTGCTGGTGATTTTCTTTCCCGTCACTTCCGCCTTCTTTGACGGCTTGCGACGGGTCAACCACGACTATCTCGATCTGGCGCGCAGCATGAACGCCTCCTTTGGCGCTCAGCTACGGCATGTCCGCCTGATGGCCGCCCTGCCGGCGCTGGGCTCGGGCCTGCGCATGGCGGCGGCGGTGGCCCCCATCGGCGCCATTATCGGCGAATGGGTCGGCTCCGCCGAGGGACTGGGCTACGTCATGCTCAATGCCAACGCGCGGCTGCAAACCGATATCTGCTTCGCCGCGCTGTTTATTTTAGTGCTGCTGACCCTCTTCCTGTGGCTGGCGGTAGACACCCTGCTGCACCGGCTGATCGACTGGTCGCCGGAATAATCATGAAGTAATAAAGGAAAACAGATGAAAACGTCGCTTTTCGCCGGGGCAACCCTGACGGCGCTGCTCAGCGGTCACGCGCTGGCCAATGAACCGCTCACCCTGGTGCTGGACTGGTATATTAACCCCGACCATGCGCCGATTATGGTGGCCGAGCAGATCGGCGCCTTTAAGGCCCAGGGTCTGGACGTCAAGATTGTCCCTCCGTCGGATCCGGCGCTGCCGCCCCGTATGGTGGCCGCCCGTCAGGCAGACCTGGCCATCACCTACCAGCCGCAGGTGCACTTCTTCGCTGACGAAGGGTTACCGCTGGTGCGCGTTGGCACCCTGATCAACTCGCCGCTAAATACGGTGATCGCCCTCGATAAGCAGATCAAAACCCCGGCGGATCTGCAAGGCAGGAAGGTGGGTTACTCGGTCAGCGGCATTGAGCAGGCCACCCTGGCGACCATGGCGCAGCATTCGGGGATCGATCCGGCCAGTATCAAGCTGGTCAACGTCAATTTTCAGCTGACCAGCGCTCTGCTGGCGGGCCAGGTGGATGCGGTCATCGGCGGCTATCGTAATATAGAAGCGCAGGAGCTGAAGCTGCAGGGCAAAGCTCCAGTGGTGATGAACGTTGAGGATTATGGCGTACCGGCCTATGACGAGCTGGTGATTGTCGCCCACCGCGACGCGATTCATGAGGCGAAAATCCGTAAATTCCTCACCGCCCTGCAGGCCGGGGTCAGCTATCTGCGCGCCCATCCACAGGAGAGCTGGGAGGCGTTCGCCGCCGCGCACCCGGAGCTGAAGACCGAGCTTAACCATCAGGCGTGGCTGCAAACCGTGCCGCTGTTCGCCACCGATCCGGCGGCGCTGGATAAAGCGCGCTATGACACTTACGAACAGTTTTTATATAACAATAAGTTGGTGAAAAAAGTTACACCTTTAACAAATTATGCGGTTGAGCTGCATTGACTCTTGCTATCGCTGACGGAAGGCTTTCCGTCAGCGCTTTAACGCAGCGGCAATAAAAATATAGAGACTTTCTCACTAATAATTACACTTTAAAGGGTTATCGTTACCTTGGATTGTTTTATTATAATTCAGCAGGTTATGTTAATTTTTACCCCGGTAAGAATAGCGTCAAAATAACGCAATCAATAAAACGTTGAATGCGGATTTAAAAAGCCATATATTGTGCGCGCTTTATGAATGCCAATTCAATTCCTTACACCAATTATTCAACCAGCGTTCAACCGCAATGCTGGTTGTGGGAGTGATATGATGACGGATAAAGTCCGTATTGATACTTTACGTGCTGATTTATTAGACGCAAACAACGAAACCTTTTTGGCCCGTCAGGCCGAATTTGAATCGAATGTCAGGAGTTACCCGCGTAAGTTACCGCTGGCTATCACTAAAGCTGAAGGCGTGTGGCTGACGGATGCGGATAACAAACAGTACCTGGACTGCCTCGCCGGCGCCGGTACTCTCGCTCTGGGCCACAACCACCCTGATGTATTGCAGAGCATCCAAAGTGTCATTACCAGCGGCTTGCCGTTACATACTCTCGATCTGACTACCCCGTTAAAAGATCGTTTCTCCGAATACCTGCTCTCTTGCCTGCCGGGCGAAGGGAAAGAGTATTGCCTGCAGTTCACCGGTCCTTCCGGGGCTGACGCCGTGGAAGCGGCGCTGAAGCTGGCGAAAAAATACACCGGCCGTTCCGCGGTGATCAGCTTCTCCGGCGGCTATCACGGCATGACCCACGGCGCGCTGTCGGTCACCGGCAACCTGTCGCCGAAAGCGGCGGTCAACGGCATGATGCCGGAAGTACAGTTTATGCCTTACCCGCACCTGTACCGCTGCCCGCTGGGCATCGGCGGCGAAGCCGGCGTCAAAGCGCTAACCTACTACTTCGAAAACCTGATCAACGACGTGGAGAGCGGCGTCCGTAAACCGGCGGCGGTTATCCTCGAAGCCGTTCAGGGCGAAGGCGGCGTGAACCCGGCGCCGGTCGAGTGGCTGCAGCGCATCCGCAAAGTGACCGAAGAGCACGGCATTCTGCTGATCGTCGATGAAGTGCAGGCTGGCTTTGCCCGTACCGGTAAATTCTTCGCCTTCGAACACGCCGGTATTCAGCCGGACATCATCGTGATGTCGAAAGCGGTTGGCGGCGGTCTGCCGCTGGCGGTGCTGGGCATTAAAAAGCAGTTCGACGCCTGGGAACCGGGTCACCACACCGGCACCTTCCGCGGCAACCAGCTGGCGATGGCTACCGGCCTGACCACCCTGCGTCATCTGCGCGACAACAAGATTGCCGACAAAGTCGCCGCCCAGGGCGAGTGGCTGAAAGGCAAACTGGCGGAGCTGCAGAAACGCTACCCGGTAATCGGCCACGTTCGCGGTCTCGGTCTGATGATCGGTATCGAAATCGTCAAGCCGAACGAAGCGCAGGATCACATGGGTTGCTACCCGGCTGACGGCGAACTCTCCGCCCTGCTGCAGAAGAAATGCTTCGAAGCGGGCCTGATTCTGGAGCGCGGTGGCCGTCACGGCTGCGTGCTGCGCCTGCTGCCGTCCCTGCTGATCAGCAACGCGGAACTGGATGTGTTCCTCGACAAATTTGAACAGGCCCTGCTGGCCGCCGGCGTAAAACCGGTCTGAGTGGAGTAAGTGACCACCATGTCCACATTGAATCCGATTCTTGCTGGTTCGGCGCAGAGCGTTGAGGCCTATCAGCAGGTTATCGAGCAGACCAGTCAGGCCGTTGTGCAGTGGCTGAAGCAACCTGAGATGTATCAGGGGAAAAGCGTTGACGAACTGCGTGAGCGTATCTCCCTTGAGTTTAACGAACAGGGTTTGGGTAACGAGGCGGCGATTGACCGTGCGATCGAGTACTTCCTGAAAGACAGCCTGTCGGTGCACCACCCGCAGTGCGTGGCGCACCTGCACTGCCCGAGCCTGGTGATTAGCCAGGCGGCGGAAGTGTTGATCAACGCCACCAACCAGAGCATGGACTCCTGGGACCAGAGCCCGTCGGCGACCATCATTGAGATGAAGCTGATCGAGTGGCTGCGCGCCCGGGTCGGCTATCCGGCAGGCGACGCCGGCGTCTTCACCAGCGGCGGCACCCAGAGCAATCTGATGGGGCTGATGTTGGCGCGCGACGCCTTCTTTGCCCGTCAGGGACACTCCATCCAGCAGGATGGGCTGCCGGGGGATATCCGCAAGTACAAAGTACTGTGCTCCGAAAACGCCCACTTCTCCGTGCAGAAGAACATGGCGCTGATGGGGCTCGGCTACCGCTCGGTCACGCTGGTGAAAACCGACGAATTCGCGCGGATGGACGTGGCCGATCTGCAGGCGAAGATTGCGCAAGCGCAGGCTAACGGCGAGCAGATCATGGCGATCGTCGCCACCGCCGGCACCACCGACGCGGGGGCTATCGACCCGCTGCGCGACATCGCCGGTATCGCCGCGGAGCATCAGATCTGGCTGCACGTTGACGCAGCATGGGGCGGCGCGCTGCTGCTGTCTGAGCAGTATCGCGACTATCTTGACGGTCTGGAGCTGGTGGATTCCGTTACCCTGGACTTCCACAAGCAGTTTTTCCAGACCATCAGCTGCGGCGCGTTCCTGCTGAAGGATGCCCGCCATTACGAGCTGATGCGTTATCAGGCGGCCTATCTCAACTCCGAGTTCGATGAAGAACACGGCGTGCCGAACCTGGTGTCCAAATCGCTGCAGACCACCCGCCGCTTCGATGCGCTGAAGCTGTGGATGGGCCTCGAAGCGCTGGGCCAGAAGCAGTATGCGGCGATCATCGATCACGGCGTCACCATGGCGAAAAACGTCGCGGATTACGTGAAGTCTCAGCCGACGCTGGAGCTGGTGATGCAGCCGCAGCTGGCGAGCGTGCTGTTCCGTTCCCGTCCGGCGCAGATGGCGCAGAGCGACGCGGCGGCAATCGCCCTGCTCAACCAGCGCGTCGGCGACGCCCTGCTGGCTTCCGGCCGCGCTAACGTCGGCGTGACCGAGCACAACGGCGTTACCTGCCTGAAGCTGACCCTGCTGAACCCGGTGGTGACGCTGGATGATGTGAAGGTCCTGCTGAGCCTGGTGGAGCGCACCGCTCAGGAGCTGCTGGCGCAATAATCTGCCTGAGCGAGGCGGCGCCTGTCGCCCCGCTCAGCGGCCAGCCCAGCCAGTACTAAGCCGATAAGTTCTCTTATCGGCTTTTTTTATTCCTGCCTGCGCTACCGACGCGCTTCTACGCTTCTCGCCGTAGGTCCGTTGACGCCTGCCCGCCGCGATGCCACAGTATGGTCCCGATAATGGCAATCGCCAGAACCTAACGTCCCGGTAATAAGGATGATAATGGAGAAACGCTTACCCGGCCTCGATCTCGACGCCCTGCGCAGCTTTGTGACCGGCATGGAGTGCGGCAGCTTCGCCCTGGCGGCGCAGCGTCTGGCGCGCTCCACCTCCGCCGTCAGCGCCCAGCTTAAAAAGCTGGAGGGCCAGTGCGGCGCCGCGCTGGTGGTTAAGCAGGGGCGGCACCTGGCGCTGACCGCGGAAGGCGAAAAGTTAATGAGCTACGCCAGACGGCTGCTGGCGCTCAATGATGAAACCCTGCGCGCGCTGCAGGGCGAGCGGCTCACCGGCGAAATTCACCTTGGCATGCAGGAAGATTTTGGCGAATCGCTGATGCCGGGGATCCTTGGGCAGTTTACCCGCCACCATCCGCAGGTACGGATAGTCGCGAGGGTGGATCGCAATGGCCCGCTGCGCCAGGCGCTGGCGGAGGAGACGCTGGATCTGGCGCTGCTGTGGCAAACCGAAGATCAGGGTCCGGGGCTGGGCCGCTGTCCGCTGGCGTGGATTGCGCATCCTGACTTTGACGTTCGCGCGCTGCTGGCGTCCGGCGAGCCGCTGCCGCTGGTGATGTTCGACAGCCCGTGCCTGATGCGTTCCCGCGCCATTGCCTGTCTCGATGCCGCTGGGATCCCCTGGCAGGTGGTGTTCGTCAGCCACAGCCTGAGCGGCATCTGGGCGGCGGTGCAGGCTGGCCTGGGGCTGACGGTTCGCACCCGCATCGGCATGCCCGGCAATCTGCGCCCCGCCGGCGGACTGCTGCCATCCCCTGGCAGTCTGGCCGTCAGTCTGCAACAAACCCCGCGTCAGGAACCCCATTGCGCCGCGGTCGCGCTGCTCGGCGAACTGATGACCGAGGCCCTGCAGGGGTGGGTTGAAAGGTGACAGTGTCACGATAACTCCCCTAACCCTCTCCCGAAGGGAGAAGGAACCGTTCGGCAGTCACCGGCAAGGGGTATTCTGCGCCGTTCCCGTTTCAGTGCCCGGTGGCGGCTGCGCCTTACCGGGCCTACACGCGGCTCCGTAACCCGGTAGGCCGGGCAAGCGTAGCGCCGCCCGGCAAGGGGCATCTGGCGCCGTTCCCGCTTCAGTGCCCGGTGGCGGCTGTGCCTTACCGGGCCTACACGCGGCTCCGTAACCCCGTAGGCCAGGCAAGCGCAGCGCCGCCCGGCATCAGGTATAAGGCCTGGAGGGATCCATCCGCCAGAGGCCTGCGCCGCGGGTCAGGCTTTGCTCTCCTGCAACAGCTGCTGGATCACCTGCTCCTGGCGGGCATAATCCCCTTCGCCGAAGGCGGTATAGCGAAGCTGCCCGCGAGCGTCGAAAATGTAATGCGCCGGCCAGTATTGATTGCCGAAGGCGTTCCAGATGCTGTACTCATTATCCGCCACCACCGGGTAGGTTATTCGCCACTCCTTCACCGCCTGGCGCAACAGCGGCAGCGAACGCTCCCAGGGATATTCAGGAGTATGCACGCCAATCACCACCAGCCCGGCCGCGCGGTATTTGTTCGCCCAGTCGCGCACGTAAGGCAGGGTATGCTGGCAGTTGATGCACTCCCGGGTCCAGAAATCCACCAGCACCACTTTGCCCTTCAGACGCTCCGGGGTTAACGCCGGGCTATTGAGCCATGCGCTGCCCCCCACCAGCGAAGGCATGGCGCTACTGGGCTTGGGCATAGCGATCGGTTGCAGAACCGTTTTCTGCGTCGGCTGCGGCAGACGGGCGGCCAGCCGCTGCTCCAGCGCCTGACTCCACCCTCCCGCGCTTTGCAAATAGCGGTCGCCGCCGCTGGCGATCAGCGCCACCGAGGCCAGCATCGCCACCCCCGCCAGCCGGCGCAGCCGTTCGCCGAACGCCAGCCCGCGACGCAGACGGGCAATCAACGCCGCGCCGCACCACCCGAGCAGGAATAACATCACCGCCCCGCCGCTGCCGTAGGCCAGCAGCAACCCGCCGGTGGTCGCCTGGCCCGGATGCACAAAGCCCAGGCTCAGTATCGCCCCCAGTACCGGCCCGGCGCACGGCGCCCACAGCAGCCCCACCGCCAGCCCGGCCAGCAACGAACCGATCCAGCCGCGCTGGCGTGAGCTGGCGTCGTTAAGCTGATTCCCCAGCGCCACCAGCGGTGAAGTCAGCCGCTGTGCGATGCGCTGCGAAAGCAGACTCAGCCCGACAAGGACGAAGAACGCCAGCGCCAGGCTGCGCCCAACCAGAGTCAGATTGACCACCCAGCCGCTGGCGACTGTCACCAGCCACGAGACAGCGCCGAACATCAGCGCCATTCCCGCCAGCATGATCGCCAGCTGCCCCCGGTGGCCCCGGACGCTGGCGAACAGCAGCGGGATCACCGGCAGCGTACAGGGGCTCAGCAGGGTTAACATCCCGCCGAAAAATGCAATTAATATCGACATCGCCTTCTCCTCATTGTGTCGTCGCTGCCGGGAGTGGCAGCCACGACATTACAGCAAGGAGATGTAGGGCGGATGTGTCAGGAAAGCGGGAGAATTGTCGGCTTAGTTTTCCAACTGCGCCGGAGATACAGCAGGATACAATCCCTGCGCGGCGAGACGCACGCTGGCGTCCAGCCCGCCCTGCGGGCGGTTGGACAGGCGCAGCGTGCCGTTCATCTGGCTGACCAGCTGCGCGGCGATCGCCAGTCCCAGACCGGTGCCGCCGGTATCGCGATTGCGCGAGTCCTCCAGGCGAAAAAAGGGCTGCAGCACCGCCTGCAGCGACGCCTCAGGGATCCCCGGCCCCTCATCCAGCACATGGATAGTGATATCCCCGGCGGCGTCGCGGGTCAGGGTTACCGTTACCGTGGCGCCGAATTTCAGCCCGTTATCGATAAGGTTAGTCATCACCCGGCGCAGGGCCTGCGGTGGGATCCACACCACCCCGGCGCTCTCCTCGGGGCAAAACCGCACCGGCCGGCCAACGTCGGCATAATCGCAGGCGATACTGTCGAGAAAGGTGTCAAGGTTCAGCCGCTGGCGCGCCTCCGCCAGCGGCTGCGAGGTGCGGGCGAAGGCGATACCTTCGCGCACCAGGCGGGTCATATTGTCGAGATCCTGCAGCAGTTTGTCGCGCAGTTCCGGCTGGTCGGCCATCTCCACCCGCAGCTTCATCCGGGTGATCGGCGTTTGCAGATCATGGGAGATGGCGGCGAGGATCCGCGCCCGCTCCTGCAGATGATCGTGGATGCGGGTCTGCATCGCGTTAAACGCGCGGGCGGCACGGCGCACCTCCTCTGGCCCCTGCTCGGCCATGGTTCCCGCCGTGTCGCTGGCCGGCTCAAGCGCATTCACCGCATGGGTAAAACGGGTGATGGGCAGCAGTACCTGGCGAACCGCGTACCAGGCGCAGGCCAGCAGGAGGACAAACTGAGCGATCAGCACCACCGGCAGCCAGCGGGCGATGGGCGGTAGCTTCGGCCACAGGTCGAGGGTCAAGGGGGCGCCATCGTGGAGGGTAATATGGGCCTGGATATGCTGACGCGGACCGGGGATCGCCACAATACTCACCGGATATTGCGCGCTCAGCGCCTCCTGCAGGGAGCGCGCCGCGTCCCGGGCGCGCCAGCTGTCCGGGTAGTCGCCGCGTTCGCCGGCGTCCAGCTGATAGCGGTAGTTGCCGCGCGCCAGCTTCGGCAGCCATTGCGGGCGTTCAGCGGGCGGCAGACGGTCGAGGATCGCCACGCTGGTGGCGACATCAGACGCCAGATTGCCCAGCATCACACTGCGGGCGCTGCTCATTCGCTCATAAAACAGCAGCGACAGGGTTAAGGTGTTCGCCAGCAGCAGCGCCAGAAACAGCAGCGCCATCAGCCTCGACTGCAGCGAGACGGGCCAGAACCTCATTCATGCCTCTCGCGGATGGAGACCGGGACCGACAGCACATAGCCTTCGCTACGCACCGTCTTAATATAGGCCGGCTCCCGGGCATCCTCCCGCAGGCGCTGACGCAGTCGGCTCACCAGCAGGTCGATTGACCGTTCGAACAGTTCGGCGTCGCGTCCCTGGGTCAGATTGAGCAGCTGATCGCGGTTCAGCACCCGCTGGGGATGGTCGAGAAACACCCGCAGCAGTCGATACTCCGCCCCGCTGAGGGCGACAATCGCCCCGCTGTCGTCCAGCAGATGGCGGGCGGCGGTATCGAGCAGCCAGTCGCCAAAGGCGATCAGCCTGCCCGCCTCGGTGATCTGCAGGTTGGGCGGCAGCGCCCGGGTGCGGCGTAAAATGGCCTTGATGCGCGCCAGCAGTTCGCGGGCCACAAAGGGTTTAATCAGATAATCGTCAGCCCCCATTTCCAGGCCGAGGATCCGGTCGCTGTCGTCGGTGCGGGCGGTGAGCATCAGCACCGGAATATCCTGCTGCGGGTTAGCGCGCAGCTGGCGGCAGAGCGTTAAGCCATCCTCGCCCGGCATCATGATATCCAGCACAATCAGGTCAATTTGATGATTTTTGAGCACCGACCACATGGCTTTGCCGTTCGCCGCGCCGCTGGCGCGATATCCCGATTTTTCCAGATAGTCGACAATCAGTTCCCGGATGTCGCGGTCGTCATCGACGACCAGGATGTGGTCAACACGCTCCAAAGGATGCTCCTGCGGCAAAATAAACTCTTCACAAGCATAAGCCGTGTTGCCGGAAGCGCAACGTCGCGCGCCGGCAAGTCGCGGGTTACAACCGATCGGCGTCCACCACCGCCTGCACAAACGCCGTCGGATCCTCCTGCGGCGGGTTATGGCCTACCGCCCCCGGCAGATCCCGGTGCTCATATTTACCGGTAAATTTGGCCCGGTAGCTGGCCGGAGCCGGATGCGGCGCGCCGTTATTCGCCCCTTCCAGAGTGATGGTGGGCACGGTTATCGGCGGCAGCGCCGCCAGCCGTTGTTCATAGCCGGCATACTTCGCTTCCCCCTTCTCCAGCCCCAGGCGCCAGCGGTAGTTGCTGATGGTGATCGCCACGTGGTCCGGGTTATCCAGCGCCCGGGCGGTTTTGGCAAAGGTCGCGTCGCTGAATGGCCACTGCGGCGACGCCTGATGCCAGATAAATTTCGCAAAGTCGTGGGTGTTCTGCCGGTAACCGGCTTCGCCGCGCGGGGTGGCAAAATAGAACTGATACCACCACGACAGTTCCGCCTGCGGCGGCAGCGGTTTTTCGCCAATCTGCTGACTGCTGATCAGATACCCGCTCACCGAGACCAGGGATTTCACCCGCTGCGGCCACAGCGCGGCGACGATATCCGCCGTGCGCGCCCCCCAGTCAAAGCCGGCCAGATCTGCCTGCCTGATGTTCAGGGCGTCCATCAAATGGACAATATCGGCCGCCATCGCCGACGGCTGACCATTACGCGGCGTTTTCGCCGACAGGAAACGGGTGGCGCCGTAGCCGCGCAGATACGGCACAATCACCCGGTAACCCTTCTGCGCTAAAGCCGGCGCCACCTGGGCATAGCTCTGAATATCGTAGGGCCAGCCGTGCAGCAGAATCACCGGCTGGCCGTCCCGCGGACCGATATCCACGTAGCCAATATTCAGATCGCCAGCGTGAATCTGGTGGATTTTGTCGAACGCCCCCGCGTCTTCAGCGGCGCAAACGGCGGCGGACCACAGGGTGGATAACCCCAGCGCCGCGGCGCTGGCATACCGGATCAGGGATAATCTGTTCATCGCTTTCTCACCTTTTATCTTCATCAAGAGAGTACGTGACCAGTTAAGCGGAAATTTGTATCCGCCATGTGCCCGACCGGGGCCATTTTTATCTCTTAATGTCAGGAACCCGCCGCGGGATACAGTGTGATACACAGTTCACGTTGGCAATTGTTGCGGGCTTGTGAATTTCTGCTTGCCCCCGGGCATAAATCCGCTACCGTGTCAGCCATTTTTACCACCTGATAACCCAGGAGCCCGCTATGGCGATTTTTGATGGTCACAATGACCTGCTGCTGAATCTCTGGCTTCACCATCGCGAGGATCCGGTGACCGCCTTCTTTGCCGGGATAGAGAACGGCCACCTCGATTATCCGCGTATTCTCCAGGGCGGTCTGGCCGGCGGCCTGTTCGCCCTCTTTGTGCCGCCGCAGGAGTACATCGCCCGTATGGCGCCGCAGTACGCCAGCCAGGCGTGGGATCCATTAACCATCCTCTGGCAGCAGCTGGCTATTCTCAAGGCGATTTGCGCCCATGACGCCAGCCGCGCGCGGCTGTGCCTGAGCGCGGCGGATATCGAACGCTGTCGTCAGGATAAAGCGCTGGCGATGGTGGCGCACATCGAAGGCGCCGGCGGGTTCGACGCCCAAGGCGACGATCTGCAGGCCTTTTATCGCGCCGGGGTGCGTAGCATCGGTCCGTTCTGGAATATCGCTAATCGCTTCGGCTGCGGGGTCACCGGCGCCTTTCCCGGCAGCCCGGACAGCGGGCCGGGTCTTACCGGCGAGGGCATCGCGCTCATCGCCCAGGCCAACGCCCTGAAGATGCAGATCGATGTTTCGCACATGAATGAACAGGCTTTTTGGGATACCGCCCACCATTCCACCGCCCCGCTGGTGGCCACCCACTCCAATGCCCACGCCCTGTGCCCGCAGCCGCGCAACCTGACCGATAGGCAACTGCGGGCGATCCGCGACAGCGGCGGCGTAGTGGGCGTCAATTTCGGCAACGCCTTCCTGCGCGCCGACGGACGGCGCGATAGCGACACGCCCATCGCCACCATCGTCCGGCATATCGACTATCTTATTAACATAATGGGTGAGGATCATGTGGCCCTCGGTTCGGATTTTGACGGCGTCACCCTGCCGGACGCGCTGGGGGATGTGGCCGGCTTACCGCTGCTAATCAATGCCTTGCGTGACAGCGGCTATGATCAATTGGTGCTGGATAAGCTGCTGTGGCGTAACTGGCTGCGGGTGTTAAAACATGTTTGGCAACAATAGGTTATATTGTAAACATAAAGTTAAATCCTTACAGATTCCGGGTTGATCTCTCACCCGGTGAAGCGCAATATGCGGCGGCCGTCACAGATCCTGCATTATCCGTGAGGCCTGTGGTCATTTTTAAGAGGAACAAAACATGTGGAAGAAACCTGCTTTTATCGATTTACGTCTCGGTCTGGAAGTGACGCTGTACATTTCTAACCGCTAATCGCCCCGCCCGCCGTTCGCGCGGGCATCTTTTTACATTACCCGGTCCGTCTTCATGTTCATTAAAGTCCTCGGTTCCGCCGCCGGCGGCGGTTTCCCGCAATGGAACTGCAACTGCGCCAACTGCCAGGGTCTGCGCGACGGCACGATCCAGGCCAGCGCCCGCACCCAGTCGTCGATCATCGTCAGCGATAACGGTCAGGAGTGGGTGCTGTGCAACGCCTCGCCGGATATCAGTCAGCAGATTGCCCACACGCCCGAGTTAAATAAAGCCGGCGTGCTGCGCGGAACGCATATCGGCGGCATTATTCTCACCGACAGCCAGATCGACCACACCACCGGGTTACTGAGCCTGCGCGAAGGCTGCCCGCACCAGGTGTGGTGCACCCCGGAGGTCCATGAGGATCTCTCCACCGGTTTCCCGGTGTTTACCATGCTGCGGCACTGGAACGGCGGCCTGGTGCATCACCCCATCGCGCCGCAGCAGCCTTTTACCGTTGACGCCTGTCCTGATTTGCAGTTTACCGCGGTGCCTATCGCCAGCAACGCGCCGCCCTATTCGCCGTATCGCGACCGGCCGCTGCCGGGCCATAACGTGGCGCTGTTTATCGAAAACCGCCGCAACGGGCAGACGCTGTTCTACGCACCGGGGCTCGGTGAACCGGATAAGACCATTCTGCCATGGCTGCAAAAAGCGGATTGTCTGCTGATCGATGGCACCGTCTGGCAGGATGACGAACTGCAGGCCGCCGGCGTTGGGCGCAATACCGGCCGCGATATGGGCCACCTGGCGCTCGGTGATGAGCACGGGATGATGGCCCTGCTGGCCTCCCTGCCGGCAAAACGTAAAATTCTTATTCATATCAATAACACCAACCCGATCCTTAACGAGCGGTCTCCCCAGCGCCAGGCGCTGACGCAACAGGGGATTGAAGTGAGCTGGGACGGGATGGCTATCACCCTTCAGGATACCGCATGCTGATCACCGACACGCTGTCGCCGCAGGCCTTTGAAGAGGCCCTGCGGGCCAAAGGCGCCTTCTACCATATTCACCACCCTTACCACATCGCCATGCATAACGGCGACGCGACTCGCGAGCAAATTCAGGGCTGGGTGGCGAACCGGTTTTACTACCAGACCACCATTCCGCTGAAAGACGCGGCGATCATGGCCAACTGCCCGGACGCGCAGACCCGGCGCAAATGGGTGCAGCGGATCCTCGACCACGATGGCAGCCATGGCGAGGACGGCGGGATTGAAGCCTGGCTGCGGCTGGGAGAAGCGGTCGGTCTGAGCCGCGACGATCTGCTCAGCGAGCGCCACGTCTTGCCCGGCGTGCGCTTCGCGGTGGATGCCTATCTTAACTTCGCCCGTCGCGCCTGCTGGCAGGAGGCGGCCTGCAGCTCTCTGACCGAGCTGTTCGCCCCGCAGATCCATCAGTCGCGCCTCGACAGCTGGCCGCAGCACTACCCGTGGATCAAAGAGGAAGGCTATTTTTACTTCCGCAGCCGTCTGAGCCAGGCCAACCGCGACGTGGAGCATGGCCTGGCGCTGGCGAAGGCCTACTGCGACAGCGCTGAAAAACAGAACCGGATGCTGGAGATCCTGCAGTTTAAGCTCGACATTTTATGGTCGATGCTTGACGCCATGACCATGGCCTATGCCCTGCAGCGCCCGCCCTATCATACGGTCACCGACAAGGCGGCCTGGCACACGACCCGACTGGTGTAACCATGCAAAAAACCTCCATCGTCGCCTTTCGTCGCGGCTACCGTCTGCAGTGGGAAGCTGCCCAGGAGAGCCATGTGATCCTCTATCCGGAGGGAATGGCTAAACTCAATGAGACCGCCGCGGCGATCCTCGAGCTGGTCGATGGCCGGCGCGACGTCGCGGCAATTATCGCCGTGCTCAACGAACGCTTCCCGGAAGCCGGTGGCGTCGATGACGACGTCATCGAGTTCCTGCAGATAGCCTGTCAACAGAAGTGGATCACCTGCCGTGAGCCAGAGTAAACCCGCCGTCAATCCGCCGCTGTGGCTGCTGGCGGAGCTAACCTACCGCTGCCCGCTGCAGTGCCCCTACTGTTCGAATCCGCTGGACTTCGCCCAGCAGGACAAGGAGCTGACCACCGAACAATGGATCGAGGTCTTTCGCCAGGCGCGGGCGATGGGCAGCGTACAGCTGGGCTTTTCCGGCGGCGAGCCGCTGACCCGTAAAGATCTGCCAGAGCTGATCCGCGCCGCGCGCGACCTCGGATTCTATACCAACCTGATCACCTCCGGCATAGGGCTGACGGAGAGCAAACTCGACGCCTTCAGCGAGGCCGGGCTGGACCATATCCAGATTAGCTTCCAGGCCAGCGATGAGGTGCTCAACGCTGCGCTGGCCGGTAACAAAAAAGCCTTCCAGCAGAAGCTGGCGATGGCCAGGGCGGTAAAAGCGCGCGACTACCCGATGGTGCTCAACTTCGTTCTTCACCGGCACAACATCGATCAGCTGGATAAAATTATCGCGCTGTGCATTGAGCTGGAAGCGGATGACGTTGAGCTGGCCACCTGCCAGTTCTACGGTTGGGCGTTCCTCAATCGCGAGGGGCTGCTGCCGACCCGGGAACAGATCGCCCGCGCCGAGCAGGTGGTCGCCGACTACCGGCAGAAAATGGCCGCCAGCGGCAACCTCACCAACCTGCTGTTTGTCACCCCGGACTATTACGAAGAGCGGCCGAAAGGCTGCATGGGCGGCTGGGGATCGATTTTCCTCAGCGTTACCCCGGAAGGCACCGCCCTGCCGTGCCACAGCGCGCGTCAGCTGCCGGTGGCGTTTCCGTCGGTGCTGGAGCAGAGCCTGGAGTCGATCTGGTATGACTCGTTCGGCTTCAATCGCTACCGCGGGTATGACTGGATGCCGGAGCCGTGCCGCTCCTGTGATGAAAAAGAGAAAGACTTCGGCGGCTGCCGCTGCCAGGCCTTTATGCTGACCGGCAGCGCCGATAACGCCGACCCGGTGTGCAGCAAATCGCCGCATCATCACAAAATCCTCGACGCCCGGCGCGAAGCGGCCTGCAGCGACATAAAAGTCAGCCAGCTGCAGTTCCGCAACCGTACCCGCTCGCAGCTGATCTACAAAACCCGGGACCTGTAATGACGCTGGCGACCCGCACCGTCACGTTGCCGGGCGGCCTGCAGGCCACTCTGGTCCATCAGCCGCATGCCGATCGCGCCGCGGCCCTGGCGCGGGTCGCCGCCGGTAGCCACCACGAACCATCGCGCTTTCCCGGTCTGGCGCACCTGCTGGAGCATCTGCTGTTTTACGGCGGTGAGCGCTACCGGGATGATGACCGGCTGATGGGCTGGGTGCAGCGCCAGGGCGGAAGCGTGAATGCCACCACCCTGGCCCGCCACAGCGCGTTCTTTTTCGAGGTCGCCGCCGATGGTCTGGCTGACGGTGTCGCGCGTCTACAGGAGATGCTGAAGGCGCCGCGGCTGCTCAGGGAAGATATTCAGCGTGAAGTGGCGGTGATTGACGCCGAGTACCGCCTGATCCAGCAGCATGAGCCGTCGCGCCGGGAAGCCGCCGTGCGCCACGCCGCCAGCGCGCCCGCGGCCTTTCGCCGCTTTCAGGTAGGCAGTGCCGACGCGCTGGCGGGCGATCGCCCTGCACTGCAGGCGGCGTTACGTGATTTTCACCGCACCCATTACGTCGCCCGGCGGATGCAGCTCTGGCTGCAAGGGCCGCAGTCGCTGGAGGCGCTCGGCGAGCTGGCGGCCCGTTTCGCCACTGGGCTTGCCGCAGGCGAGGCTCCGCCGCCGGCGCCACCGCTGCGCCTGGGCGAATCCACTGCACTGCAGCTGGCGGTCTCCAGCCAGCCCGCGCTGTGGCGCTGCCCGCTGATCGCCTTAAGTGACAACGTCACGTTATTGCGCGAGTTTTTGCTTGATGAAGCCCCTGGCAGCCTGATGGCCGGGCTGCGCCAGCGTGGCCAGGCGCAAGAGGTGGCGCTGAGCTGGCTGTATCAGGATCGGCACGTCGGCTGGCTGGCGCTGGTCTTCGCCAGCGACCGGCCGGAACAGGTCGACCAGCAGATAACCCACTGGCTGCAGGTGCTACGGCAGACGACGCCAGACCAGCAGCAACACTACTATCAGCTGTCCTGGCGCCGTTTTCAAACGCTGTCGCCCCTCGATCAGCTGCGCCAGCGGGCATTCGGCTTTGCCCCCGGCGGGCCGCCCGTCGGGTTCGCCGATTTTTGCGCCGCCCTGCAGGCCGCCCCCACGGTCAGCCTGGCCTGCCAGACCATTTCCCCAGGGGAGCCTGTTGCCACCCAGGGCTTTAGCCTGCCGCTTAGCCGGTGGTGGCGCCGCCCGGTCTCTGACCCGGCGCTGGAATTAGCTTTTTATCCGCAAGCCGCTGGCGGCCTCGCCGCGGAAAACCCGGAGAAAGCCGCGCCGCTGCTCCACCTCCCGTCACCGGGCGAGCCGCCGAGGCTCCTGCTCCGACCGCCCTTCTACTGCTCGCCCGATATGGCCGAAGGGCTGGCGCGCGGGGAACAGCTGCGCCCGCTGCTCGCCGCGCTGCGCCACGCCGGGGGCCGCGGCGAGTGGCATCGCGTCGACGGCAGCTGGCAGTTGCTCCTGCAGTGGCCAGCGTCCGGCCGACGGCCGGTGGCGATTCTGCAGGCCATTATGCGGCAGCTCGCGCTCCCGGTCGCCCCGCTGGCCCCGCCGCCGGAGAGTATTGCTATCCGTCATCTCATGGCTTTGCTCCCCGATCGGTTGGGCGCATCAGAGCATCAGGAAGGTTGGCTGGCGGCCCTGACCGGCGGCAGCGCAGAGGATGCGCAGTGGATCGCGCGCCAGCTGAGCCTGCTTAGCGCCCGGGTTAACCCGCCGGGCAACCTCTCTGGCACCTGCCGCCGCGGCGTCGAACGGCTGACTTTCCCCGGGGGCGATACAGCGCTGCTGGTCTTTATTCCGCTGCCGGAAGGCGCCTCGCTGGCGGCCCTGAGGGTGCTGGCGCAGCGCTGTGAGCCACTCTTTTTCCAGCGCCTGCGGGTGGAGCAGCAGATCGGCTATGTGGTGAGCTGCCGCTATCAGCGCGTCGCCGATCGCGACGGGCTGCTGATGGCGCTCCAGTCCCCGGATCGCCGCGCCGTGGCGCTGCTGCGCTGTTGCAACACCTTTTTGCTCCAGCTGCCGCCGCTGGATGAAGTGACCTTCAGGCCGCTACAGCAGCGCCTGGCCGCACAGGTTCGCACCCGGACGCCGCCCGAGGCGCAAGCGCTGGCCGTCCTGCGTCAGAAGTATGGTTTAGCGGAGCTGACGCCGCAGGCGGCTGACGCGCTGCGCGTTGAAGAGGTCGACGACCTGGCCTACGAGATGTCCCGCCGTCGTCGCCGCTGGCGGGTACTGTTCACTGCCGGGGATTAATGGCCGGGGGCATCAGGAGTCAGATAGGCACTGACGAAGCGCGTGAGGATCGCCGCGGCCTGCGGGCTCTCCTGCACTTCATCGTGTAATCGCTTCGCGTCGATGCCCTCCGCCTGCAGCACCGCCTCCCGGTAGCGGATCAGCGAGCGGGCAATCGGCGCGGTGAATTCCGGGTGAAACTGCGTGGAGACCGCGTGCGGCCCGTAGCGCACGATCTGGTGGGGATCGTGGGAGGATGCGGCCAGCACCGTGGCCCCCTCCGGCAGACGGGTCACGGTTTGCAAATGGCTCAGATGCGCGGGAAAAGCGGCCGGCAGGCCCCGCAGCAGCGGGTCGTCGACACCCCACGGCGATAGCGAAACGGTCTGGGTGCCGCTTTCCCGTCCGGCGGGATGATACGCCACCTCGCCCCCCAGGGCATGAGCCATCAGCTGATGGCCATAGCAAACGCCGAACAGCGGCATGCCGATAGCCACCGCCTGACGGATCCAGTCGGCGGTCCGTTCGCTCCATGCCAGACGGTCGGTCACCATCGCCCAGGAGCCGGTCAGCACCGCCACCGTCTGGCGATCCGGCGCCGGCAGCGGCTCGTCCTCAAACACCCGTACCGCGGTGAGCTGCGCCTGCCACGGCGCCAGCAGCGTGCGGAACCAGCGCGGCAGATCGTTATGCTCCTCACGGATGGCTGCCGGCGGCGTCCCGGTCTGAACCAGCAATAATCGGTTACGTGTCACCCTTCCTCCTCGCTCGTCATGTTCCCTAAAATACTATGCCGCCGGGAAGATGACGGGACAAATAACCAATTTCTATGAACGATGCGCCTGCGGAATAAGTCCAGCCGCTTACTGGGCGTCCGCGCTCTCCCGCTGCGGCACGTCGGCTGCGGCCGCCGGCGCCTGCTGCGGGACAAATATATGGTCCAGAATGGCGCGCGCCGTCGGTCCGGCCACCACCCCATCCCCGCCGCCGTTCTCCAGGATTAGCGCCATCGCCACCTTCGGATGCTGATAAGGGGCAAACAGCGTATAGAAGATGTGATCCCGCAGACGCACCGGGATCATTTTGGCGTTATAGGTCTGGTTTTGCTTCAGACTGAACACCTGCGAAGTCCCGGACTTCGCCGCAATCTGGTACGGCGCGGTATGGAACAGCTTGTAGCCGGTGCCGTTGGGCAAATTCGCCATCCCGTACATGCCGTTGCGCACAATGCCCCAGTACGGGGATTTTGGATCGCCCACCTGCGGCAGGTTCGCCGGCTGCTGATAGCGTTCCACATGATTGCCCTGCTTCATCGAATAGAGCAGATGCGGGTCCTGCACCTTACCGTTGTTCAGCAGCGTGGTGAGCGCTTTCACCATCTGGATGGGGGTGGCGATCCAGTATCCCTGGCCGATACCGACGGAGATGGTATCCCCCTGGTACCAGGGCTTTTTATGCACTCGCTGTTTCCACTCCCGGCTGGGCAGCACCCCGCTATACTCCTCATTGAGATCGATGCCGGTGGACTGGCCGTAGCCGAATTTGCTCAGCCACTCATGGATCCGGTCGATGCCCATCTCGAAGGCAACCTGGTAGAAAAAGGTGTCCGCCGACTCTTCAATGGCTTTGGTCACGTTGAGCATGCCGTGGCCGGTTTTCAGCCAGTCGCGGTAGCGACGCTGCGTGCCCGGCAGGGTCCACGTCGGCGCCCCGAAGAAGGTGGTGTTCGGCGTGATCACGCCGGCGGAGAGCGCCGACAGCGCCATATAGGGCTTCACCGTCGAGGCCGGAGGATACAGCCCCTGGGTGACGCGGTTGATCAGCGGCCGGTCCGGGTTATCCAGCAGCGATTTATAGGCCTGATAGCCGATACCTTTGACGAACGGGTTAGGATCGTAGCTGGGGCTGGAGACCATCGCCAGCACCCCGCCATCCCGGGGATCGACCACCACCACCGCCGCGCGCTGCCCCTTCAGCACCGACTCAATATACTGCTGCAGGTGCAGGTCAAGGGTCAGGTAGAGGTTTTTCCCGGCTACCGGCGGTACTTCTTTCAACAGACGCACCACCCGGCCGTGGTTGTCCACCTCCACCTCCTGGTAGCCGGTGGTGCCGTGGAGCGCTTTTTCGTAATAGCCCTCGATCCCCTGCTTGCCAATATTGTGGTCGGCAGCATAGTTCTCCTCTTCGCCATCTTTCGCCAGCCGCTGCAGGTCGCTGTCGTTGATTTTCGACACATAGCCCACCACGTGCGCCAGCTCTGCGCCGTAAGGGTATTCACGCTGCTGATAGCTCTCCACCGTCACCCCGGGGAAACGGAATTCGTTGACCGCGAAGCGGGCCACCTCCACGTCGCTGAGGTCGGACTTGAGGGTAACCGCTTTATAGCGGCTGCTGTGGTGCATATCGTCGCGGAAGCTGGCGATGTCGTCCGGCGTCAGGTCGACAATCGGCGTCAGGGTTTGCAGCAGCGCGGCCATATCGGGAATTTTGCTCGGGATCACCTGCAGGCGATACAGGGTAATATTCTGCACCAGCGGTATGCCGTTGCGATCGAATATCAGCCCGCGGCTGGGGGCGATGGGCAGCATTTTAATATCGTTTTGGTTGGAACGGGTCTGGTAGAAATCGTGCTGCTCCACCTGCAGATGGTAGAGGTTGAAAATCAGCACGCCAAAGCAGACCACCACCAGCAGAAAGGCGATTGCGGCCCGGCGGATAAACAGCATCTCTTCCGCGGAGTGGTCGCGAATTTCATCTCTCAAAAGGGGCATTAGCGGTACATCACCTGGATCACGGGAAAAGCCAACGGCGTAACGGCCGGGAAGCATAGCCTTATCGCGGCGTTAGCCCTACTGAAAGGTTGCTAATGATCTGGCAGAAATGTTTCAGCATGTTAGAGCCTGGAGAGCCTTTCTCTGTGGCAGAAAGGCATCAGGGTGCGAGGTTAGCCAGCGACGGATATCGCTGGCCTCCCTTTTCCCGACAAACCCGGTTATTTTCTGGCCTCAAAAGCGATCTTAACCGCCATTCCGGCCAGTACCGTCGCCATCAGCCAGCGTTGAAATTGTTGCCAGCCCGGCCGCCGGCTAAGAAATAACGCCACCTGCCCGGCCAGCAAGATAATCAGGCCGTTCACCGCCACACTGATTAATACCTGAGTACAGCCTAACATTAACGACTGGCTGAGCACGCTACCGAGTCCGGGGGTGATAAACTGCGGCAGCAGGGACAAATAGAGGATAGCAACTTTGGGGTTCGCCAGGCTGGTGATAAATCCCATCAGAAACAGCTTACGCCCACTGTCCGCAGGTAATTCACGCACCGCGAATATCGGCCTCCCTCCTGGTTTTATCGCCTGCCACGCCAGATAGAGCAAATAAGCGACCCCGCATAAACGCAAGGCATCGTAGGCATAAGGGACCGCGAAAACCAACGCGGTAATGCCGAAAGCGGCACACAGCATATAGAATAAAAAGCCCACGGCAACCCCGGCAAGGGAGATAAAGCCAGCGCGTTTTCCCTGGCAAATCGAACGCGAAGTGAGATACATCATATTGGGGCCGGGGGTTAACACTAATCCCAGCGCCACCGCGGCAAAGGCCATTAATGAAGCGAATTCAGGCATAACTTATCTCCAGATAGCGGTAATGCCCAGGCGCGCGGCGACGTCGACCATGCTCCCCAACAGTATTCTGTCTTTAGCGCCAGTCACATGGTGTCTAAGTATTAGCTTATTCTGTGTCCGCCAACAACCCCTGCGCCGGGCATTCGTTACGCTCGCTCAGCGGAAAACCCTCATCCTTTTCTCATAGTAAAATTGTCATATCTCAAACAATTAGCATTCCTTCGGCCCGATTGACGCAGATCGTTTCCTTTGCCGTCTCGTTACGTCTATGGTTAATGGTGAGGTGTATTTTTTACCCCTGGAACCGCCAGGTCATATAAGAGGGTGTTTCGCCCTTCGTTGAACGGAATTAGCTATTAAATCCGTAGACTCATTCAAATATCGCTTATTGGTAGCAGTGTATATCGTAACGGCATTCACAAAAGCAAACGGAGCCTGATATGAGCACGTCTAACGACCCATCCAACAACGCATCCGCCGGAAAGTGCCCTTTCCACGCCGAGACGCCCAAGCAGAGCGCCGGCAGCGGCACCGGCAACCGCGACTGGTGGCCTAACCAGCTGCGTGTCGATCTGCTGAACCAGCACTCCAGTCGTTCCAACCCGTTGGGTGAGGATTTTAACTACAGGGAAGAGTTTAAAAAGCTCGATTACTCCGCGCTGAAGGCTGACCTCAGAGCGCTGCTGACCGATTCGCAAGAGTGGTGGCCAGCAGACTGGGGCAGCTATATCGGTCTGTTTATTCGTATGGCCTGGCACGGCGCCGGCACCTACCGCACCGTTGACGGTCGCGGCGGCGCGGGTCGTGGGCAGCAGCGCTTTGCGCCGCTGAACTCTTGGCCTGACAACGTCAGCCTAGATAAGGCCCGCCGTCTGCTGTGGCCGGTGAAACAGAAATATGGCCAGAAAATCTCCTGGGCCGACCTTTACATGCTGGCGGGTAACGTGGCGCTGGAAAACGCCGGCTTCCGCACCTTCGGTTTTGGCGCCGGTCGTGAAGATGTCTGGGAACCGGATCTGGACGTTGACTGGGGCGATGAGAAAGAGTGGCTGGCCCACCGTCACCCGGAAAGCCTGGCGAAACAGGCCATCGGCGCCACCGAAATGGGGCTGATTTACGTTAACCCGGAAGGACCGAACGCCAGCGGCGAGCCGCTGTCCGCCGCCGCGGCCATTCGCGCCACCTTCGGCAATATGGCGATGGACGATGAAGAAATAGTCGCGCTGATCGCCGGCGGCCACACGCTGGGTAAAACCCATGGCGCCGCAGAAACCAGCCACGTCGGCGCCGAGCCGGAAGCCGCGCCGCTGGAAGCGCAGGGCCTGGGCTGGCACTCCAGCTACGGCAGCGGCGCAGGCGCGGATGCCATTACCTCCGGTCTGGAAGTGGTCTGGACGCAGACGCCCACCCAGTGGAGCAACTACTTTTTCGAGAACCTGTTCAAATACGAATGGGTGCAGACCCGCAGCCCGGCGGGCGCTATCCAGTTCGAAGCCAAAGACGCCCCGGAAATTATCCCGGATCCGTTTAACCCGGGGAAAAAGCGCAAACCGACCATGCTGGTCACCGACCTGACCCTGCGCTTCGACCCGGAGTTTGAGAAGATCTCCCGTCGCTTCCTCAACGACCCGCAGGCTTTTAACGAGGCCTTCGCCCGGGCGTGGTTCAAGCTGACCCACCGCGATATGGGGCCTAAATCCCGTTACCTCGGGCCGGAAGTGCCAAAAGAAGATCTGATTTGGCAGGATCCGCTGCCGGCGGCCACCCATCAGCCGAGCGCGGAAGACATCGCCAGCCTGAAAACCGCCATCGCCGGCGCCGGCCTGTCAGTGAGTGAGCTGGTCTCGGTGGCTTGGGCCTCTGCCTCCACCTTCCGCGGCGGCGATAAGCGCGGCGGCGCCAACGGCGCGCGTCTGGCGCTGGCCCCGCAGAAAGACTGGCCGGTCAATGCTATCGCCAGCCGGGTGCTGCCGACCCTGCAGGCGATCCAGCGCGCCTCCGGCAAAGCGTCGCTGGCCGATATCATCGTGCTGGCTGGCGTGGTCGGCGTTGAGCAGGCTGCGGCGGCGGCTGGCGTCAGCGTCAACGTGCCGTTTACCCCTGGCCGCGTCGACGCCCTGCCTGAGCAGACCGACGTCGAGTCGTTTGACCTGCTGCAGCCGCTGGCGGATGGCTTCCGCAACTACCGTCGCATCGAGGGCGGTGTGTCGACGGAAACGCTGCTGATCGATAAAGCGCAGCAGCTGACCTTAACCGCTCCGGAGATGACGGTTCTGGTGGGTGGACTGCGCGTGCTGGGCGCCAACTACGACGGCAGCAAACACGGGGTGTTTACCGACCGCGTCGGCGTGCTCAGCAATGACTTCTTCGTCAACCTGCTGGATATGGCCACCGTCTGGAAACCGGCCGATGATCGGGCGGAGCTGTTTACCGGCAGCGACCGTAAAACCGGCGAAGCGAAGTACAGCGCCACCCGCGTGGATCTGGTGTTTGGCTCCAACTCGGTCCTGCGCGCCCTGGCGGAAGTGTACGCCTGCGCCGACGGGCAGCAGAAGCTGGTGCATGACTTCGTCGCCGCCTGGACCAAGGTGATGAACCTCGACCGCTTCGATCTGTGATCCCCTCGCCCCGGCACCCGCCGGGGCTTTTTTTTATACCGCCCGCGGCAGCTGTTGCAGGCGGCTCCGCGTTCGCTGAATATCCTCCAGTTCCACCCCGGCCACCAGCGTCTCCAGGTCGCAGCGGGTTACCAGCAGCAGGCGGATCTGCTTTTCATACAACACATCAATCACGTTGATAAAGCGCTGCTGGGCCGCCGGCCCTACCGTGGCTAGCGGCGGCACCTCGTCCAGCAACCAGACGGCATAACGTTCGCTGAGCGCCAGATAGTCCATCACCGCCGTGGCGGCCTGGCAGAGCTGGGCAAAAGAGAAATGGAGCAAGGCGGGTGACGCCGCGGCCGCCTGCAGCGTGCGATAGCCTACCTCCAGCGGGACCGGTTCGGCAGGCAGCGAGGGCAGCTCGTACAGCTGACGCTGTGATTCGCCCGGGTTAACCCATAGCCGCCCGCTGCAGAAGGCGTTATCCTGGCTCAGATGCCGTTCGCGATAATCCTCCTCGCCGTTAAGCGCGACGACCGCCAGGTGGGCGCGGATCAGCGCGATCGACGGTAAAAAGCGATCGTGATACAGCGGATTAGGCAGCAGCATCTCCGGCGGGTAGTTAGAGGTAGCCAGCAGCACGATGCCCCGTTGAAAAAGGTGTTCCAGCAGCGCCTTCATCAGCATGGCGTCGCCGGGGTCGTGAAGATGAAATTCGTCGAAACACAGCAGGCGGCAGCCGGAGGTCATCTGCATCATCACCGTCTGCAGGCCAGGCGCGCCGGGGGCATTCAGCCGCTGGTGCAGTTCGCGGAAGAAGTGATGAAAATGGACCCGACGCCGGGCGGCAAGCGGCAGGCTGGCAAAAAAGTGATCGAGAATATAGCTTTTCCCTCGCCCGGTGCGTCCCCAGACGTACAGTCCCTGCGGCGTGCCGGGCGCGGACAACAGCTGCTGGCCCAGGGCGTCCAGGCGAGCGATGAGCGACAGCTGATCGTCGTCCAGCGTCAGACGGGCACGCGCCGCCTGCTCGGCCATCACGCGGGTAAAGCGAAAATCAGCCGTCGTCATAGTCTGGCCAGATTCCGACGGCACACATCCATTATTTAACATTCTTATAACCTCCGGCAGGAGGCCATTCTAGCCGCTTTCCCACGGGTTGGCGAATCGCGCGGCCAGCGGCCGTTTCCGCTGCCCCACCGCCTGTCTCTACGCTTCTCCGACGCGCCAGTGTACCGAGGTGACGTTCTGCTGAACGCCCATTTGCGCCATAATCTGCGCCAGCGTTTTCTGATGCTGCTTATGACTAATCAGCTCCGCGCAAATCTCCAGCTGATCCGCCGTGTCTGCTGCCGCCGACTGTAATCCCTGCAGGGTGAACCTCTGCTGCTGAGCAATATTCAGCAGCAGCTGACGCACGGCCTTTTCATGCTCGCGCAAACAGGTGACGCGTAAGATATAGCGTTTTTCTTCGTCACCGGCGCCCGGCAAGGCATGAATACGCTGCGCCGCTTCGCGGAGCAGGATGTTGGCGCACAGAATAATCAGCGTCGCCGCCGTCGCGTTCCAGAACTGCCCCAGGCCGCAAAGGACACCGATACCGGCCGAGCACCACAGGGTGGCGGCGGTATTGAGGCCGCGAACGTTCATGCCATCGCGCATAATCACTCCCGCCCCAAGGAAGCCGATACCGGAGACGATCTGCGCCGCAATGCGCCCCGGGCTGTCCGGCGAGGCCGACATCGCGCTAAGAATAAACACCGCCGCGCCGGTGGCCACCAGCGCATTGGTCCGCAAACCGGCCATACGTTGCCGCCATTGTCTTTCCGCGCCGATCAGCGCTCCCAGCAGCATTGCCGCGAGTAAATGTGTCATATAAGGAAATACCATCGCGCCTTCCTCCAGATAACAGAAAGCAATAAAAATGTATTGATGTCGCGCTCAGCCGCGCCGGGCAATTAGCGGGCGGATGATGGTGGAGGAAATAAGGTGGTGGGAAACAGAAACATAACGATGCCTCTCGCGTTCGGTCGCGAATCACTACATTCAGGGAGGCAATCCGGTAATCAAAGATTGCTGCCCGCCGGTTCGGCAAGCAGCGAAAATAGTCGCGTTAACTTGCCGGAGAATAACAATAAGGATGACTGTCCAACGCATGACTCCTGTATGAAAGTGGGCACATTATAGCCCGGCGCAATAGCGGGTAAAGCGGGAAAACGCCGCCAGTGAGGATTCGTTTACTCTGTCTGGCCCTGGCCCTGGGCCTGGCCCTGCGCAGCGCGACATCGCCTGGCGGAGAACATTGCCCCCCACGGTGATTTACTTCAATTCTTCCCTCAGCGTGCGGCGAAAATCAGCATGAATATCATCTTTTACCCTGCATGGCGCGATCTTGCGCTAAAGATTGCCGTTAACGCTAAAGATTAAAAATTTAAAACTATTAACAATCACTTAACATTAGCAAGCAAACCATTCTTCCTGAGGAACACAACACCATGTCTACCACCCAGGTTCTCGGCGAATCGCCCTATGCTTCGCCAGGACAACCGCACGCCAGCTTAACCGGACGCATTGACGCGCTGCCCGCCTCCTTCGGGTTATGGTCGTTTATCACCCTACTCTCCCTCGGCGGCTTCTTTGAGCTCTACGATTTGTTCCAGACCGGGTACATCAGCGCGGGCCTGCTGGCGGAGGGTATTTTCCACACCGGCGCGGCGGGGATCTTTGGCATCGCCGATCAGGCGGCCTTTGCCTCCGCCACCTTTATGGGGCTGTTTATCGGCGCGAGTCTGCTGGCGCCGCTGGCGGACAAGCTGGGGCGCCGCCTGACCTTTATGGTGGCGCTCGCCTGGTACGGCTTTTTCTCGCTGCTGATGGCGACCCAGAGCAGTGCGGAAGGGGTGATCTTCTTCCGCTTTCTGGTGGGAATCGGCCTCGGCATTGAGCTGGTGACCATTGACACCTACCTCAGCGAATGGGTACCTACCCACCTGCGCAATAAAGCCTTCGCCTTTGCCTTCTTTATTCAGTTCTTGTCGGTTCCGGCGGTAGCGCTGATGTCCTGGATATTGGTGCCAACCACCCTTTTCGGCCTCAGCGGCTGGCGCTGGGTGATCATCTTCGGTGCGCTGTTCTCGCTGGCGATCTGGTTTATCCGCAAAAAGCTGCCGGAGTCAGCCCGCTGGCTGGAAAGCAAAGGGCGGCATGATGAGGCGCATGCGGTGATGTGCGCCATGGAAGCCCGCTGCGGCCTGACGCCGTCGCCGAAGCATGCGCAGGCGGCACAGAGCGTCGTCAAACGCGGCACCTTCCGCGAAATCTGGGCGCCGCAGTATCGGCAGCGCACCCTGATGCTGATGGTGATGAATTTCTTCCAGGCGATCGGTTTCTTCGGCTTTGGCAACTGGCTGCCAGCGCTGCTTTCCGGTCAGGGGGCCAGTATCACCCACAGTCTGCTGTACGCCTTCTTTATCACCCTCGCCTATCCGCTGGGCTGCCTGTTCTGCACCCGCTTCGTGCATCGCTTTGAGAACAAGTGGCAGATCGTACTCTCCGCGCTGATGACCGTCATCTTCGGCACCCTGTTTGCGCTGCAAAACAATCCTATCCTGCTGGTGATCTGCGGGTTTATGATCACCTGGTCCAACGCCTGGCTGACCATCAGCTACCACGCCTACCAGGCCGAGGTCTTCCCGACCCATATTCGCGCCCGCGCCGTCGGCTTCTGCTACTCGTTCAGTCGTCTCTCGACGGCGGTGACCAGCATCCTGATCGGCATTATTCTGCAATATGCCGGCACGCCGGGGGTGATTAGCTTTATCGTCGTCAGTATGCTGATGGTGATGCTGTCGGTGGGGATCTTCGGCCCGAGAACCCGGGGCATTCGACTGGAGAATATCTGAGGCTGGCCTCAGCCAAAAATCCCCTGCGCCTCGGCGAAGCATTTTTCCGCCAGGGACGAGACCGGCTCCTGCTGGCGCATAATCAGCGCCAGCTGCGAATCGACCTGGCTTTCGGCGATGGGCAGGATCTCAAGATTATCGCTTAGTGCTTCGAGGCCGTTGTTAAGCGGCATAATGGCGCAGCAGATCCCCGCCTGCACCGCCTGGATAATCTGAAACGTTGAATCGCTTTCAAAGACAGACGTCGGGGTTAGCCCTTTGGCCTTAAAGCTGATTTCAATGGATTCCCGGTAGTACATTCCCTTGGTCAGAAAGCCAAGGGGCAGCGCCGCCAGCGTATCCCAGCCCGGCGTCCCGGCGCTGAAGTCGAAATGGCGTTTATCGTGCAGCAGTCCCATCCGGGTTTGCGGCAGCCGGGCGATCTTAAACAGGCGTTCATCCAGATGCTGCAGGTAACAGATCCCCAGGTCCAGCTGGTTGCGGCTGACGCCATCGATAATCTGCTCCGAGGTCATTGACAGCAGGCTGAACTGCAGCGCCGGGTATTTCTCCGCGAGGGGTTTAATCAGCTGCATCGGGTTGAGGCTCGCCAGTGGCACCATACCAACCCGCAGCTGGCCGACCATCTGCCCGCGACAGATGGCCGCCTCCGCCGCCAGGCCGTCATGGGCGGCAAGCACCGCCCGCGCCCACGCGAGGATTCGCTCCCCCTCCGGGGTAAAACCCTCAAAGCGCTGCCCGCGCTGGATAAGGGTCAGGTTCAGCTCCTCTTCCAGATTACGAATGCGCATGGAGAGGGTCGGCTGGGTAATATGGCAGGCTGCCGCCGCCTGGCCAAAATGGCGCGTCTGATCGAGCGCGATCAAATACTTGAGTTGCTTAATATCCATTCTCTTTCCCGTTTGAACCCCGCCGTTCACCCCCGGGGCCGCACACAGGTTACCAGAATGTTAGTTTCATCACCGATAAATTCAAGCGAGGACAGGAGGGGCGACGGGGCGCAGGACGGCGCGACGCCGCCCAACGCCCTGCTTCTTTAACGCACGCCGGCCAGCGGGCGGATCTCTTTCGAGCGCAGCGTCAGGCGGACAGGGACTGACTTATAGGAAGGCGTACCGCTCTCTTCATCCAGATAGTTCAAGGGCACCAGCACATTGGCTTCCGGATAATAGGCGCCGACGGTGCCGGGCGCGATGCCGTAGGCCACCACGGTGATATCTCTGAGCGTCAACGCGCTGCCCGGCAGCGCGGTGTGGATATCCACCCGATCGCCATGCTCCAGGCCCTGGGCGGCCATATCCTGCTCGTTCATAAACAGCACGTCACGACGGCCAAAAACGCCGCGGTAACGGTCATCCATAGCGTAGATGGTGGTGTTGTACTGGTCGTGGCTGCGCAGGGTCACTAAGCGCATCACATCCTCGCCCTCCACCACCACGTTCTCATGCACACCTTTGAAAACCGAGAACATGGCTTTGCCGGTGGCGGTAGGCCAGATGCGCTCGGTCGGCGGCAGCGGCATGCGAAAGCCCCCGGGGTGGCGAATGCGCTGGTTGTAATCCTCGAACCCCGGAATGGTCTGTTCGATCAGATCGCGAATGCGGTCGTAATCTTCCACCAGATACAGCCAGTCGACTTTGCTGGCCGGCAGAGTGGCCTTCGCCAGACCGGCGACAATCGCCGGCTCCGAGCGCAGCGTCGGCGAGGCGGGCTTAAGCTTGCCTGAGGAGGCATGTACCATCGACATCGAATCCTCGACGGTGATCGACTGTCGGCCGCTGGCCTGCAGGTCAAGCTCGGTGCGGCCCAGACACGGCAGAATAAAGGTCTCTTTCGCCGTCAACAGGTGCGAGCGGTTGAGCTTGGTGCCGACGTGAACGCTGAGCTCAAGGTTGCGCATCGCCGGGAAAGCGCGTTCGTGATCCGGCATCGCCACGGCGAAGTTGCCCCCGAGGCAGATCAGGGCTTTGGCGTCGCCAGCGATCATGGCCTCCAGCGCCTTCACCGCATCGTGACCATGATGCCGCGGCGGCGCGATCCCCATCACCCGCTGCAGGCTGTCGAGGAAGGCCGCGGTGGGTTTTTCGCTGATCCCGACGGTGCGGTTTCCCTGCACGTTTGAATGGCCGCGCAATGGGCAGATCCCGGCTCCCGGCTTGCCGATATTGCCGCGCATCAGCAGCAGGTCGGCAATCAACCGGACGTTGGAGGTGCCTTTATTATGCTGGGTGATGCCCATGCCGTAGGTGACGATGGTGGCCGTGGATTTGGCGTAAGCCACCGCGACCTGGGTTAGCGACTCGCGCGTCAGACCGGACTCCTGCTCAATGTCCTGCCAGCGGGTGGCGTGCAGATCCTCGGCGAAGGCGCTGAACCCCTGGGTATGTTGCGCAATAAACGCGTGGTCGAGCACCTGGCCCTGCTCCTCCTCCAGCTGCAGCAGCGCTTTGGCGATCCCTTTCAGCGCCGCCGCGTCGCCGCCGGCCCGTACCTGGTAGTAGGTCGACGCGATCGGCGTCGAGCGATATGTCGCCATCTCCATCACGTTCTGCGGGTCGGCAAAACGCTCCAGCGCCCGCTCACGCAATGGGTTAAAAACGATAATCGGCACACCCCGGCGGGAAAGCTCATGCAGAGTGCCCATCATCCGCGGATGGTTGGTGCCCGGATTATGGCCGATGGAGATCACCAGTTCGGTCTGGTCAAAATCATCGAGGGAGACGGTGCCTTTGCCAATGCCGATCGACTGCGGCAGGCCCACGCTGGTGGATTCATGGCACATGTTAGAGCAGTCGGGAAAGTTATTGGTGCCGTACTCGCGGGCAAACAGCTGAAACAGCCACGCCGCTTCATTGGAGGCCCGTCCGGAGGTGTAGAATTCAACTTCATCTGGCTGCAGGCCGCGAAGGATCTCGCCGATACGGGCGAAGGCCGCCTCCCACGCCACCGGTCGCAGGGTATCGCTGGCGCGGTCGTAGACCAAAGGATGGGTTAAGCGGCCATAGCCCTCCAGTTCAAAATCGCTTTTCGCCAGCAGGGAGGTCACGGTGTTAGCCGCGAGGAACGCTGGCGTCACCCGTTTGGTGGTCGCCTCCCAGGTAACGGCTTTGGCGCCATTTTCGCAAAACTGAAAAGTGGATTTATGCTCTTTATCCGGCCAGGCGCAGCCCGGGCAGTCAAACCCATCCGGCTGGTTAGTTCGCAGCAGCGTGGCGGGCGCCTCGAAGGCATCCATCTGGGTACGCACGGCAATGGCCGTGGCCTTCAGCGCGCCCCACCCGCCTGCCGGACCGTCATAGGGGTGAACACCGGGAACCGCGCGTCTTTTATTGGTCATCTTTTTACTCCTGCTGCTCTGTTCTGGCCGCCGCCGGCCGAAAAAAAGCGTGCGACGACCCCGGCGACGAGGCGTGGTGTGCGCGGCGTCACCTGATAAGAATGCTGTTTCTCAAGGATAGTACGATGGGAAAGCGTAGGTACTGCGTTTGTTAACCGAATAATAACATACGCCACAAATCTGTATAATTGATGTTATCTATCGGGTGTTAAATTTAACTTATTTGCAAATTTTGCTTTTATCGCCGCCCTCTGCGCGGCGGGTCACGCGGGGACGGGAAAGTGATGACCGGGCAGCGGAAACTGCCCGGCGCGCAGGGGTTCAGGTCAGGTTGAAGTAACGGTCCGGACGCAGCGTCTCCGGCAGCGGATGTTGACCGGTCATGTCGAGCAGATTGCGCTCAATGGTGTTGCACATCGCGTTCAGCGGCAGGTCGTTGGCGGCGGTGCCGAAAGGATCCTCCAGCTCTTCCGCCAGCGAATCCCAGGATAAAAAGGTGTAGGAGATAAAGACCGAGACAAACGGCGTCATGTAGTGCAGATCCCCGACCAGGGCGAACGGCAGCAGCGTGCAGAACAGGTACACGGTGCGCTGCAGGATCAGGGTATAGGCGAACGGCACCGGGGTGGTGGCCAGCCTTTCGCAGCCGCCCAGCACGTGCGCCAGCTCATCGAGCTTATTGTCCATCAGCCCGTAGGTGATGTCGCTCAGCTTGCCCGCCTCGCGCAGCTGGCCAATTTCGTTACCGGCCAGCAGCAGGATCCGGTTGGTGGACATCGAGCTGGCGAGGATCTCCGTCACCCTCTCCTCGGGCAGCAGCCGCCGCAGGTCAGCCGTCGGATCGGTTTTGCGCAGCTGGTGCTTCAGGCTCCAGCTGAAGGCCACCAGATAGCTGACGATGCGCTGATGGGCATCGTGTTCCGCCGGCAGGATATTGCGCAGCTGGCGCACCAGGGTGCGTTCGGCGATAAGCACCGTCCCCCACAGATTGCGCGCCTCGACGAAGCGGCTGTAGCTGGCGCTGTTGCGAAAGCCGAGGAAAATCGCTATCGCGATGCCCAGCAGACTGAACGGCGCCACCGTTAAGTGGATCCCCAGCTGCGCGTACCATTGATAGCTGATAATGGCGATGATGGACATCAGCACATTAAGCAGCAGACGAAAGATGATTTTTGACAGCACGGAGCCGTGCCAGTCAAATAGGCGAAGAAACCAGTGTTGTTCTGGCCGAATGATCATTGTCTGACTTCCTGAATTACCGCTCTGGTCATTATCTCGAAATAAAGAATAGAGATTATCTATGAACCGATTGGTTTATTTTATCGTTAACTGCAACGGGCAGATCTGCGCCATTATTTAGCGATGGTAATGGCCGGCTCAGTATGAGCCTTATTTATCGTTCAGGCAATCAATGCGCGGGCGGAAGGGGCGAGGAATAATGGCTCAGGGATAAAATAACCGCTGAGCCAGTCTATTTTCCGCTTATGACGTCAGGCAGTTTGCCTCCCCCGGCGAACTGGCAACCGCCGCGCAGGGATCGAGATGCACCATCACATTAAGCACCGGATGCTGCGCCATGACCCGCTCCCGCGCCTGCCGGGCAATCTGATGCCCTTCAGCGACCGACAGCTCTCCGGCTACCTCGAGATGGACATCCACCAGCACCAGATCCCCCGCCTTACGGGTTTTCAAATCGTGCAGACCCGCCACGCCCGGCGTGGCTCGCAGCGTGCCGGCGATTGCCCGCTGCGTCTCTTCATCGACAGCGCGGTCCATTAAATCGTGCAGCGCGGTGGCGGCGAAACGATAGCCCATCCGCGTAATCACCAGCCCTACCGCCAGCGCGGCGAGCGGGTCGAACCAGGCGAACCCGGCCAGATTACCGATAATCCCCAGCGCCACCACCAGGGATGACGCGGCGTCTGAGCGGGCATGCCAGGCGTTGGCGATGAGCAGCGAGGAGTTCAGCCGCCTGGCGGCCGCCAGCATATAGCGAAACAGCCCCTCTTTGACCACCAGCGCCGTCAGCGCCATCCACAGCGCCACGCTGTGCACCGGCGGAATCGTCTGCGGTTGCGCGAGATGACCCGCGGCAGACCACAGCATACCGACCCCGACCAGCACCAGGATCGCGCCGAGGACCAGAGAGGCGCCGTTCTCATAACGCCAGTGGCCATAATGGTGATCGTGGTCAGACGGTCGGCGACTCTTTTTATTCGCCACCAGCACGACGCCATCGGCGAGCAGATCGGAAAAAGAGTGCATGCCATCGGCAATTAACCCCTGGGAACCAGAATATATTCCCACCGCAATCTGCAACGCGGAGAGAAAAATATTGACCACCACGCTAATTAGGGTACTCCTTCGCGCCTGCTCAGAACGCTGATGATATTTATTATCATTTTCAAAATTATGTTGTGCCATTATTTCTCTCCCTCAGTGAGCGGGAAGAATAAACTGACAAGCTGAGTTTATGCTTAACAATATAAAAGCCATTGCCTTGCTGTTTAACGAAATCGCTGCGGTCGTTAATTACTGTATTCTGAAAGTGTGGCCCCGGAGGTACAACCGCGCGCGGATGGACTATCTTATCACTGGCGACCAACAGGTCGGGCCACCTTCTCTTAGCCACCACAGGAGTCAGCGATGTCAGCAATCACACCATCCCGGCTGCGTTTTGCCATTAATCTGGGCAATGCGGTACTGGCCCATCCTGGAGAAAACGGCGAGCCGACAGGCATTACCCCCGAGCTCAGCCATCGACTGGCGCAGCGCTGGGGCGTCGTCGCCGAGTTCGTCACCTATCCTGCCGCCGGTAAAGTGGTGGCCGACGCCGGCGGCGAACGCTGGGATATCGCCTTTCTGGCCATCGACCCGGCGAGGGAGGCGACCCTGCGCTTTACTTCTCCCTATATCACCATTCAGGGGACCGCGCTGGTGAGAGCCGGTTCGCCCTGCCAGAGCGTGGCCGATATGGATCGCCCGGCAACCACGATTAACGTCGGGCAAAACGCCGCCTACGATCTGTGGCTCACCCGCCATCTGCAGCACGCCAGCCTGAATCGTCTCCCCTCCTCGCAGGAGGCCATCGACGCCTTCCTCGCCGGTGAAGGGGATATGGTCGCTGGCATCCGTCAGCCGCTGGAGGCGACAGCGCGCCACCATCCGGGGGTGCGGGTCTTAGCGGATAATTTTACCGAGATCCAGCAGGCCATCTGCGTCGCCCGGGATGATGTGGTCCGCTTTAACGCGGTGAATGACGCGTTGGACGAATGGCGGGCGGACGGTAGCCTGGAGGCGCTGATTGCCCGGCACCTGGGCAAGGCGGGCTGAATCACGCCTCCGCCATCCGGCGCATGGCGCAATGCCAGGCGCCGTTACGTACCGAGGCGCGCAGCACGCGGGCGATCGCCAGTACCATCAGACGCGTCGTGCGCCGCTGCAGCGGCGACAGCGACAGTCCCAGCATCTCCTGCGCCCATGGCGGCAGAAGATCGATCCCGGCCCGCATCATCACCTGGCCAACCGGCTGACTCAGGCGACCCGGCAGACGGGTGGTGAGCAGTACCTCGGCTACCTCCCGGGTACGTTCGTCACAGCGCAGCTGCGGCCGCATCGCCTCAAGATAGTCCGCGACCTCATTCGGCGTCTGGGGAATATCTTTGGCTCCCAGCCGACGAGCGATCTCCGCCGACTCGCGAAAATAGTCCTCCTGGCGCTGGACGCTGACCACCGTCCGCTTGTAGCGCAGGTGGGAGGCCATAAAGCGGCTGCACTCAGCAACATGCACCCAGGTCAACAGCGCCGGGTCGCTTGCCTGATACGGCGTGCCGTCCTTGTCCACCCCGGCGATCCGCTGATGGATCCCCTGCACTTTGGCGATCAACCGCTCGGCGTCGGGGGTGGCGGCGAAGGTGGTAGCGGAGATAAACTGACTGGTGCGACGCAGGCGGCCAAAGATATCCTCGCGGAAACGGGAGTGGTCCCAGACGCCGGCCAGCGCCAGGGGGTGCAGCATCTGCAGCAACAGCGCGCTAATGCCGCCGCACAGCATTGAGGTAAAATCGCCGTGCACCTGCCAGATGGCTGATTGCGGACCAAAAAGCCCCGGCTCCCCTTTGGGCTGTTCAAAATCAATCTCTTTTAACGCCATGCCGGTCAGGCCGAGCACCTGCGCCTCGATCATTCCGCGAATGCCGATCATGCTGGAGTCCCTTACGTTTACCAAAGGACCAAAGATACCACTTTTGCGCAGCGGAGGCAGTGACAGGGAGAGAGATCGCGGGAACGGTGCCCGCAGAGTGCGGGCACAACAGCTTATGGATTCAGCTGGTAGTCAAGGGTGATATTGGCTTTCAGCACCTGTGATACCGGGCAGCCGGCCTTCGCTTTCTGGATGATCTCATCGAACGCCGCCGGCGCAACGCCGGGCAGGACAATCTGGCTTTGCAACGCGATGTCGGTTATTGCAAACCCACCGTCGGTTTTATTAAGGGTGACCACTGCGGTGGTGTCGATGGACGTCGCGGTATAGCCCTCTTCGCTGAGCATCAACGATAGGGCCATCGAGAAGCAGGCGGCATGTGCGGCGCCGATCAGCTCTTCGGGGTTGGTGCCTTTCACCCCTTCAAAACGGGTATTAAAGCCGTAGGGCTGCTGGCTCAGCGCCCCGCTCTCCGTCGACACGGTGCCTTTGCCATGCTTGAGATCGCCTTCCCAGTGCGCCAGACCTTTCTTATGAATCGCCATATGACTCCTCCTGTGATGATGTCGAACAAAAAGTATAGTGCCTGATGCTGAACCTGCTTCTATTCTGCGGCCCGCCGCATCAGCGTTCCCAAAAAGTTCCCGTTGCGGATGACGCTAACGGCCATCGTGAGGATGGTAAGGATCGGTTTTGTCATCCTCGCTGTCGTCCCGTTTACGCGGCACTTCGCCATGTTCGTCAGATGCCTCGCGCGCAGGGTGCTTCCCGCGCTCCTCGTCATGCGGGTGGGATGTTGTGCTCATACCGGTAAGCTCCCCTTACTTAGGCGACTGTTTGAGCAGGCGATCGATACGTACTACCGGCGGCGTCATTTTGCGATCAAGGCTGCCGTTAATACTGACCAGATCGTCAGGCTCTACGTGCTGTTCATTAAACGCGGCAACCGGAATAATGGCGGTGATGGTGCCGCTTTTATCGCGAAACTGATAACGGTCATCCCCCTGTCGGGTGAGCAGATTACCGCGCAGTGAAACCGTGGCGCCGTCGTGCATGGTTTTCGCCTGCTCAACGGTCATAATCCGCCCCTCCTCGACGCCGCGATAGCCGTCATCGAGTTTGTGCGGCGGCGGCGGCGCGGCATCCTGGCTAAAACCGCCTTTATCGTCCGCCTGCGCGACGGCGGCGGCAAACAAACAGGCCATGGCCAAGGCTAATTTTTTCATCATGCCTCCTTGTTTTTGCTGATGAACAGATTAAAGCCTGGCTGAGGCTGGCCATTTTTACAAAGTCAATTGTTCTGATATCGTCTAATATAAGAATGTCCTTATCGTTACGCTGATGGCGAAACGAAACGCGGGGAAAATAATAATGATTGAGAATCAACAACCTTGTCACATCGTCGACGAGAATCAACAGGCCCTCCGCTTTGAATATCGCTTCAGGCGCTATGGGATAATTATTCTCAGCCTCATCATTCTTACCGCATTAAGCGGCCTGTGGTCCTCCGGATATTTCAGTGAGGCGCACCGGGAAAGCCCTGAAGGTGAATTACGCGTCGATTACCAGCGTTATGCCAGACTGATGAGTGAAACCGAACTGAATATTCAGATCAAACCCACGCAGGAAAATGACACGACGATCAGTTTCGCCGCCACGTTATTAACCCGTTACCAGGTTGGCGATATCCGCCCGCAGCCGGATAAGATGTACAGTGCCGACGGGAAATTACATCTGGTGTATCAGCGGACAACCAGCCGCTCGCCGCAATCGGTATGGTTATCTATTACCCCCAAAACGACAGGCAATATTTCCCTGCAGGCGGCAGTCAACGATCGCCCTGCCGTCAGCTGGCAACAGTTTGTCTATCCGTAGGAGTCGCGATGGAAATGGTCCTCAGAGCCGCAGCAATCTATCTGATCCTGCTGATTATTTTCAAGATTGCCGGCAGACGAACCCTGATGCAGTTAACCAATTTTGACCTGATACTGCTGCTGATTATCAGTGAAGCGACCCAGCAGGCGATGCTCAGCACAGACTATTCCGTTACCGGTTCGATGCTGACTATCGTCACCCTGGTCAGTATTGATATTTTATTCGGCTATATTAAGAAAAAATTTGCCCAGGCGGAAAATTTTCTGGATGGCACGCCGGTTATCGTAGTGGAAAATGGTGCTGTCATCGATGAGAAAATGAAGCTCGTCAATATTTCTGTCGATGATATCCTGCTGGCGGCCAGGCAGCACCATGGGATTTATGAACTGAAAGCGATCAAATTCGCTATTCTCGAACGTAACGGCCAGATATCCATTATTCCGGAACAGGAATAACACCGGCTTAGCTATTTATCGCGCTCCGGTTGTTTATCCCCCGATTCCGGGGCGCGGGTGGCGTCGTCCTCTTCTTTTTCAACGCTACGCGTGTTTACTGTCAACATTTTTCCTCCTCGCGGGTTATCAAGTATCTTACAGATTATAGAACCTTAACGCCTGCTTATGCAGAAACAGGCCAGAGTCATCAGGATATGTCGCCTGATTCACACTGCGCTTATTCCAGGATATTTCCCACCTCACCGTCGTTATTTATGCTTAATAATGATTCGATCCGTGCAGCTTAAATTTACGATAGCGAAACAATTAATGAGGTCACTATGTCCGTGATGGTTATTACCGGCGGAACCGCCGGGGCAGGAATAACACCGGCTTAGCTATTTATCGCGCTCCGGTTGTTTATCCCCCGATTCCGGGGCGCGGGTGGCGTCGTCCTCTTCTTTTTCAACGCTACGCGTGTTTACTGTCAACATTTTTCCTCCTCGCGGGTTGTCAAGTATCTTACAGATTATAGAACCTTAACGCCTGCTTATGCAGAAACAGGCCAGAGTCATCAGGATATGTCGTCTGATTCACACTGCGCTTATTCCAGGATATTTCCCACCTCACCGTCGTTATTTATGCTTAATAATGATTCGATCCGTGCAGCTTAAATTTACGATAGCGAAACAATTAATGAGGTCACTATGTCCGTGATGGTTATTACCGGCGGAACCGCCGGGGCAGGAAAAGCCACCGCGCTGCGTTTCGCCCGCGCAGGGTATCACGTGGCGCTGATCGCCCGCGATGAAACGGGTCTGCAGGAGACGCAGCAGGCTTGTGAACGTTTCGGCGTCAAAACGCTGGCGATGAGCGCCGATGTCGCCGATGCCGGGGCCGTGCAGCGCGCCGCCGCCGAGGTGGAAGCCACCCTCGGCGCCATCGACGTCTGGATCAATAACGCCATGACCACCGTGCTGGCGCCCTTTCGGCAGATGAGCGACGACGAATTTCGCCGGGTGACGGAGGTGACCTATCTCGGCTATGTCAACGGCACCCGCGCGGCGCTCGAGGTCATGACGCCCCGGGATCGGGGGGTGATTATTCAGGCTGGATCGGCGCTGGCCTGGCGCTCGATCCCCCTGCAGTCGGCCTATTGCGGAGCTAAAGCAGCGATCCGCGGCTTCACCGATGCCGTGCGCACCGAGCTATTGCATGAGAAAAGCCACATCCAGTTGACTATGGTCCAGCTGCCGGGGATGAACACTGCTCAGTTTGGCTGGGCGCGCAACAAAATGGAGCAGGCCATGCAGCCGGTACCGCCGGTCTATCAGCCGGAGGTCGCCGCTGAGGCCATCTACAGCGTGATCCAGCGGCCGGTGAACGAGCTGTGGGTGGGGAAAAGCACCATCCAGTCGATCCTCGGCCAGATCTTCTTCCCCCGTCTGCTTGATCGGCTGATGGTGAAAAAAGCGTGGGAGGGACAGTTTACCGGCCAGCCGAAGCCGGCAGAACATCAGGACGACCTGTTCACGCCAGTGCGCGGCAATCATCCCGGACACGGCCCCTTTAACGATGGCGCGCGGCGTAAAGCGGTGACCATCAGCGCCGATCTTCCGGGTAAAGTGGCTGCCGGCGTCGGTGTGGCGGTGGCGACGATGGCCCTGCGGGCATTGTTCCGCCGACCAGGAAGACGGCGCTAAAGCAGGCTGCGGCTGAACCAGCGGTAACCATAGCCGGAGAGCGCCAGCCGCGCCTTTTCTCCGCCGTATAGCCCGTCCTGGTAGAACTTATCTTCCAGGATCGGGCTCCAGTAACCCTCGGCCAGCGGCGGGAGCTGGACCTCCACCGCCTGCTGGCTGCAGTTCGCCAGCATCAGCACCTCCCGCGATTCGCTGCGATAGCACAAGCCCAGCACCGCGGCTGGCTTCACCGTAATAAGGGTAAAAGGGATGGATCCCGGTTCAGTATATTCCGTGCGCGCCAGCACCATATTGCGTACCCGATGCAGTAGCGACCGGGGGTGGCGCAACGCCGCTTCGACATTGATCCGCTGGTAGCGAAACCGTCCACTGGCCACCGGTTTCACCGGCAAATCATCCGGCGCCGCCCGGGAAAAGCCGCCGTTGGGCGCGCCCGACCACTGCATCGGCGTTCGGACCGCGTAGCGCTCCGGTAAGCGCAGATCGTCGCCCATACCAATCTCGTCGCCATAGCGCATCACCGGCACGCCAGGCAGCGCGAGCAGGATGGCATGGGCCAGCGCGATGCGTCGGGTATCGCCATCCAGCATCGGCGCCAGCCGCCGGCGCACGCCGCGCTGGTAAACGGACATCGATTTATCAGGGGCAAAGGTGCGGATAACCTGGCGTTTGTTGCGTTCGCCAATCCCCTCAAGGTCCAGTTCATCATGGTTACGCAGCCAGTTGACGAAGCAGCATCCGCCCGGCGGGGCCACCATCGCCTGCAGGGCTTTCACTACCGGGGCGGCGCGCTGCTGCGCCAGGCTGACATAGAGATATTTATTAAGCCAAAAATTGAGCACCATCTGCAGCCGATCGCCGCGGCCGAAATAATGGCGATAATCTTCCACTTCCACATCCACTTCACCCAACAGTATCGCGTCGGGATTGAGGCGCTGCACGACCTGCCGGAGATGCGTCAACAGCGGGTAGCCCCGCGCCTCTTCGCCCTTCCCGGCCTGCTTCACCAGATGTGACGCCGCGTCGAGGCGAAATCCTGACACCCCGGCCTGCAGCCAGAAGGTGATGATGTTTTCAATTTCAGCGATCACCGGCGGATGAGCGAGATTCAGGTCGGGCTCATGGCGATAAAACATATGGCGATAGTATTGTCCGGCCTGGTCGTCCCAGCTCCAGACGCTCTCCTCAACGCCGGGAAACATGGGAGGATCGTCGTTCTCCGGCAGCCGATCGGCCCAAAGATAGTATGGCCGCCACGGCGACCGGGGATCGCGTCGCGCCGCCTGAAACCACGGGTGCTGGGCAGAAGTGTGCTGGATAACCAGCTCAACAATCACCCGCAGCCCCAGCTCCCGGGCGCGGGCAATCAGCTCAATCACGTCGGCGATGGTCCCGAAACGGGGATCGGGCTGCAAATGGTCGCTGATATCATAGCCATCATCCTGCAGTGGGGTAAGATAGAAAGGGGTCAGCCAGAGCACCGTCGCCCCCAGGCTACGAATGTAGTGCAGCTTTTGGCGTATACCGGCAAGATCGCCAAACCCATCGCCGTTGGCGTCGTAAAACAGAGCACTGTCAACCTGATAGATGACCGCTCTGTGAAACCACTCTTCCTGTTGCATCACTATCACCTTGCGTTCTGCCCGCCACTGTCAGCGTCCTCAGCGCGCCCTGCTGGTTTTCGTGCGCGTTTTGTCGACTGGCGATACGGGGCCGTGCTCTGCAGGTGGCACCCTGTTCGCCACCGCGTCCACCAGCGCCTGCTGCCTGGCGGTTAATTTCAGCGGAACCGCTTTGTCTGTGGCGAGGATCGCGATGGTGTGGCGCTTAACCATGATTGACTCCGGCGGCTTATTGTCCGGCCTCAACGCCGGGCAGAGAGTTATGCATCAGATATTGTCCGGTCAGCGCCGGCAGATGATGCAGCAGCCAGTCAGCCATCCCTCTCTCTTCGGCAAGGATCCCTTCCAGAGTCGGCATCGCGCTATGGTCCCCCACGCGCTTCGCCGCCGTTAATAAAGCGGTATAGCAGGCGACCTCAAAATGGGCAAAAACGTAGGCGGTGATAATGAGTTTAATGAGCTCATCGCCGGGTAGCATGATGCCGATAGTCTGGCCCAGGGCTGCGACCCGGCTCATCGCATCCTTCAGCGCCGAGCGGGAAATATGGTTGCGGGCGATAAGGTCCTGCAGAGCAGACAGTTGCCGACGAGTTTCATAAAGATGTTGTTCAAGGCGGGTTCGCAGTTGCGGTTCATTATCGAGGCGTCTGATGGTGGCCATAAGCAGTGACTCGGCCTGTTTTTCCATGGCATGGGCATCGCGAAGCCAGTTGTGGTAATTTTCACTATCCGTCATATACACCTCTGATCGTTAATTATTTATTTTGACGGGGAATCTTCATTCTCTTCCGCCGCCTGGTCAGCTCGCGCTGCGCTATATCCGGATAAATGTCCAACAATATTGGCATAAATACTGATGAGAATGACCCACAGGACGCTGTCTTTCCACCAGATTAACGAGGGTATCGCCAGGCCCACCCACATAACGGCGGCCACAAGATGACAGCGCTTAATAAATACCGGCGTCAGTTTCATTTTATTACCTTAGATCTGAACAATATTTAGCAAGCGGATGTGTTGCTACCCGCCCCTGGCGTCCGACGATTGACACCAGGCTTAAAATAGCTTACTTTTGCACAGCGATAAAAAGCAGTACTGTTACGTATTGCTCCGAACCGTTATTTACTCACTCTTAGCGCTTCGCCGGCACAATGCCGTTGCGGTAATCAGTATTTAATTGTTAAGATGGCTGTAATTGAATTATCCTGCACCTCTTTTCCCGTCGCGGAGAATAGACAATAGCTGAGGGAAGCGTTTGCAAATAAACAGAAACCTGCGGACCCACAGGCCCACAGGTTTCTTTCCCGACACCGTCATAACGGCGTCACAGGTCATCAGTCATCAGCTGTCGCCGGATTTACGGCCGCCGCCATGGCTGTTCTTACCACCCTTTTTACCGGCTTCGGATGCACGCTCAGGATCATTTTTGAAGTTCCCGCCGCTGTGCTGCCCGCCTTTACGCCCGGCTTCGGATGCTTTTTCACGATCTTCTGCAAAATTACCTGAACCGCCTCTATGCTCTGCCATAATTTTCACCTTTGGTTTGATCAATATCGGTTGGTAAATGGAAAATGACCCTGTTACAAATCATCGCCCTCGATACCTAACACTAGAGGAATACCCGCAGGAGTCAAATTAATTTTGGCCATCACCCAGCGCATCGACAAAATAAATTAACCACAACGAAGCGGTAATAAAAATTAATTTTTACGCAACTCCCTTATTCGCTTTGGGTTATGTGTACCTTGTGAACTGTACTGCGGACATTGGTTCACGTTTGTAAACTAATGAAAATAATCTGATGAATAAATGTTTCTACTAATCCCGGACTGCCACCCTTCCAAAAATTAACACCAAAGAGGTATGCCATTATTATCCATGCGTAGCGGATTACCCTATTATTCCCCTTTTCACGTCGTCTCCCTCTCCACCTTTAAAAAACCTCCGCCGCGCAGCAAATAAAATAGCCAGCCTGCATTAAGTCATGATGGAATAATCCTAATTTATCCCCGGCAATGATAACGCAGCGCTATTTGCTTAAATACGCCGGGGATCAGACGGTTAAGGAATAACAATGCGTCTGTTCGCGGCCATTCACTGGCCCTGGGTGAGTCATCCGGGGTCTGGCGACGGGGGAACCTGACCTATCCTTACAGCTGGCCCGTTCTGTCTGAAGGAGATGACTATGCAAGATGAAAAACCGCCCATGAAGAAATTACCCACCTCCATGTTGCCAGAAGAGACGGCTCCACGTCCGGAGTTCCCGGAGCAAGAACAGAACCCGCCGGGTCTGGATGCGGAGATGGAGCCGTCACCGGACCATGGGGAAACCAGCTACACCGGCACCGGGCGGCTGGCCGGTAAGAAAGCGCTAATTACCGGCGGCGACTCCGGCATTGGCCGCGCGGTGGCGATCGCCTTTGCCCGCGAAGGGGCCGATGTCGCCATAAGCTATCTGCCGGAGGAGCAAGAGGACGCCGATGAAGTCATCGCTCTGATCAAAGCCGAAGGCCGCACCGCGGTGGCCCTGCCGGGGGATATTCGCTCCGAGTCCTTCTGTCAGTCGCTGGTGGCCGACGCGGTGCAACAGCTGGGTGGCCTGAGCATCCTGGTCAATAACGCCGGACGTCAGCAATATTGTGAGACCCTTGAGGAGCTGACCACCGAAGACTTTGACGCCACCTTTAAGACCAATGTCTACGCGCCGTTCTGGATCACCCGCGCCGCACTGCCCCATCTCCAGGCCGGGAGCGCAATCATCAACACCACCTCGGTGCAGGCCTATAAACCCAGTCCGATCCTCCTCGATTACGCCCAGACCAAAGCCTGCCTGGCGATCTTCACCAAATCGCTGGCCAAACAGGTGGCAAAACGCGGCATTCGCGTTAACGCCGTAGCCCCCGGCCCTTACTGGACGGTGCTGCAGTCCAGTGGCGGTCAGCCGGACGAGAAAGTGAAACAGTTCGGCAAAGACACGCCGATGGGGCGTCCGGGGCAGCCGGTCGAGATCGCCCCGCTATACGTCACCCTGGCATCCGATGCCTGCTCATATACCTCCGGCCAGGTGTGGTGCTCTGACGGTGGAGACGGGGTAGTCTAAGCCTCCTGGCAGACCGGCGTGCGGCATCGCGCGCCGGTTTTACCCTCCGTCCCCCGGGGAGCGATATCTGCCCTCTCACCTCGCCGCCGCGGCGATTTTTCCTCTGCTGCAGCCGATCGGCTGCGTGCTATGATACCCGCCCGCCGCTGTGCGCTAACCCCGGCCCTGACGCCAATCCTGAGGACGACAGATGAGTAACGACATCCCCCTGAAATTTTATGACATCGTGGACGAATACGAGACCGAAGCGGCTGCCCCGGTTAAGGATGAGGAACGCGATGCGCTGGCGCGCTATTTTCAGCTGCTGATTGCGCGATTAACCAACAACGAAGAGATCGATGAAGAAGCGCAGCAGGAGATGGCCCGCGAGGCGGCCATTGACGAACGCCGTATTGACGATATCGCCAACTTCCTGAATCAGTGGGGCAATGAGTAAGACTCATCCCCGGCTTTCCGGCAGGGCAACCGCCCGCCGGCGCTGCCGCTGAAGGCGACGCCGTTGCTCAGGCATCGGCGAGCGTTTTCCCCAGACGTCGCTGCAGCGCATCCAGAAACAGCGGCAGCCCATCGGGCTGATAGTCGCGGGAAAGATAGATGCCGTAAACGCTCAGCGCCTTCGGCGTCCAGTCAGGAAGCACCACCTCCAGCGCGCCGCTGGCAATCGCGCTCCGCGCCTCCAGTTCGGGGAGCATCGCGATGCCGCACCCCGCGACCGCCGCCTCCAGCAGTAAGGAAGAGATCCCCGCGCTCAGATTACCGTTCACTGCCACCGACGCCTCCTGACCCTGTGCATCGCTGAATTGCCAGCGCTGGCCGGCAAAATGACTGTATAACAGGCAGTTATGCTGTTGCAGATCGTCAAGGGTCGTCAGCGGACCATGCTGGCGGAGCCAGCGCGGCGCAGCGCAGAGTAGCGACCGGCACACGCCGAGGCGGCGAGCGATAGCCCCCGCCTCCGGATTATCGGTAATGCGAATAGCCACGTCGATGCGCTCGCCGATCAGGCTGACCGGATGGTTATTGATATCCAGCTCCAGACGCAACAGCGGATAACGGGCAAGAAAATCCGGCAGCAGCGGGGAGATCAGCTGCATCGCGGTAAAATGCGCGCACGCCACCCGCAGCGTGCCGCTGGGGTCGGCACGCTGGCGTTCGCCGGCGATTTCATCGGCGATCCGCGTCAGGCCGCGGGTCTTGAGCAATACCTTCTCCCCGGCCGGGGTCAGTGTCAGCCGCCGGGTTGAGCGATGGATCAGCCGGGCGCCGGCCCAGCTCTCCATCTGTTCCAGATAGCGGCTGACCATCGGGCGCGACATCCCCAGCGCGCGCGCCGCGGCGCTGAGGCTTCCCAGTTCGCAAATTCGCAGATACACCTGCGCCGCAATTACCCTGTCCATCACGCCCCCTTTATCTGCACGATTTATGAAACTCAGCATCTCTTATTTCAGGAATTCTATCAAATGGCGAAATCCGTACAATGCTACGCATTCCCCTGTCATTGAGAATGAATCATGAAATTATCTGCTCTTGCTATTGCCACCGCCCTGTTCAGCGGCGCGGTCTTCGCGGCGCCGCTGACGCTGCAGACTTACAACCCTCAGGAGAAAGGTCTTTTTGCCGTCAACTCCACCCTCGTTTCCGGCCCGCATGAAGCGGTGCTGTTTGACGCCCAGTTCAGCGTCAAAGACGGCGAAAAGCTGGTAGACATGATCAAGAAAAACGGCAAACCGCTGTCGCGGATTGTGATCACCTCCGGCGATCCTGACTTCTATTTTGGCCTTGAGCCGCTGGTGAAAGCCTTCCCGCAGGCGGAAGTGGTCGCCACGCCGGAAGTGGTTAAACATATTGAAGCCACCAAAGCGGCAAAGCTGGCGTACTGGGGACCACAGATGAAAGACGGCGCGCCGACGCAGGTATACGTCCCGCAGGCGCTGAAAGCCAACAGCTTTACCATCGATGGCGAAAAAGTGACGATTATGCAGCCCCATGACTACGCGGCGTTCGTTTGGATCCGTGCGAACAAAACGATCCTCGGCGGCACCGGCGTGGCCTGGGGCATGCATCTCTGGACCGCCGACACCCAGACGCCGGCCAGTCGACAGCAGTGGCGCACTACGCTGGACCAGATGATTGCTCTGCACCCGCAGCAGGTGATCCCGGGACATTACCTCGGCACGCCGCCGGAGGGTGACAGCGCGGTGCGCTTTACCAAAACCTACCTCCAGCAGTTTGAGCAAGCGCTGCAGACACATAAGGATTCCGTCGGGGTGATCAAGGCAATGGAGACACAGTGGCCAGGGCTGGCGGAAACCAGCTCGCTGGAGCTCAGCGCCAAAGTTAATACCGGCGAGATGAAGTGGTAACGCCGGCGCTGCGCGAGGGAGACTGTTCTTAATCTGGCGCACTGAGGTTGCTATTGCCCTGAAAATGGACCACCCTACCTGTGGCCGCATAAAAAACGTGCGGCCAACTTTGGGTTACATTTCATCCGGTCACCACCGGGTTTGCCCTTGAAACCAGAACAGGATAAAGGAGTCAGAATGAAATCGAACCATCAGGCACGTCATCTTCTCGGTCTGAACTACAAGCTTTCCCAGCAGAAAAAAGTGGTGCTGGAAGGCGATGAAGCAACCACCCTCAACCATATCCATGCTACCGGCCGCAAACGCCGCGGTGGTTAATTTTCAGCCTGAGTGATGATAAACAACACCGTCCTGTTGCCAGGATGGTGTTTTTTTATGGCAATTGACGGCTTGTTTACCCGCTTGAAGACCTTCTGCTCTATACTCTGCCCGCTGCTTTTCCACCCGCCCTTCGCTTATCGCCGCGCCGGGACTGTGGACACGATCAAGGAGTTAGTGCGATGCAATTTACCCATAAGAAAAACCGTTCCCTGTACATCCCCTACGCGGGTCCCGTTCTGCTTGAATTCCCCCTGCTCAACAAGGGCAGCGCCTTCAGTATGGAAGAGCGCAGCAGTTTCAACCTTCTTGGCCTGCTGCCGGAAGTGGTTGAAACCATCGAAGAGCAAGCGGAACGCGCCTGGATCCAGTATCAGGGATTCAAAACAGAAATCGACAAACACATTTACCTGCGTAACATCCAGGACACCAACGAGACCCTTTTCTATCGCCTGATTGGCAACCATCTCGAAGAGATGATGCCGGTTATTTATACCCCGACGGTAGGCGCCGCCTGCGAACGTTTCTCCGAGATTTACCGTCGCGCCCGCGGCGTCTTTATCTCCTACCAGAATCGCCATAATCTTGACGACATTCTGCAGAACGTCCCGAACCATAACGTCAAAGTGATTGTGGTGACCGATGGCGAGCGTATCCTCGGCCTCGGCGACCAGGGCATCGGCGGGATGGGGATCCCGATCGGCAAACTGTCGCTGTACACCACCTGCGGCGGCATCAGTCCGGCTTACACCCTGCCCATCGTGCTGGACGTCGGGACAAACAACCAGCAGTTGCTGGACGATCCGCTGTATATGGGCTGGCGCCACCCGCGTATTACCGATGACGAGTACTACCAGTTCGTTGACGACGTGATCCAGGCGATTAAGGCCCGCTGGCCGGACGTGCTGCTGCAGTTTGAAGACTTTGCGCAGAAGAACGCCATGCCGCTGCTCAACCGCTATCGCAATGAGATCTGCTCCTTTAACGACGATATCCAGGGTACCGCGGCGGTGACCGTCGGGACGCTGATCGCCGCCAGCCGCGGCGCCGGCAGTCAGCTGAGCGAACAGAAAATTGTCTTCCTCGGGGCGGGCTCCGCCGGCTGCGGCATCGCCGAGCAAATTATCGCCCAGATCGTCCGCGAAGGACTCAGTGAAGAAGAGGCCCGCCAGCGCGTGTTCATGGTTGACCGCTTTGGCCTGTTAACCGACGGCATGCCTAATCTGCTGCCGTTCCAGAACAAGCTGGTGCAGAAACGTGAACATCTGCAGGGCTGGGATACCACTAACGATGTACTTTCCCTGCTCGACGTGGTGCGCAACGTGAAACCGAACATCCTGATCGGCGTTTCCGGTCAGCCGGGGCTGTTCACGGAAGAGATTATCCGCGAGATGCACAAGCATTGCCCGCGGCCAATCGTGATGCCGCTCTCCAACCCAACGTCACGGGTGGAAGCCACGCCGCAGAATATCCTGAGCTGGACCGACGGCGAGGCGCTGGTCGCCACCGGCAGTCCGTTTGCCCCGGTTACCGTCAAAGGCAAACAGTACCCCATCGCCCAGTGCAACAACTCCTATATCTTCCCGGGCATTGGTCTGGGGGTGATCGCCTCCGGCGCGTCGCGGGTCACCGACGAGATGCTGATGGCCGCCAGCGAAACCCTGGCGAAACACTCGCCGCTGGTGAACAACGGTGAAGGTCCGGTGCTGCCGGAGCTGAAGGATATCCAGACCGTCTCGCGGGCGATCGCCTTCGCGGTCGGTAAGGTGGCTCAGGAGCAGGGCGTGGCGGTGAAAACCTCCGCAGAAGCGCTGCTGCAGTCCATCAGCGATAATTTCTGGCTGCCGGAATATCGTAATTACCGCCGCACCTCAATTTAATCGCGCTCACCGGGCCGAACGATCGGCCCGGTTATTAATAGCGTCCGGATAATATTTCCCGCCACAGAAACGCCTTTTCCGCCCATATTCATTTATCGTAAAAATAGAAAACGGATAGCATTTGCCGCGCGCCCTCCGCTGTGCAAAATAGTTGTTTCTCACCCCCTCACAACGGAATGTGAAATGCAAAAATTTACCCCTGACGCGAATAAAGCGAATGCTATTCTGATCCGGATTGTCTTACTCCTCACGGGTGGTATCGCCATCATCGCCGGCCTGTGCCTCTCTGGCGGCGATATGTGGATGCTCACCCCGCGCGCTGAGCAGTATCAGCCCGCCACCGGCGATCTGGTAGATATCGTCATCTATACGCCGAGTAAATTCTTCTTCGCCCTGCTCTACGTGTTGTTTCTGACTCTGGTCTGGCTGTTGGCGGTGCGTAATATTCCCTGGCGGCCGATACAGCATCCGCTATTCCCGCTGATGGTACTGATTACCGCCGGGACCTTTATTTTCCTCCATCCGGAGGTCACCCCCGGACGGGATGCCAGTATTCAGTACGGGAAACACAACGTTTATTACACTGCTATTTTCTGGATGAAGACAAATTCTAACCAACGTATCACTCAGCCCTCTAAATATGAGATTTTTGTTGAAGCGAAAGATCCCCGCTGGCCTATCGACAGAAACAATCTTCGCCGCGCCTGGCGCTGTGAAGTGCAGCGGCATACCCAGTTTTACACCCTGTCATTCAATGAGGGCTGGTTTCCGGACCGCGATCCGCAGGTCATGGCTCGCCAGTGCGCTCCGGTAAACGATCTGAACGCGCTCAGCGACACGGCAATCATGATTGCCCGCCCGATCGCCCCTCTCCCTGGTGAGGTAGCCTAAATGAGCCAGCAAAAAATCGTTCTGCAACCGCTATTACGGGTCTGGCTGGGGCTGTTTAGCGGGCTGCTGCTGGTGAGCGCCATTAGCGCCTTTCACGGCGAGTACTGGTATTTCGGCGATAAGCAGGCGCTTTACGCGGCAAAAGCCGGCGAGGTGTCGGTGCATGAACTCTACACGCCGGCGAAAATCCTCTTCGCTGTTATCGTCAGCCTGATCCCGCCGCTGCTCTGGCTGCTGCTGGTTAACCGTCGGGCGCCGCGGCTGCTGACCCACACTCTCCCACCGGTGTTACTGCTGCTGGCGGGGCTGATGTTCCTCTTCCTGAAGCCCGACCTTATTCCCGGCGGGGAGTCCACCGTCTATCGCTACGGCGAGCGGGAGCGCTACTACCAGACGGTCCGCTGGCAGAAACCGGAGCCGGGCGCGTGGCGGGGTACCCGCTCTGAGTACAAAGTGTATATCGAATATCGCGATCCCAAGGGATATCGCAAAGCCGACAATATTAAAAACGCCTATACCTGTGAAACCCACCGGGAGTCTCGCTTTTTTACCTTAACGACCGAAGAGGATTGGTATCCGGATGAGTATCCGAATATTCTCGAGGCTCCCTGCCAGGCGATAAAGGATCCCCAGGCGATGACGGAATATACCCGCGACCACGCCCGCTGGTTTCCCATCATGTTCTAGCAAACACATAAGTCCTCTGCGCCAACCCGGCTTCGTAGGCAAAAGTGGCGCAGGCGAAAGCTGGCGGGGACGCCCCCTGCCAGTTTTGTCACTGGCGCATTTTTCCTTTCCCCACTACACTGCCGTCACCCATTCACTTACTGAATATAAAAGGAGGCCCCCATGCTGTATTGTGAAATGTTTATTGTTTCACATGCCTTAGGCAATGGCGCCAGCTCAAGCGTTATCGGTATCGTGCTGCGATAACTTTGGCTTGAGCGAAGACCCTTCACAGAATCCCTTCTCTCCGGCTTACCGGGTTATCGTCAGCGAGTTTTGACGAGGCATTCGCATGCCTGTAACTCTTGAGTAAGTTGACTATGAGTACATTACTAACTGCCCATGCGCTCCACGTGGAGACGGCTTTTGGGCCGCTGTTTAACACCCTCTCCTTCACCCTGAAGAAAGGCGACCGTATCGGTCTCATTGGCCATAACGGTTGTGGCAAAAGCACCCTGCTGCAGGTGCTGGACGGCACCCTCGCGCCCACCTCGGGCAGCGTCTCGCTCGCCGGTCAGTGTCTGATGGCCCGCGTTGAACAGCATCAGCCGGAGGCGCTGCGTTCGCAGTCACTGCTTCAGGCGGTGCTGGCCCCGTTACCCGCCGACGCCCGGGAAGCCCAGCGCTGGCTGGCCGAACGCCTGCTGGCGCAGATGGGATTCACGCCGGCGGTGATGGCGCAGCAAACCAGCACCCTAAGCGGCGGGCAGCACACGCGCCTGCTGCTGGCCCGGGCGCTGATCCGCCAGCCTGACCTGCTGCTGCTGGATGAGCCCGGCAACCATCTCGATCTGCCCACCCTGTTGTGGCTGGAAAGCTTTCTGCAAACCTGGCAGGGGAGCTTCGTGCTGGTGTCACATGACAACACCTTACTGGATGCTGTAACTAATGCCAGTTGGATCCTTCGCGACCAGACGCTGCACAGCTTCGCCTTACCCTGCAGCGCTGCCCGTCAGGCACTGCAGGAGCAGGATGAAAGCGCCGCATTACGTCATAAGGCCGAGCAAAAAGAGATCGACCGGGTCAGCGCCAGCGCCCGGCGGCTGGCCACCTGGGGTCGGGTGTATGACAACGAAGATCTCGCCCGCAAAGCCAAACAGATGGAGAAGCAGGTCGCCCGCCTGAAAGACGAGCAGACTGAGCTCAGCGTCGGCCCGCCGTGGCGCCTGGTGTTGCAAGGGGACGCCCTGCCGGCGGACCGCCTGCTGGAGATGGACAGGCTGCCGGTGGCCCCCGCGCCGGGACTGCCGGCCCTGTTTACCACCGGCGTGGCGCGACTGCGCAGCGGAGATCGCGTGGCCATCATGGGGCGCAACGGCGGCGGTAAATCGTCCTTGCTGCGCCTGCTGTGGCAGCAGATGAACGACGCATCGCCTCTTCCGGGGCTGCGTCTGCACCCCCGGCTTCACCCCGGGTATTACGACCAGACGCTGGCGCAATTGCCGGACGATGCCAGCCTGCTCGACGCCCTGACGCCGTTCGCCCCGTCGGCGGACACCCGGAAACGGGCGCTGATCGCCGCCGGATTTGGCTGGGCGAGGCATGGTCAGAAGGTCAGCACCCTCAGCGGCGGTGAGCGGTCGCGGCTGCTGTTCGTCGGCCTGTCGCTGGCGCGCTACAGCCTGCTGTTGCTGGATGAACCCACCAACCATCTTGATATGGAGGGCAAAGCTGCGCTGGCGCAGACGCTCCGCGACTACCCCGGCGGCGTGCTGCTGGTTAGTCATGACCGCCAGCTTATTAGCGAAAGCTGTAACCGCTTCTGGCTGATCGACAGCGCCGGGCTAACGGAGTGGCACAGTCTGGAAGAGGTTTATGCCCGTCTGCAGGCGCAGCCCTCCACCACGACAGTGGCCTCCTCACCTCAGGAGCCGTCACTCGCGGCTGATGATGAAGAAGCGCTGCTGGCGCGCCTGATCGCTCTGGAGCAATGGCTGGCGGACGACATGGCCCGTAAGCCGAAACATCAAAAGCCTGCGCTGCAGGCGCAGTGGCGAGAGGAGATCGCCCGGCTGCTTAATCAACTGGGGTAATCTTCGCCCCCCCGCCGGCTAAGGCACCCCGCCCTTAGCCGGCGTTGCCTGGCCGGGTAAACTGCTGCTCGGTCATCACCTTTCCCCACTGATCCCCCTGCCATTCGCAGGTTAACGTGAAGCCAAAGGACTCATACAGTTTGCGGGCCGCGTCCAGACCTTTAAACGTCCACAGCTGAACGGCGCTGAACTGACGACTATCGCAGAAAGCCATCGCCTCACTGAGGAGCCGCCTGCCAATGCCGGTTCCCCGACAGCTGTCATCGAGAATGAACCAGCGTAGATGCGCCTGCTGCTGGCCGAGATCCTCGCCATCGATCGCCACCGAACCGACAATCTTCCCCTCGCGCATCGCCAGCCAGATCTGGTTGGCCGGCGAGGAAAGCCGGGTGGCAAATTCCGCCACGCCGCTGGCGACCTTGCCTTCAAAAAAAGCGCCGAAGTCATGGTGCCGGGCGTAATACTCCCCGTGCATCTGGGCTATCCGGCCGATCATCCCCGGCTGATAGCCGGTCACCAGCGAAATCTGCGGGGTCGTATCCGCCAGCGCGATATCCCGACACTGCGCCAGCGCCTGCGCATAGGCCGCCAGTCCGCTGGCGACGGTCCGCTGCTGCGGCTCATCCAGATGGCCTAACGCCTCCACCACCCGGCGGGTAGCCCACGCGTTGATTATCGCCACCGTATCGTGCCCCTTGGCGGTCAGCGCCAGCGATTTAGACCGCGCATCCTCCGCGCAGGGACGTTCCTCCAGCTCCCCGGCCGCCAGCAGACGGGCAACCATCCGGCTGACGCTCGATTTTTCCAGGCCCAGCAAAGTCACCAGCTGGGCGGCGGTCATCGCCCCTCTCACCGACACTTCGAGCAGGGTATGCACCGCCGACGGCGAATAGTGGGTGGCGGCCAGCGTGGTGTTCATAAAACCGAGCTCGCGCACCATTAACCGTGAGGCGGTACGGATCTGTTGGATTAAGGAGGTGTCAGCCATAGCGATGCGTCCAGATCAAGATATAGTTGTATTATACAACCATCTATTGCAGGACGCGTCAAGAGGATAAACCCTCCAGTACGGCTGGGTAGCGTATCGGATGATGGAATGCTGCGGGCGCCGGACTGCGCCCGCGATGAATATTATTGCGGGTTCTTCCCCTTCCAGGCTTCCCAGGCCGATTTGATCTCCTGCTTCGCGGCGGCGGCATCATTAAACCCAGCCAGCTCGACCTTTTTCCGCCCCTCCGGCAGTTCTTTATAGACCCGGAAGAAGGCCTCCAGCCGCTGCTGCTCGATTTTCGGCAAATCGGCGATGGTCTTGATATCGTCATAGGTGGGATCAATTTTACTGGCCGGCACGGCGATGATTTTGTCGTCTTTCTCACCGCCGTCTACCATCTTAAGGACGCCGATCGGCCGCAGCTTAATCAGCGTGCCCGGGGCCATTGGCGCGCGGGTGTAAAACACCACGTCCAGCGGGTCGCCATCCCCGGCCAGCGACTGGGTTAATGAACCGTAGTTTGCCGGGTAAGCCACCGGCATCGACTGAAAGCGGTCGGCGATGATAAATCCTGTTTTGGCGTCGGTTTCATACTTAATGATCCCGCCAGCCGGGATCTCGGTGACCGCGTAAAACTCTTCGGGATTGTTTTCCGGCTGCGGGAATTCCAGCACATTGTGAGCCTGTGCGGCGGCGGAAAAAAGCAGACCGGCAGTGAGGAGCGTTTTGACCAGATGCATTGATGTATCACTCTGTTGTTATAAGAAATTGATGCGCAAAACAATAGAGTTGAGTGATGAAGAAAACATGACCATTCAGTGACGCTATTATTACCTACCAAAATTAGAGGTATTGTCTGAATTTTGTGCTATCGTTGTAGCAAAAAACCACATCCTATACTAAAGCGCCTTGTTTTTTTCCCCCATAGCGTCTAATCCTTATTAGGTAGTATTGCATTAATAAAATTAATCATTCCCCTCACAAGGAGACAGGCATGAAGGCAGCTGTTGTTACCCACGACCATCAGGTTAACGTTACGGAAAAAACGCTGCGCCCGCTGGAATACGGCGAAGCGCTGTTGAAAATGGAATGCTGCGGCGTGTGTCATACTGACCTGCACGTGAAAAACGGCGATTTTGGCGATAAAACCGGCGTTATTCTTGGTCATGAAGGGATCGGGGTAGTACAAAAAGTCGGCCCTGGCGTCACCTCCCTGAAGCCGGGCGATCGCGCCAGCGTGGCGTGGTTCTTCGAAGGCTGCGGCCACTGCGAATACTGTAACAGCGGCAACGAGACGCTGTGCCGCTCGGTGAAAAACGCCGGTTATACCGTCGACGGCGGCATGGCGGAAGAGTGCATCGTCACCGCCAACTACGCGGTTAAAGTCCCGGACGGCCTCGACTCCGCCGCCGCCAGCAGCATCACCTGCGCCGGGGTCACCACCTACAAAGCCGTTAAGGTCTCCCACATCAAACCGGGCCAGTGGATCGCTATCTACGGCCTCGGCGGCCTGGGCAACCTGGCGCTGCAGTATGCCAAGAATGTCTTTAACGCCAAAGTGATCGCCATCGACGTCAACGACGGCCAGCTGGAGCTGGCGGCCTCGATGGGCGCCGATCTGACCATTAACTCGCGCAATGAAGATGCGGCGAAAGTGATTCAGGAAAAAACCGGCGGCGCGCATGCTGCCGTGGTGACCGCGGTGGCTAAAGCGGCCTTTAACTCGGCGGTGGATGCCGTTCGCGCCGGCGGCCGCGTGGTGGCGGTAGGCCTGCCGCCGGAAGCAATGAGCCTCGATATTCCACGTCTGGTGCTCGACGGCATCGAAGTGGTCGGCTCGCTGGTCGGTACCCGTCAGGATTTGGTGGAAGCCTTCCAGTTCGCCGCCGAAGGCAAAGTGGTGCCGAAAGTCACCCTGCGCCCGCTGGAAGATATCAACGCCATTTTTAAAGAGATGGAGCAGGGTCAGATCCGCGGCCGTATGGTTATCGATCTGCGTAGCTAATCGCCAGCGCCTCTCCCGCCCGGGAGAGGCGCTTCCCCTCGCTTCCCGCCGCGAAAAGTAAATGCAATTTCCGCAAATGCTTAGCGCAATTCCTTGGTTCCTTTGTTTTTAGCCGCGCCCGATGATGGCAAGACAATAGATAACAAAGGAATTCACCATGCATCGTCATTTTCGCCTGCCCGCGCTGGCCGCGCTGTTTCTTTCCGGCGCCTTTTCCGTCTGGGCCGCCGACACGCCGGTTAAAGGCGGTACCTTAATTTATCTGGAGCAGCAACCGCACACCAATCTCTATCCACCCGCCGGCGGCTTTTATCCAAACGGCGGCATTCTCAATCAGATCACCGACAAGCTGACCTGGCAGAACCCGAAAACGCTGGAGATTGAGCCGTGGATCGCCGAGAGCTGGACCAGTAATGCCGATAAAACCGAGTACACTTTCCACCTGCGCAAAGGGGTCACCTTCTCGGACGGTACGCCGCTGGATGCCGCCGCCGTCGCCAAAAACTTCGACACCTATGGGCTGGGCGATAAAGCCCACCGCCTGCCTGTCTCGGAGGTGATCAATAACTACCAGCGCAGCGAAGTGATCGACCCGCTGACGGTGAAATTTTACTTCAACAAACCGTCGCCGGGCTTTCTGCAAGGGACCGCCACCATCGGCTCCGGTCTGGTGTCCCTCAGCACCCTGCAGCGCAATTTTGAGGAGCTGGGCGATGCCCGGCATATCATCGGCTCCGGTCCCTTTGTGGTGCAGGATGAAAAACCGGGCCGCGAGCTGACGCTGGTGGCGCGCAAGGATTATCAGTGGGGGCCGAAAAACATCGCCCAGCAGGGGCCCGCCAACCTCGACGGCATCACCTATATTGTGACCCCGGAAGACAGCGTGCGCATCGGCGCGCTGCTGGCCGGCCAGGCGGGCTTTATTCGCCAGGTGCAGGCCTACGATGAAAAGCAGGCGACCGATCAGGGATTTAAGGTCTACGCCGCCCCTACCCGCGGGGTCAACGACAGCCTGAGCTTCCGCCCGGATAACCCTCTGGTCGCCGACCTGCGGGTGCGCCAGGCCCTGCTCCATGCCACCAACGCCAAACAGGTGGTGGAGACGCTGTTCTCCGCTAACTACCCGCAAGCCACCTCCGTGCTGGCCAGCTCTGCCGCCGGCTATGTCAATCTGAGCGATAAACTGACCTTCGACCAGGCCAAAGCCCGGCAGTTGCTGGATGAGGCCGGCTGGAAAGCGGCCGCCGACGGGATTCGCAGCAAAGACGGGCAGCGGCTGGCACTGACGGTCTATGAGTCGCTCCCGCAGCCGCAGAATAAAGAGGTGCTGCAGCTGATCGCCCAGCAATGGCGCCAGGTGGGAGTCGCGTTAACGGTCAAAGCCGGGGATGCCGGCAGCCGTACGCTTGACAACCTCGACCCGCAGAAAACGCCGCTCACCGTTTCGGAAGTGGGCCGCGCCGATCCGGATGTGGTAAAAAGCATGTTTTTCCCCAACAACCGCGACGCGCTGCTGCAGAAAGGCGGCTCCAGCGATAAAGTACAGCACTTCCGCGATGATAAGCTGAACGATCTGCTGACCGGCATCTCCGCGGCGGTGGAGCCACAGCAGCGTCTGCAGTTAACCGGCGATGCCCAGCGCTATCTGATCGAAAACGCCTATGTGATCCCGATTTTCGAAGAGCCGCAGGTGTTCGCCGGCGCGCCGTGGGTGAAAGGCGTCAGCTTCGAGGCCGTCGGTCGTCCGTCGTTCTACAGCGCCTGGCTGGATAAACATTAAGAGGCCGGATATGAGCGCTTATCTTCTGCGACGGTTCGGTCAGGGGCTGCTGGTCCTGTGGGCGGCCTTTACCCTCACCTTTTTCCTGCTGCAGGTGCTGCCAGGGGATGCGGTGCTGATCAAGTTTCAGAACCCGGACCTCGGTCTGAGCCCGGCGCAAATCGCCGACATGCGGCTGGCCTACGGCGCCGACAGCCCGCTGTGGCGCCAGTACCTGCACACGCTGCTGGCAATGCTGCACGGCGACTTTGGCTATTCCCTGCAGGCGGGTCTGGCGGTCAGTAGCCTGATTGCCAGCTACCTGCCGGATACCTTAAGCCTCGCCCTGCCGGCCTTCCTGCTGGCCGTGATCCTGGCGTTCACCCTCGCCTTCGCCTCGCGTCTGCCGGGGCTGCGCTGGCTGAGCAACCTCCTGCAGTCGCTGCCGGTGCTGTTTATCTCGCTGCCCACCTTCTGGCTGGGTATCGCCCTGATCCAGCTCTTTTCGTTTCAGTTGCGCTGGATCCCGGTGATCAACCCCGGTCCGCTGGAAGGGCTGATTTTACCGGTTATCGCCGTCGCGCTGCCCATCTCCGCCCCGCTGGCGCAGATCCTGATGCGCAGCATGGATCAGGTGGCGGTTCAGCCCTTCGTCGCGGTCGCCCGCGCCAAGGGAATGAGCGAGACCGGCGTCCTCTGGCGCCATGTGATGGGTAACGCCCTGCTGCCTGCGCTGAACATAGCCGGGCTACTGCTGGGCGAGCTGATTGCCGGGGCGCTGATCACCGAGACCATCTTCGGCCGCAGCGGCCTCGGGCAGCTGACCCAGCAGGCGGTGAATAACCAGGATATTGCTGTGCTGCAGGCGGTGGTGATGATCTCCGCCCTCGGTTTCGTCCTGATCAACCTGCTGGTCGACCTGGTCATGCCGCGGCTTGATCCCCGACTCCAATTACAGACCGGAGGTGTGAAATGAGCCTGGTCGACTATGCCATCGCGGTTCGCCGCCGCCCGGAGTGGCGCAGAGTGCGTCTGCAGCCAGGCCTGTGGCTGGCGTGGGCGGTGATGATCACCGCCCTGTTAATGGCCCTTGCCCCACAGTGGTTTACCTCCGCTAACCCACTGGAAGGGATCCCCGGCGCTCAGCGCCTGGCGCCGCAGGCGCACTACTGGCTGGGCACCGACCAGCTGGGCCGCGACCTGTGGACGCGGGTGGTTTACGGCGCGGTACATTCTCTGTCGGCGGCGCTAATCGCCGTCGCCATCGGCCTGGTGGTCGGCACCGCCCTTGGCACCCTCGCCGGGGCACTGGCCGGACGCGTGGAATCCACCCTCATGCGCCTGGTGGATGTCCTGCTGGCCATCCCCTCGCTGCTGCTGCAGCTGACGGTGATCATTCTGCTGGGTTTTGGCACGGTGAATGCGGCGGTGGCGGTCGGCGTCGCGGCTATCGCCAGCTTCGCGCGCCTGGCGCGGGCGGAAGTGGTGCGCGTGCGCCACAGCGATTACGTCGAAGCGGCCCGGGGCAGCGGCGGCACCTTTCTCGCCATCTTCTGGCGTCATATCCTGCCCAACTCGCTCACCGCGGTGCTCGCCTTCGCAACGCTGCAGTTTGGTCAGGCGATGCTGGCTCTGGCCACCCTCAGCTTCCTCGGCTACGGCACCCCGCCGCCGGTCCCGGAGTGGGGATTACTGATCGCCGAAGGTCGTAATTACCTGTCGACCGCCTGGTGGCTGACCACCTTCCCCGGCCTCGCCGTGGTCGCGGTGGTCCTTGCCGCCAATCGTCTTAGCCGCCAGTGGAGTGGAGTACGCCCATGAACGTTCTGTCTGTTGAAGATCTTCGCATCAGCTACCGCTCGCGGGGCGAATGGCGCGAAGTGGTGCATAACGTCAGCTTTTCCATTCAGCGCGGCGAAATGCTGGCCTTCGTTGGGGAATCTGGCTCGGGGAAAACCACTACCGCGCAGGCGATTATCGGCCTGCTGGCGGATAATGCCCGCCGCGACGCCGGGCGAATTATTCTCAATGGCGAAGTGATTAGCGACTGGTCGGCAAAACGCCTGAACCGCCTGCGCGGAGTGAGCATCAGCCTGGTGCCGCAAGACCCAGGCAATTCGCTTAACCCAGTAAAAACCATTGGTCAGCAGGTGGAAGAGATTCTGCAACTGCATCAATCCCTCTCCGCCGCCGAACGCCGGCAGCAGGTCCTCAACCTGCTCGCTAAAGTCGGGCTCAGCCACCCGGAACAGCGTCTTGACCAGTACCCGCATCAGCTGTCGGGCGGGATGAAGCAGCGGGTGCTGATCGCCATCGCCATTGCCCTGCAGCCGGATCTGATTATTGCCGACGAGCCTACCAGCGCCCTTGACGTCACGGTGCAGAAGCGCATTCTCGACCTGCTCGATATCCTGCGTCGCGAGTCGGGAACCGCCGTGCTGTTTGTCACCCACGATCTGGCGCTGGCCGCCGAACGCGCCGACCGGATCATGGTGTTTCGCCAGGGCGAGATTCAGGAACAAGGCGCCACCGAGACGATTGTCCGGCGTCCGCAGCACCCTTACACCCGCCAGCTGCTCCGCGATCTGCAGGACGCGCCGCTGAGGCTGACGGCGGATCGTCCTCGTCCGCTGGCCACGCCGGCCATTCGCGTCGACGGGATCAGCAAACGCTTCTCGCTGGGCAAACAGGCGCTGCAGGCGCTCGACAGCGTCAGCTTTGAGGTCAGGCGCGGCAGCACCCATGCGCTGGTGGGCGAATCCGGCTCCGGAAAAACCACCCTGGCGCGGATCCTGCTGGGCTTCGAGCGCGCCGACGCCGGACAGGTGACCATCGACGGTATCGACGCCGGGCATCTCAGCCGCGAGGCGCAGCGTCAGCTGCGGCGCAAAATCCAGTTTGTCTACCAGAACCCCTTCGCCTCGCTCGACCCGCGCCAAACGCTGTTCGCGATTATCGAAGAGCCATTAAAAAACTTTGAGCGCCTCAGCGCGGCGACGCGTCGCCAGCGTGTGGAGCACGTCGCCGCCCGGGTGGCACTGGCCCCGGAGCTGCTGTCGCGGACGCCGCGGGAGCTTTCCGGCGGCCAGCGGCAGCGGGTGGCGATTGCCCGAGCGCTGATCCTCGAGCCGGCGATCCTGGTCCTTGACGAAGCGACCTCGGCGCTCGACGTCACCGTTCAGGCGCAGATCCTCGCCCTGCTGCAGCAGCTACAGCAGCAGCTTGGTCTGAGCTATCTGTTCATTACCCACGATCTGGCGACGGTGAGGCGGATTGCCGACAGCGTCACGGTGCTGCGCGCCGGCCAGGTGGTGGAGCATGGCGACGTTGGCCGCCTGTTCGCCGCCCCGCAGCAGGCCTACACCCGCGAGCTGATCGCCGCTATCCCCCAGGTTTCCCACCGCTTAGCGCAGCCCTATACGGAGAACGCATAATGCCTAAACGCCTCGGCTTTTTTACCCGTCTGCTCGATCAGGGCTCTGCGCAAACGCGCTACCGGCTGGCGGCCGAACAGATCCGCCACGCGGAGCGCGTCGGCTTCGACAGCGCATGGATTGCCCAACACCATTTTCATGAACAGGAAGGCGGCCTGCCTTCCCCGCTGGTGTTTCTCGCCCACGTCGCGGCGCAGACTGACCGCATTCGCCTCGGCACAGCCATTATCACGTTGCCGATGGAAAATCCGCTACGCGTCGCCGAAGACGCGGCGGTGCTGGATTTACTCACCGACGGGCGTCTGGAGGTGGGGTTTGGCTCCGGCGGCACGCCAACCTCATTTCTGCCCTTCGGCCTGACCAGTGAGCAGCGCGGAGCGGTGTTTGCCGACCATCTGCACCTGATCCACAGCGCCTGGCGCGGCGACACCCTCAGCCACCCGGACAACCATCTCTATCCGCCGGCGCCGCAGCTGGCGGCGCGAATCTGGATCGCCACCTTCTCGGTGGAGGGCGCCATCCGTGCCGGTCAGGCGGGACACGGGCTGATGCTGTCCCGCACGCAGCCCCGGCCGCCCGGTGAGCCGCGCCTGCCGCTGGACGCCATTCAGAACCCGATCATCGACGCCTATCTGTCGGCGCTGCCGGACGGCGTTGCGCCGCGGATCCTCGCCTCGCGCACCGCCTTTGTCGCTGACAGCCACGCCCACGCCCTGCAGGTCGCCGAACCCGGCCTGCGCAAACAGGCGGCACAGCACCGGGAAGCGGGTCATCGGATAGAAGGTGACAGTGTCACTGACTATCTGCAGCAGCTTGATGCCCACGTCGGCGATCCTGAGCATGTTATCGCCTCCCTGGCGCAAGACAGCGTGCTGGCCCGCGCTACCGATATTTCGTTTCAGGTGCACTCGGTGGAGCCTTCGCACCGGGATACGCTGCGTTCCATTGAGCTGATCGCTCAGCATATTGCCCCCCACATCAGATAAGGAGTCACCATGACGCTGAGTCAGGATATTCTGGCCGAACTGGCGGAGATCGCCATCGGTTCCCCGCTCGATCAGGCGCGCGCAATCCGCGACGCCGCCACCCGTCACGCCCAGGGAAGTTATGAAGTGCTGTTCAGCCAGCAGGATACTGACTTTCCTCTTGATGAACGCTTCGCCGTGGCCGCGAAGGTGGCGAAATTGCACCAGGCGGACGCGCTGGCGGCGCACTATGCCGGCTTCGGCCTTGCCGACCCGACCACGGACCGTCTGGTTCCAGCGCTGGCCTTTGCCCGCCTGCTGACCTTCACTCCTGTCGAAGCGACCCCCGCCGCGCTGCACGCTCTGACAAAAGCAGGCTGGAGCCTGCGGGGCATCGTCACCCTGGCGCAGCTGGTGGCCTTTATCGGCTTCCAGAGCCGCCTGCTGCTGGGCCTGCGGGCGCTCAACCATCAGCCCATCGTCAGCGCCGACACGCCGGTGGTGGCCGGGTACTGGCACACCACCCCACAAACTCAGAGCGGCAAAGCGGCTCCGGTGCGTTTCACCCGTGATGAACTGCATTGGGAACCCTGGCTGGCGGATAAACCGCTGGCGGAATTTAGCCCTGAAGAACAGGCGATCCTGGCCAAATATGGCCATAGCGATTCTCCTTACTTCCGCCTGCTGGCGCGCAACCAGCCGGTGCTGGAGCATCGGACGCTGACTGATAAAGGCATTTTCTATACCCCAGGGGGATTGCCGCGCGCCGAACGTGAGCTGGCCGCCACGGTGGCCAGTAAAATCAATGGCTGTATTTACTGCGCCTCGGTGCATGCCCGCAAAGCGGCGCAGCTGGCGAAGGACGAGACCGCCGTCGACACGCTGCTGGCGGTGACGCCGGGAGAAGATCTGCGCGGCGGGCAGTCGCCGCGCTGGCAGGCGGAGATCGATGTCGCCGCCGCGCTGTCGGTGACGCCGCCCGCGCTGAAAGCCAGCCATCTGGCTGCGCTTGATGAGCAGGGCTTGGATACTCTGGCCCAGCTGGATCTGCTGCAGTCAGCGGCCTTTTTCGCCTGGGCCAACCGGCTGATGCTGACGCTCGGCGAACCCTGGCGTGAGTAAGCGTCGTTAGCAAGCCTGTCGGCGCTGATGGCGACCGTAGATGAGCAAGGCGCTCATCGCCAGAAACGACAGCGTGGCGGCGGGAAGCGCCACGCTGTTCCAGCCGAAGCCCTGGGCAATCATCATTCCGCCGCAGAAGGCGCCGATGGCGCTCCCGAGGTTAAAGGCGATCTGCCCCCCTGCCGCCCCCAGCATCTCACCGCCTTTGGCGTTCTGCAGCAGCAGGATCTGCAGCGGCGCCGACAGGGCAAACAGCCCGGCACAGCAGAAAAACGCCAGCGTCAGCGAAGCGACTTTATGCTCCCCGAAGGCAAAGATCAGCAGCAGCGTCACGGCGATCGCCCCGTCAGTCATGGCCGCGATGCGCAGCGGACTGTAGCGCCCGGAAATTTTACCGCTGAACAGATTGCCAACCACCATACCCAGCCCCGCCAGCATCATAATCAGCATCATCCGGCTTTCGGCAAAGCCGGAGACGTTGAGCATAAAGGGCTTGATATAGCTGAACCACGCGAACACCCCGGCGTTACCGAACATGGTGGCGGCAAAAATCAGCCACGGCGCCGGGGAAGCCAGAAAACGGAACTGCTCGCGCAGCCGCGTGCTGGCCCGGTCATACAGCGTGGGCACCCAGCAGTAGATGGCCAGAAACACCGCGACGTTAAACACCGCGATGAGCGCGAAGGTATAGCGCCAGCTAAAGTGATGCCCAAGCCAGGTGCCGCCGGGGACGCCCACCAGGTTAGCGATCGTCATGCCGCCAATCATCCCGGCCACCGCGGCGGTCACCTTCCCTGGCGGCGCGATTTTCGACAGGATAATCGCGCCGACGCCAAAGAACGCCCCGTGGGGAAACCCGGAAACCAGCCGGCCTAGCGCCAGCATGGCGTAGCTACTGGAGAAGGTAAACAGGGTATTGCCGAGAATGCACAGGGCGGCGAGAAACAGCATCACCGATTTCAACGAAAACCGACTGGAGAGCAGCGCCATGATCGGCGCACCGATCACCACGCCGAAGGCATACCAGGCAATCATATTGCCGGCGGCGGGAATGGATATTCCGACATCGTGCGCCATGTCCGGCAGCACGCCAATAATGCCAAACTCCGCCATGCCGAGTCCGAAAGTGCCCAGCGCCAGTGAAAAAATCGTTTTTTTCATACATCTTATAGGGGTATTGAGAGACGGCCGGCATTATTGACCATCCCGCCTCGCCACACCAGCTAAAAACGCCCGACTGCAGTATCCTCCATACAACGGCCTGATTCGTTCATGCGCTCGCCAGCGCCACTGTTGGCTTTCCTGCCGACGGCAGAGGCGCCTGGCGGTGGATAATCCCCTGTAAAAATTGGTGGGCACGCAGGGAGACATCGCGGATTGATCTCAAGTTAACTTGAGGTTGTAAAGTCGAGACATCGTTCACCTCGGGAGAATCATCCATGCAAAATGTTGATGTCGGCTTTACCCATGTCGCCTTTACCGTCCGCTGTCTGGCCAGCAGCATCGATTTTTATACCCGCTATACGGCGATGACCGTTATTCACCAGCGCGAACCCGACCTCCCCTCGGCGCGTAAAGTGGCATGGCTCAGCGACCGCACCCGGCCTTTCGCCCTGGTGCTGGTGCAAAGTGACGATCCGGCCGATACGCCGCTGGGACCGTTCGGCCATCTCGGCGTCGCCTGCGCCACCCAGGCGGAGATCGATGAGAAAGTCGCTCAGGCGCGGCGGGAAGGCGTTTTGCGTCGGGAACCGGAGCAGTTGGGCGATCCGGTAGGCTATTTCGCTTTCTTTGCCGACCCGGACGGTAACACCCTGGAGCTGTCGTGGGGGCAGCGGGTGGGACTGGAAGTCATCGCCGCGGGGAGCGCCCGCTAGCCCGTCCCGGGCGGAATATTTTCCACCGCCTCGCCGGTGAAGGATTACACTTCAAAGGGATACCTCGGCAACACGGAGCATGGCGATGGGTAATAAGAAAAGCGGTAATCCGGTCGACGCGGCGGTGAAGATCGCCCCGCTTGACAATAAAGCGTATGAGAAGGCGTTGCGCAAGCTCCACGTGGAGCTGGTGAAACTGCAGCGCTGGGTGGTGCATAAAGGGTTGAAGGTGTGCATCGTCTTTGAAGGCCGGGACGGCGCCGGCAAAGGCGGCACCATTAAGGCGATCACCGAGCGCGTCAGCCCGCGTATCTTCCGGGTCGTCGCCTTACCCTCGCCCACCGAACGCGAGAAAAGTCAGCTCTATTTTCAGCGCTATATCAAGCATCTCCCGGCAGCTGGGGAAATCGTGATTTTCGATCGCAGCTGGTACAACCGCGCCGGCGTCGAACGCGTGATGGGCTTTTGTACCCCGGAGGAGGTGCAGAAATTTCTTGACGGCGCGCCGATGGTGGAGCGCGGCATGGTCGAGTCGGGCATTATCCTGCTCAAGTACTGGCTGGAGGTCTCCCCGCAGGAGCAGGAGCGGCGCCTGCGGGATCGCATCGACGACGGGCGCAAGATCTGGAAGCTTTCGCCGATGGACATCAAGTCTTTCAATCGCTGGGATGAATATACCGCCGCCCGCGACGCCATGTTCGCCGCTACCGACACCGCCTGGGCGCCGTGGTTCGTCGCCCGCTCCGAGGATAAAAAGCGGGTGCGTCTGAATATCATCACCCACCTGCTGTCGCAGATCCCCTACGAAGCTTTGCCAGTGGAGCATGTCACGCTGCCGAAGCGCAAAATTGGTAAAATGAAACAGACCAATTTCCCCTTCCGCTTTATTCCGGAGAAGTTCTGATTATTTCCCGCCGCGCTGGTTAATACCAGCGCCGGGTTTATTACTATAACCATTAATATTTCAGGCGATTACTTTCCTCTGGAAGCTGCCTCGCAAAATAAAAACCAAACCCGAACCAGGTATTTCTTTTCATCGCACACCGCGTGATAATCAGCTCGCCAACAACAAGGAGCAGATAATGAAACAGAATGCCGTTAACAAGTCACAGACTCGCGATCGTGCAACAACGGTTAACCCGCGCAACCAGGCACTGACCATCGTCGATGCGGACAAACGCCGAAAAGACCAGGAATTCATTAAGGCACTGAATGAGTTCACTGCCCGTGCAGGGTTGTTGTCAGAGGATCCTTTTTTCGGAGGGATTTAATGGCGGCGCAATTTGATATCTTTCGTAACCCATCACCGAGAACCAATGCGTTTCAACCTTATTTAATGGTAATCCAACATGATTATTTTAATGACCTTGGTACACGTTTAATTGTGCCGCTGAGCTATCATTCTCATTTGACTGGCCATTATCATGCTGCCGCCCCGGTTATTAATATGGAGTTTGAGAAACTATTCATCAACACGCCGGCAATCACCAGCGTGGCAAAGCAAAGGCTGGATAAAAAATATTTTATCTGCAATTTGGCTAAAGAAAGAACTACCGTGATATCAGCGATGGACGCATTAATCACTAACACATAAACCCGCTCCAGCAAAACTGGAGCGGGTCTCCTGGCCAGACGGCTTACTTCATCCCTTCACGACTCTCTTTGATCGCTTCCAGGCGTTCGACATCGCGATACCAGCGCGGGTGGTGTTTCTTCGCCCAGCGGCGGCTCACCTTGCCTTCAATCATCCCCTTAATCGACCCCTTCACCCAGAACGCCATATACATATGGATAAGGATCGCGTGGATAAGGATAATCGCCGAAGTGGCGTGTATCAGCAGGCTGTAACGAATAACCGGAATCGGGAAATATTGGGCAAACCAGGGCCGCCAGATAATCACCCCGGTCACCAGCAGCACGAAAATCATGCTCATGATGGTCCAGAACATCATCTTCTGCCCGGCGTTATATTTACCGACCCGCGCCACCTTATGCTCGTTGCCTTTCAGCACCTCGACGATGCCTTTCAGCCACGGAATATCCTGTTTATCCGGGATGTTGTGGTGGACAAAACGCACGAACATAAACATCAGGGCGATAAAAATCAGCACGCCAAAGAAGGGGTGCAGAATACGCCCCATCTGCGGGGTACCGAAGGTTTCCGTCAGCCACTGCAGCGTCGGGAAGAAAAACGATATTCCCGACAGCGCCACGAGGAAGAAAGCGATTACCACCGTCCAGTGACAGGCGCGATCGATAAAGGTCGTGCGCACTATCATCTTCGATTTACTCATCATGCTCCTCCTCGTCGTCGTCAACTTCCTTGTTCGGCCCGATACCGATGTAGTGATAGATAAGCCCGGCAAAGGTGGCGATAAAGCCCGCCGCCGACAGCGGCTTCAGCGCCCCCTTCCACAGATTGATACTGGTATCGATCTGCGGTTCCTTCGGCAGCTTGTGATACAGCTCGGGCTGGTCGGCATGATGCAATACGTACATCACATGGGTGCCGCCGACGCCCTGCGGGTTGTAAATCCCGGCCCTGGCATAACCGCGTTTTTTCAGCTTAGCCACCCGCTCCTCGGCCACCTCCAGCATCTCTTTCTTCGTACCGAAGTGGATCGCGCCGGTAGGACAGGTTTTCACGCACGCCGGTTCCTGACCGACGCTGACCCGGTCCACGCACAAGGTGCATTTATAGACCCGGTTATCCTCTTTATTGAGACGCGGTACGTTAAAGGGACAGCCAGCAATGCAGTAGCCGCAGCCGATGCAGTTTTCCTGCTGGAAATCGACGATGCCATTGGCGTACTGAATAATCGCCCCGGCGGATGGGCAGGCCTTCAGACAACCCGGCTCTGCGCAGTGCATACAACCATCCTTGCGGATAAGCCACTCCAGCTTGCCGTTCTGTTCGGTCTCGCTAAAGCGCATTACCGTCCAGGATTTGGCGCTAAGATCCGCCGGGTTATCGTACACCCCGACGCAGTGCCCCACGTCATCGCGGATGTCATTCCACTCGGAGCAGGCCACCTGGCAGGCTTTACAGCCCACGCAGGAGGAGACATCGATAAGCTTGGCGACTTCCGCCTTATGGTCCCGCGCGCGCGGCGCGGGGGTGATCGGGTTGGTCGCGGAGCGTTTAATAATGTCTTGTGTTTCCATCGCCATTGAATCGCTCCTTACGCTTTCTCGATGTTGACCAGAAACGCCTTATACTCCGGCGTTTGTGAGTTGGAATCGCCAACGTTCGGCGTCAGGGTGTTAGCGATATAGCCTTTGCGAGCCACGCCTTCAAAACCCCAGTGCAGCGGGATCCCAACGGTCTCCACCTGCTGGCCGTTGACGTTGAGCGTTTGCAGGCGGCGCGTCACCACCGCTACCGCGCGAATAAAGCCGCGCTGGCTGCTGACTTTCACCCGGTCGCCGTTGGCAATCCCTTTCGCTTTTGCCAGCCCTTCGCTGATTTCGACAAACTGTTCCGGCTGCGCGATGGAATTGAGCAGCGCATGCTTGGTCCAGGTATGGAAATGCTCGGTCAGACGATAGGTGGTCCCGACATACGGGAACTTATCCCTCTTACCTAAGCGGATGGCGTCCTCTTCATACAAACGCACCACCGGGCTGGAGATCACCTTCGGGTGCAGCGGGTTAGTGCCAAGCGGGGTTTCCATCGGCTCGTAGTGTTCCGGGAACGGCCCTTCCGCCAGCTTATCCAGCGCGAACAGGCGACCCAGCCCCTCCTGCTGCATGATAAATGGCCCGGTGTTGCTCCCCGGCGGCGCGGTATTGAAGTCCGGAATATCATTCCCGACCCACTTGCTGCCGTTCCACTGGATCAACATCCGCTTCGCATCCCACGGCTTGCCGTTGATGTCGGCTGACGCGCGGTTATAGAGCACCCGGCGATTAAGCGGCCATGCCCAGGCCCAGCCCAGCGTATTACCCAGACCCGAAGGGTCGGCATTATCGCGATTCGCCATCTGGTTGCCCTGCTCCGTCCAGCTGCCGGCATAGATCCAACAGGAAGACGCCGTCGTCCCGTCGTCGCGAAGCAGCGCGAAGCTGTTCAGCAGCTGGCCTTTTTTCGCCACCAGAGTGCCGTTGGCGTCATAAAGATCCGCCAGCGCCACGCCGTTGTTCTCTTTCGCGACCTCTTCAGACTCGGGGCGATCCGGCTGCTTATAGCGCCAGCTCATCTTCAGCAGCGGCTCTGCGCCTTTACCGCCTTCGGTGCGGTACAGTTCGCGCAGGCGATGGTAAATCCCGGCCAGGATCTCGCCGTCGTTACGTGCTTCACCTGGGGCATCCTGACCTTTCCAGTGCCACTGCAGCCAGCGGCCGGAGTTGGCGATCGAACCGTCCTCTTCAGCAAAGCAGGTCGATGGCAGGCGGAAGACTTCCGTCTGGATCGTCGACGGGTCGACGTCATTAGACTCGCCGTGGTTCTGCCAGAAAGTGGAAGTTTCGGTGACCAGCGGATCGATAACCACCATATACTTCAGCTTGCTCAGGCTGCGAACCACTTTGTTTTTGTCCGGGAAGGACGCGACCGGGTTAAAGCCCTGGCAGATATAGCCAGTGACTTTGCCGTTATCCATCATGTTGAAGTATTTGATAACGTCGTAAGCCTGGTCCCACTTCGGTAACCACTCAAAGCCCCAGTCGTTCTCTTTTTGCGCCGCCTCGCCGTAGAAGGATTTCATCAGGCTGACAAAGAATTTCGGGTAGTTGCTCCAGTAGTTCACCTGGTCCGGCAGGGTCGCTTTTGGCGTGTTGGCCGCCAGGTACGTCTGCAGATCCGGCTGCTTTTCAGAAGGCAGGGTCAGGTAGCCTGGCAGGCTGGTAGACAGCAGGCCAAGGTCGGTCAGCCCCTGAATATTAGAGTGACCGCGCAGGGCATTCACGCCACCGCCGGCCATGCCCATATTGCCGAGCAGCAATTGGATCATCGCCATGGTGCGAATGTTCTGCGCGCCGACGGTGTGCTGCGTCCAGCCCAGGGCATACAGGAAGGTGGTGGTGCGATCAGCGGCGCTGGTTGAGGCCAGCACATCGCACACCTTGAGGAAGTCCGCTTTCGGCGTACCGCAGATGTTTTCGACCACCTCTGGCGTGTAACGGGAAACGTGCTGCTTCAGCAGATTCCACACGCAGCGCGGATGGCTTAGCGTCTCATCGCGTTTGGCGTAGCCGTTTTCATCGAACTGGTAGTTCCAGGACGATTTATCATACTGGCGTTTGTCCGCATCATAGCCGCTGAACAGCCCCTCTTCGAAGGCAAAATCATCCCGCACCAGCAGGCTGGCGTTGGTGTAGTGCTTCACGTACTCGGCATTGATTTTGTTATGTTCGATCAGGTACAGCAGCACCCCCGACAGGAAGGTAATGTCGGTACCGGAGCGAATCGGCGCATAGATATCGGCCACCGACGCAGTGCGCGTAAAGCGCGGGTCGACGACGATAAGCGTGGCGTCGTTGTTGTTCTTCGCCTCCATCGCCCAGCGGAATCCCACCGGGTGGGCTTCCGCGGCGTTACCGCCCATCACCACCACGACGTTCGCGTTTTTGATATCCACCCAGTGGTTAGTCATCGCACCGCGACCAAATGTTGGAGCAAGACTTGCTACCGTTGGTCCGTGTCAGACGCGCGCCTGGTTGTCTACCGCCAGCATGCCGAGCGATCGCACAAATTTTTGCGTCAGCATGCCGGTCTCATTACTCGCCGCCGAGGCGCACAGCATACCGGTGGAAAGCCAGCGGTTAACCGTCGCGCCCTGCTCGTTCTTTTCCATAAAGTTGGCGTCGCGGTCGGCTTTCATCAGCCGGGCAATGCGGCTGAAGGCTTCATCCCAGGAGAGTCGCTGCCATTTATCGGATCCCGGGGCGCGGTACTCCGGGTAGCGCAGGCGGTTATCACTGTGGACATAGTCCAGCAGGCCGGCGCCTTTCGGGCATAACGCGCCGCGGCTCACCGGATGGTCCGGATCTCCTTCGATATGGTAAATCGCTTCTTTGGCGTTTTTCGCGCCGTCGCCGAGGCTATACATTAATAGCCCGCAGCCAACGGAGCAGTAAGTGCAGGTGTTGCGGATCTCTTTCGCACGCAGCAATTTGTAGTTGCGTGCCTGAGCCAGCGCCATTTTGGGGGCAAAGCCCAGGGCGGCAGCTGTGGTTCCGGCCATACCGCCTGCGCAGATCTTAAAGAACTTTCTGCGGCTGACGTCCATTGCATTCCTCCATGCAGGATGTTGATTCATCGCGCGGAGGAAACTAACAGTAAAATCCCGGGAAAATTTGCGTCAAATCAAGGAGCAAAACCCACTCCCCCTTAATCGCCAGCCGCGGCCGTTTTCACTAATCCCCAGGGGTTACCCATGGCGGAAAATTTCGCCCCGCGGCGGTCAAAAGATGATATATATGCCGGCTGCATTCGCGTAACCCTCAGGATAAGCATGGAGAAAAAGAGAGCCACGACTATCGGCTTCGCCGCCATTATTTTATGGAGCACGATGGTCGGATTGATTCGCGGCGTCAGCGAAGGACTGGGCCCGGTCGGCGGCGCGGCGATGATTTACAGCCTCAGCGGCCTGCTGCTGATTTTTACCGTCGGTTTCCCTAACCTGCGCCAGATCCCGCGCCGCTATCTGCTGGCCGGCAGCGTGTTGTTTGTCAGCTATGAAATCTGCCTCGCGCTGTCCCTGGGCTATGCCGCCAGCCGTCAACAGGCCATTGAGGTGGGGATGGTCAATTACCTGTGGCCCAGCCTGACCATCCTGTTCGCCATCCTGTTCAATGGTCAGAAAAGCAGCTGGCTGGTGATCCCCGGTTTGCTTCTCGCCCTGCTTGGCGTCGGCTGGGTGTTGGGGGGTGAGCACGGCCTGCAGCTGGAGGAGATTATCAGCAACGTCATCTCCAGTCCGCTCAGCTATCTGCTGGCCTTTGTCGGCGCCTTTATCTGGGCGGCCTACTGCACGGTAACGGCCAAATATGCCGGCGGCAAAAATGCCATTACCCTGTTCGTCCTGTTAACCGCGCTGACGCTGTGGCTGAAGTTTCTCGCCACGCCGCAGCCGCCGATGGTCTTCAGCTGGCCGGTCAGCATCAAGCTGCTGACGGTAGCGGTGGCGCTCGGTCTGGCCTACGCCGCGTGGAACGTGGGGATCCTCCACGGCAACGTCAGCCTGCTGGCGGCGGCCTCCTACTTCACGCCGGTGCTCTCCTCCGCGCTGGCGGCGATCCTGCTTAGCGCCGCGCTCTCGTGGTCGTTCTGGCAGGGGGCCGGGATGGTGTGTCTCGGCTCCCTGCTCTGCTGGTACGCGACCCGCCGTTAGCCGAGATCGCCGCCCGCCACAGGGAGGGTGACGCCGGTGATATAGCTGGCCTCATCGCTGGCGAGAAACAGGATCGCGTTTGCCTGTTCCGCCAGCGTGCCGTAGCGGTGCATCAGACTGCTGGCCACCGTCTGATCGACCACCTGCTGATACCACGCCTTCTCCTGCTCACTGGGCTGCTCGTCGTTACGCGGCGTCAGGCGCGGCGGCGCCTCCGTCCCGCCCGGCGCGACGGCATTGATGCGGATACCGCTGCCGCTGTACTCCATGGCAATCGACCGGGTCAGCGCATTCACACCTCCCTTCGCCGCCGAATAAGGCACCCGGTTGACCCCCGCCGTCGCCACCGACGAGATATTGACGATGCAGCCTTTGCCCTGCTTCAGCATCCACGGCAGCGCCGCGCGGCAGCCCCACAGGGTGGGAAACAGCGAGCGGCGGATCTCTTTCTCAATCTGATCCGGTTGGTATTCGGCAAACGGCCGCGCCCAGATGGTCCCCCCGACGTTATTGATTAACACATCGATGCGGCCAAAATGCGCCACCCCGTCGGCAAACGCCTGCTCGGCGCTCGGCCACTGTTCCAGGTCCGCCTCCAGCGCCAGCACCTGACTGCCGGACTGAGCCAGCGTCGCCGCCAGCTCATGCACCCAGGGCGAACGATCGATGAGCAGCAGAGCCGCGCCTTCCGCAGCCGCCTGCTCCGCGGTTTGTCGGCCAATGCCCTGGGCCGCGCCGGTGATGGCGACCACTTTATCGCTAAAACGCATACTGCCTCCTTATGCCGCCGCGCTCTGGCTGGCGATAAATTTCTCGTACCAGAAGCCCGCCGGGGTGATCCCTCGCTCACGCAGCGCCGTGGCGACCGCGTTGACCATCGGCGGCGGGCCGCAAAGGTAGATATCGACCACGCCATTATTCAGCATGGCGTCGTCAAGATGATCGGTGACGAAGCCGCGCTGCGGGCAAGGACTGTTTTCCTCCGCCACTACCGGCAGCCAGCGAAAGTGGTTTAACTGCTGACGGAATGCCTCCAGCGCCTCGGTCTTCACCAAGTCCGCGTCGCGCGTGACGCCATACATCAGGGTCACCGGGCGCGCGGCGTTCTGCGCCTGCAAGGTCTCGAGCATGGAGAGCAGCGGCGCCAGCCCGGTACCGCCGGCCAGCATCAGCAGCGGACGTTCGCCGTGGCGCAGATAGAAGCTTCCCATCGGGCCGCTGAGAGTAAGACGATCCCCGGGCCGCGCCTGCAGGGTTAACCACTGGCTCATCATGCCGCCGGGCACGTTACGAATCAGGAAACGCCCTTCTGCCGAGCCTGGCCGTGAGCTGAAGGAATAGGCGCGAACGTGCGGCGTGCCTGGCACCTGAATGTTGACGTACTGCCCCGCCAGGAAGTCCAGCGGCTCATCGAGGGCGACCACCAGCTCGATGGCGGTATCGGACAGACAATTCACCTGTCGCACCTGCGCCCCGGTGTTCGTCATGGCGGTTTTACACTGCGCGGCGGCCACCGGCACATCGACAACGCAGTCGCTGGTGGGCACCATCTGGCAGGTCAGCACCTGGCGGGCCTGCGCTTCCTCATCGCTTAACGCCTCGTCGAGATACTCCTCGCCGAGATCGTATTCCCCGCTGGCGCAGTGGCATTTGCAGGTGCCGCACACGCCGTCCGAGCAGTCCATCGGCAGATTCACCTTCTGCCGATAGGCAGCATCCAGGACTTTCTCTCCGGCATGGCATTGAATAAAGCGGGTGATACCGTCCTCAAAATTAAGAGCAATAGTGAAGGTCATAGGCGCCTCTTAAATGTGGTAAACGTCAATCACCTGACGGATATAGTCGTTATTCAGGCGCACGGTTTTGCGCACGATCTGCGGCCGGCCGTCCTGCTCGGTCAGCGTGCAGCAGGTGGCGCCGAAAAAGGCATCGGTGTGCTGATAGCGGTGGCTCCAGGTCACCCAGCTGTAGCGCACCTCCAGCCCCTCGTCGCTCTCCCCCAGCAGTTCGACGTTGCTGATGATATGGGTGGTCCGCGGCTCCGGCGTGCTGGCCCCGGAGCGCTCGGTTTTAATGCGGTAGACGCGATCCTCCAGCCCTTCCCGGTTGGGATAGTAGATAAGCGAAATCTCTTTTTGCGGGTCGCGCGTCAGCTGATCGTCGTCGCCCCATGCCGGCATCCAGTAGATCACCTGCGGGCTGTAGCAGCTGAGCCATTCATCCCACTGACGGTCATCCAGCAGACGGGCTTCGTAATAGAGAAACTGGCGTACCTGTTCGAGGTTCAGCATCAGGCCACCTCCACGCGCTGGGTGATCGACTGGTCATAGCGCTGCTGTTCCTGCTCCAGCGCCGCCAGCATGACCGTTTGCCAGTGGTGATGATGGGCGATATACAGCGCCTCATCTTCCGATTTCACCCCGCTTAGCCGCGGCGTAAAACCCGCGTGCCTGGCGTGTTCATCCGGGCCGTCGACCCAACGTAGCGCGCCGCGGCTGAGATCGCTCCACGCCAGATTTTCGCCAAGATAGCCGCGCTGGCAGGCGCTGAACTCTTCCAGATCGTCCGGCGTCCCCATTCCGCTGACGTTAAAGAAATCTTCGTACTGGCGGATGCGTAACGCCCGCGCCTGGTCGGATTCCCCCTTCGGGGCAAAGCACCAGATAGTGACTTCGGTTTTGTCCACCGCCAGCGGACGAATGACGCGGATCTGGGTGGAGAATTGATCCATCAGATAGACGTTGGGGTACAGGCACAGGTTGCGGGTTTCGTTGACCATCTGGTCGGCGCGCCGTTCGCCGAATTCCGCCTGCAGACGCTCGCGATGGGCATACACCGGGCGCACCTCCGGATTCAGCGCCCGGGTCCACAGCAGCATATGGCCGTTATCAAATCCGTAGCCGCCGCCGAGGCTTTTTGACCAGCCGTTGGCGTCCACCGCATGGGTGCCTTGCGCTTCATAGTTGCGTCGCGACATGGTGGAGGCGTAGTTCCAGTGCACCACGCTGACATGGTAGCCATCAGCGCCGTTCTCCGCGCCCAGCTTCCAGTTGCCTTCGTAAATGTAGCTCGACGAACCCTTGAGCACTTCCAGCCCCTCCGGCGCCTGGTCGACGATCAGATCGATGATTTTACAAGTTTCCCCGAGATAGGCTTCCAGCGGCTGCACGTCGGCATTGAGGCTACCGAATAAAAAACCGCGATAGGACTGAAAACGCGGCAGCTTTTGCAGGTCGTGAGATCCTTCCTGTTTGAAGGTGTCAGGATAAGCGCCGGTGCTTTCATCTTTGGCTTTTAATAATTTGCCGTTATTGCTGAAGGTCCAGCCGTGAAACGGACAGGTAAAAGAGTTTTTATTCCCGGTTTTCCTTCGACATAACATGGCGCCGCGATGAGCGCAGCTGTTAATTAACGCATGCAGCTCATGCTTTTTATCGCGGGTAATAATCACCGGCTGACGCCCCAGCGTCAGGGTATAATAATCACCCGGTTCGGCAATTTGGCTTTCATGGGCGAGAAATACCCAGTTACCTTCGAAGATATGCTTCATTTCAAATTCAAACAGCTGCGGGTCGGTAAATATCGACCGGTGGCAGCGGTAAATATGATTTTCACGATCGACAATTAAGGCGTTGTTAATTTTGTCTTTAAGCGCTGATAGCGTTTTTTGCATGAGTCAGTCCCTCCTGCAGTATTCAGGATGAAATAAACCGGGTGAATTGTTAGCTTTCAGGTGCAATGTCTGGCCCGGGCAACCGCGTGCCCGGGGTCGTTACAGCAGATTACGCTTTGGCGCGCAGGCGGGCGCCGCGCTGCTCTTCGTCGGCGCTGAGCGCTTTACACAGGGTGAAATCAAAACAAACCTCAGTGTGCTCTCCCTCAAGGTCGCGCTGCGCGATAGTCTCGCGGTCCGTCACTTTAATCGGGTCGGCAATCAGACCGTCGCGGGTGGCGAAGGCAAAATCATCCCACAGGTATTTATCGCCGCTGAGGTTGATCTGGCTGGTGAGATGTTTATGCCCCGGCGCGGAGACGAAGAAGTGAATATGCGCCGGACGGTTGCCGTGGCGGGCTAACTGATCCAGCAATTTCTGCGTTGGTCCATCCGGCGGACAGCCGTAGCCGGAAGGCAGGATGCTGCGCACGCTATAGCGGCCATCGGCGCCGGTACGGATCCGACGGCGCAGGTTGTATTCGCTCTGGCTCGGGTCGAAGAAGGAGTAATTGCCGAGGGTATTGGCGTGCCAGATATCGACGATGGCGTTGGCCACCGGCCGGCCCTCGGTATCTTTGACCTGGCCATGCAGCCACATCACTTCCCCCGGGTCGGCGCCATCATCCATCCGGGCGTGACCTTCGGCCAGCGGCGCATTGGCCACATACAGCGGCCCTTCGATGGTGCGCGGGGTGCCGGTTTCCCTGCGCGCCGCTGCGTCAATGGCGTCCTGACGCAGGTCGAGGAAATGCTCCAGACCCAGCCCTGCCGCAAGCAGCGCCGCCTCCTGACGACCACCCAGCGCATGCAGATAGTTCACCGCATGCCAGAACTCTTCTTCGGTGATGTTATAGTCGTCGATCAGCGTACAGATATTCTCCAGCAGACGGTGAATAATGGCTTTAAAACGTTCGTTTCCGCCAGGGACATGTAAACCCGCCCCTTCACGTAATAATTTCTGCACGGTTTCTTGTTGTACGAAAGCATTACTCATTATTATTCTCTCTTATCGTTGTAGGGTATTTACCGGGTCACCCCGGCATGAGGTCAGGTGTTATTATTATTAGCTATCATCGTCACGAACAGACGAGGGATGGCGGCACAGCGCCTCGACGCGAATATCCATAAAAGGATACAGCGGCAATCCCATTAATATTTGATGTAACTCTTCGGTATCTTTGACATCGAAAATACTGACATTGGCGTAAAGACCGGCGACGCGCCAGATATGTCGCCATTTGCCTTCCCGCTGTAATTGTTGCGAATAGGCTTTTTCGCGTTGTTTTATTTCCTCCGCTTCGGCGACGGGAAAGCCGAGCGGTATATTCACGGTCATATCCACTTTAAATAGCATCTGTTTCTCCTGTTTCCCGCTACGCCTGGCGGGTGTAAAAACGCAGTTTGTCTTCATCCAGCTCGACGCCAAGACCCGGGATTTGCGGCAGCACCACCTCGCCGTCGGCAAAGGAGAGCGGTACGCTGACGATATCGTCTTTCAGCAACAGCGGGCCGAACATTTCGGTGCCCCACTGCAGCGGCAGCGTCGACCAGGCGTGTAGCGAGGCGACAGTCCCGACGGTCCCCTCCAGCATGGTGCCGCCATACAGGCCAATACCCGCCGCCTGGGCGACGCGGGCCAGCGCCAGTACGCTGTTCGGTCCGCCGGCCTTGGCGATTTTCAGCGCGTAAGCGCCGGTAAAGCCCTGCTGCGCCAGTTGATAGCCATCGTAAGCGGTGGCCACCGCTTCGTCGGCGAGGATCGCGGTTTCAATATGCTGGCTTAACCGCACCAGCGCCACGTTGTCGTGGGCGCTGACCGGCTGTTCGATGAGGTCGACGCCCATCGCCGCCAGCTCGCGGCAGCCTTTCGCGCCGGTTGCGGCGTCCCAGGCCTGATTGACGTCGACGCGGATGCTGGCGCGATCCCCTAGCGCCTCCACAATGGCGCGAGTATGGCGCAGGTCGGTCGCTAATTCGCGTGCGCCAATTTTCAGCTTGAAAGCCTGATGGCGCCGCTCGGCTAACAGTTTTTCCCCTTCGGCAATATCTTTCGCGGTATCGCCGCTGGCTAACGTCCACAGCACCGGCAACGCCGTTTGCAGCGCGCCGCCGAGCAGCGCCGACACCGGCAGCCCCAGCGCTTTGCCCTGGGCATCCAGCAGCGCGGTTTCAATGGCGGACCTGGCAAAAGTGTTGCCTTTAATGGCGCTGTTCATGCGGGCGGTCAGCGCATTCAGGTTATCAGCCGGTTGCCCCAGCAGCAGCGGCGTCAGGTAATGCGTTATCGCCGACGAGATAGTCTCCGGGCTCTCGACGCCATAGCTCAAGCCGCCGATGGTGGTGGCCTCGCCAATGCCGCAGATGCCGTCGGAGCGGGTAAGGCGCACGATCACCAGCGTCTGACATCCCATGGTGGTCATCGACAATTTATGTGGCCGGATGGTTGGGACATCCACAATCCAGCTCTCAATACGTTCTACGGTGGCAGTCATTTTCGCTTCCTGATGAGATGTATAACTTTTTGTACCCACATCCATAACGGGGAGGGCTATGCCATTGACAATAGGGTTCGGCCTGGCGGATGGTCAACGGCGATAATCGAAATGTTGTGCGATTATCGACGCGTTTGTTAAAAGACGGTTATTAATGTGATCGTGGTGGTAAAACCGGCACAATTCAGCGCGCCCCATTTTGCGCAAGGTATAGTGATCTGCCGTGAGCTTTACGCTGCAACGGAGAAGGATGCGATGAGCGACAATATCCCCAATACGCTGAGCGCCAGGCAGGCCGAGCACGATCCCAACTTTATGCTGTCTCTGGCCCGCGGTCTGGAGGTGCTTAACGCCTTCACCCCACAGCGTCAGCGGCTGACCATTTCCCAGTTAAGCCAGAAAACGCAAATTTCCCGCGCGGCGGTACGCCGCTGCCTGTATACCCTCGCCGCGCTGGGCATGGTCCATAGCCCGGATGGCCGCCATTATGAGCTGCTCCCCCGGGTGCTGGCGGTGGGCCATGCCTATCTCGCCGGCACCCCGCTGGCGAAAGTGGCGCAGACGGCGCTGGACAGCCTCGGCAAAGCCCTCGGCGAATCCTGTTCGGCGGCGACACTCGACGGGGATAATGTGCTCTATATTGCCCGCGCGGCGGTGAATAATTTATTGAGCGTCGATATCGGACGCGGCAGTCGCCTGCCGGCGTGGGCGACGTCGATGGGTCGGGTATTGCTCAGCGCGCTGCCGGAAGAGCAGCTGGAGGTGACACTGTCACGTGCCGTGCTCATTCGCTACACCCCACACACCCTGTGCGATATGGCCGGGCTACGCGCGGAGATTGATCGGGTGCGCATGCAGGGCTATGCCCTCGCCGACCGGCAGATAGAGGTGGGCCTGTGCTCGCTGGCGGTGCCGGTGCTGTCGCGTCATGGCCAGGTGGTGGCCGCGCTGAATGTCGGGGTGCCGGCCGCGACGGTCAGCGCCGCGGCGTTAAAAGAGAAGGCCCTCGCCCCGCTACGCCGCGCGGCGATGGACCTGTCGCTACAGCTATAGAGCCGTCTGCGGCTTCGTCACCGTGGCGAGGCTGCGCCAGATCCCGGCGGCCAGCAGCAGAAGCATGACCCCCGCTGTCGCCAGCACCAGACTGTGCGCCTGGGTAAAGGCCGCCTTCGCCGCCGCCATCAGCGCCTCCGCCACCCCGGCGGGTAGCGCCTGGGTCAGGCTAACCGCTTCGCCGATCGATGACGACGCCCGCTGCGCCATGGTCTCATTCAGCCCGGGCGGTAGCACAATGGTGGCGCTGTAGCTGCGGGTCAGGATCAGGCCGAACAGGGCAATGCCGAGGCCAGCGCCCAGCTCATAGGCCATGGTTTCGATCGCCCCGGCCGCCGCCGCTTTCTCCTTCGGCGCCGCCGCCATAATGGCGGAGCTGGAGGCCAGCAGCGCGCTGGCGACGCTAAAGCCGAGCAGCGTCATCAGCCCCCAGGCCAACCATTGCTGAGTGCTGAAATCGGTCAACGCCAGGCCGAGAAAGCTGAAGGCGCTGAGCAGCATCCCGCCGGTCGCCACCTCGCGCAGCCCAAGCCGCGACACCAGCATCCCGGCAATCGGCCCGCTAAAGCCGCTGGCCACCATCACCGGCAGCATAAACATCCCCGCCTCGAACGGCGTTTTCTGATGCACAAACTGCAGCTCCTGAGCCATCAACAGCTCAAAACCCACCAGGGTAATCAGGGCGGTCATCGCCATCATCACCCCGCTTAAAATAACGCGATGAGTGAACAGTCGCATATCCACCATCGGCCGGGCCGCCGACAGCTGTTTGCGGATAAACCAGGTGAGCATCGCCGCCCCGCCGATCGCCACCAGCGCGGTGAGCCACAGCGCCAGCTGGCCCTTCAGGGCCGATTTGGCGCTAAACACCAGCATCAGGATCGCCGCAATCAAAATGAGCGCCTGCAGCAGGTTCAGCGGCTGGTCGCGGCGCGCGGGCTGGCGCGGCACCACTTTCGCGTTAATGGCGATAACCACCAGCACAATCGGAACGTTGATCAGGAACACCGATCCCCAGTAGAAATGCTCCAGCAGCATGCCGCCCACCAGCGGGCCAAAGGCCGCGCCGCCGGAGCCCACCGCCGCCCACAGCCCCAGCGCCATATTGCGCTGGCTGGCCTCGGCAAAGGTGCTGCGGATGCCGGCCAGCGTCGCCGGCACGATCATCGCCGCCCCCACCGCCAGCAGGGCACGGGAGGCAATCAGCGTCAGAGCCGTCGGCGACAGTGCGGCGCACAGCGAGGCGACGCCAAAAATAGCGCTGCCGAGCAGCAGCAGACGTTTAAAGCCGATTTTATCGCCAAGGGCGCCCATCGGCAGCACCATCCCGGCCATCACCAATGAATAGATATCAATGATCCACAGCAGCTCATTGCCGCTGCTGCCCAGCGCGACGCTGAGGGTCGGTGCGGCCACATGCAACACCGTGGCGTCAATCGCCACCGGAATATAAACCAGCAAAATCGCCATCAGCGTCATCCATTGCCGTGACATAGCTTGTACCTCAATGTTAGAACTTGGACACACGTCCAGGATGGCGATCCTGCCGGATTGTTGAACGCATGTCCAACTTTTTGTTACACTCGGCCAAAGCCAGATATCAGCGGGGTTCTATGCACTATTTACAGCGGGATGAGCGACGGGAAGGGATTATGCAGGCCGCCATGCGCCTGGCGCTGCGCGGCGGCTTCAGCGCCATGACCGTCCGACAGATCGCCCGCGAAGCGCAAGTGGCCGCCGGGCAACTGCACCACCACTTCGCCTCCATCGGCGAGCTGAAGTCCCAGGTGTTCATCCGTCTTATCCGCGAGATGCTCGACATGCCGCTGGTGGCCGAGGACGCCAGCTGGCGCGAGCGGTTATTCTCGATGATCGGCAGCGAGGATGGCCGGCTGGAACCCTATATCCGCCTGTGGCGGGAAGGCCAGGTACTGGCCGACAGCGACCCGGACATCAAAGCGGCCTACCTGCTAACCATGACCATGTGGCATGCCGAGACCGTGGCGATCGTTGAGCAGGGCCTCGCCTGCGGTGAGTTTCATTCGACCGAGCCGCCGGCGGATATCGCCTGGCGTTTTATCGCCCTGGTGTGCGGCCTCGACGGGATTTATGCCCTCGGTACCCAGACCCTGGACGAGACGGCATTTAGCCGTTACGTCAATAAGATGATAACCCTGGAATTGTTTTAGCTGACTTTGAATTGCGACGATAACGATCCTATACGGCGCGGCGTAGATCCATCGCAGGCATTGGCTGCTGGCGGAAGCTATTTAACGCGTTGTGCCGTTAGTTTACCGGATCGCGGCCACGCCTTACCCGGCCTACATAAACGCTTCTATCTCCCTTCGATATCTTTCCCCAGGCCCGGTCAGCGCAGCGCCGCCGGGCATGAGGAAATTTACTTCCCGGCTTCCGGATGCGTATCGAAAGCCGCCATCACCGCCGCCAGCGCCGCTTCGCTGAAGCCATGTTTAGGATCGTCCACGCCCAGGCCGAAGCGGGTTTGCAGCCCTTCGTACAGCGCGGAGACATCGGCAAAATCGACCTTCTCCACCACGTGGTTATTTTCCCAGTGGGTAAAGTGGAAATTGGTAAGGGTCATTTTGCCGCCGTCCGGCAGATGACGACACATCAGCAGGTGGTGACGAAAGTGTGACTGCGGCCAGTGCGCCGACCAGAAGTTACCCATCACATAATCAGACGCATACTGGCGACCTAGATCGAAATGATACATCGACTGCCAATGCTCGTGATGGTTGAACTGCAGCGTCCACTCATCCCCTTCATGCACCAGACGATAGCTGCCGTGCGGCGTCTGCTGCGGGATATCGGCCAGCAGCTTAATCGGCGCGGTCAGCGTCTGGCCGCCGAAGCCAACGTCGGCGATCCAGCGCTCGCCCGCCACCTCCACCAGCAATAAACGGTGCGTACGCGGCGGCATCTGCGGCGGATTGGCCAGCACCACCCGCCCCAGCAGGCTGCGGACATTAAAGCCTATTTCGCGCAGCGCGCGCTCCAGCAGGCCATTTTGTTCAAAACAATACCCCCCGCGTCGGCCGGCGATCAGCTTCGCTTCCAGCGCCAGGTCGTCAAGATGGATCTCGCGCGGCAGCAGGACGTCGAGGTTTTCGAAAGGGATAGCGCTGTTATGCTGCAGATGCAGTTGGCGCAAGGTATCAATAGAAACATCAGGCTCTCCCGTCCAGCCCAGACGGGAAAAATAGGCGCGTAAAAAGGGACTCATCAGGGTCTCCAGCTGTTGGTGTCCGACATTTATAGCCTATATTCCCGCGCCGACCCTCTTTTTTGTGCGCTTGTCGTTAACCGCGCGTGCTGCGCTGCATCAGCGCCAGCGCCGTCAGCATCAGGAGCAGACCGGTCAACAGCGTCAGGCTGGCCATCGCCATGCCCTGACCAACGGATCCCTGTTCGAACTGGCGCCAGATAAACACCGCCACGGTCTGCGTGCCGGCGGGCGCCAGCAGCAGCGAGGTCACCAGCTCCCGGGACGCCACCGCAAACACCATCAGCATCGCCGCCAGCAGCGCCGGAAAGACCAGCGGCAGAACAATTAGCCGCAGCGCCTGCAGCGGCGATGCGCCGTGGACCCGGGCGGCGGGCTCAAGATTGGGGCCGAGTTGGCGCAGCGCGCTGCCGACATAGCGCACCGGCCAGGGCAGCAGCAGGCAACAATAGGAGAGCAGCAGCATCCACAGCGTGTTGTAGGGCGAGCGCGGCCAGAAGGGCTGGTTCCACAGCAGGATCAATCCCACCCCCACCACCACGCCCGGCAGCGCCGCCGGCATCAGCGACAGCGCATCCACCACCCCGCGCCCTTTGATCTTCTGCACCATCACCAGCCAGGCGGCCAGCAGCCCCAGCACGCCGACGATCAGCGCCGAACCTAGCGCCAGAGACAGGCTGACGCCGAGGGCCGACAGGGCATCGCCCTGCTGGTCGAATAGCGCCGCGAAGTGACGCAGCGTGACATTCTCCTGGCTGACTCCGCCCGAGAGGGTGCCCATCAGGCTGGTGAGCATCATCGAGGCGGAGGGGACCCCGACCGCCAGGCCGCCGACGGCCGCCATCGCCAGCAGCGCGGGCAGCGTCATCCAGCCCAGCGACGTCCCACGGTTTTCTCCCGGTTTGCCGGTGACGCTGGTGACCTCCTTCTCCCCCACCAGCCGCGTTTGCAGCCACCAGGCGAACAGCGCTACCGCCATCAGCAGCAGCGACAGCAGCGCAGCGCCGGTGAGATCCACCGGCCAGTCGGCCAGCTTTTTCTCAATGCCCACCGTCAGCATCACCACTCCCGCCCGGCTGCCCAGCGCCGCCGGTACGCCAAACTCCTCGATGGCGAGAGTAAACGCCAACAGCATCCCCGCCGCCAGCGCCGGGGAGAGCATCGGCAGCGTCACGTGCCAGAAGGCGCGCCAGGCGCTGGCGCCATGGACCCGGGCGACCATCGCCAGCCGTTGCCCGCTCGCCAGCTGGCTGCGGGAAACGGCAAAGTAGACCACGGGAAAAATATTAAAGGTCATCACCAACACGATCCCGCTGCGGCTGAATAGCAGATCGTTAAGCTGCCAGCCGGTCAGCTGCTGCAGATAGCCCTGACGTTGCAGCGCCAACATCCACGAGAGCGCCGAGATATAGGGCGGCGTCAGAAAGGGGATCAAAAACAGCAGGTCCCATAGCCGGGGCAGCGGCAACGAAAACATACCGCGCAGAATGCCGAGCGGCAGGCCAATGAGGACGCTGGCCAGCGCCACGCCGCCGGCGATCCACAGCGTACCGCCGAGCATCGACATCAGCTGAGGGTCCGCCAGCAGCGGCGAGACGCCGCCAAAGGCATCATGGAGCGAACCGGCGCTGAAATGGGGAAAAATTGCCTGCAGCAGAATAAACAACAGCGGTAACGCGACCAGCAGCGTCAGGGCAGCAAGGGTCACGCCGGAAAGGAATTTTTGTTTCACAGCGGTTCCTGAAACGAAGCGTTCTCCGGCGGCCAGCGCCGGAGAATCGTGTCAATTATTGGGCATACAGCTGACTGAAGCGGGTCAGGACGGCGCTACGCTCGCTACTCCCCTCGCCGCTGGTGGGCAAGACCTTCAGCGCGTTCAGCAGCGGGCGTTTAGCGGCCACATCGCGGCGAGCGGGCATCAGCCAGGCGTCGGCGACCCGCGCCTGACCTTCCGGCGACAGCACGTAATCGATAAAGGCTTTGGCGTCGTCGGCATGCTGGCTGGTTTTGAGGATCATCATCGGGCGTGGGGCAATCACCGTCCCGCTGGCCGGGAAGATCACCTTCAGCGACTCGCCCTGCTGAATATTGCCGTAGGAGACATAATCCACCGCACCGAACACCGCCGCTTTCGCCCCCTGCATCACCGGCGTCACCGCCTGGGCGTTGGGGCCGCTGACCACCATGCCGTTCTTTTTCAGATCGTCAAACAGCTGCCAGGCCTGGTCGCCCATGCTGTTTTGCAGGCCAATCAGCAGATCCAGCGACGCGCCGGAGAGCGCCGGGTCAGGCGTCGTCACCTTATCTTTAAACGCCGGCTGGGTGAGATCCCGCCACTCTTTCGGCTCCGGAGTGCCGCTTTTGCTGTTCCAGACGATGCCAAGCGCCGAGACCCCCTGGGCGATATAGTCCGCCGATTTCAGATTAGCCGGTACCTTGTCGGCGTTGGCGCTGTGAAAAGGCAGCAACCAACCCCGCTGGTGCAGATCCTCCGCGGTATCCCATGAAGCGGAGATCAGCACATCCGCCTGTGGGTTGGCCTGCTCGGCCTCCAGACGGGCCATCACTTTGCCGGTGGTGGCCTGGAAAACGGTCACCTTCACCCCGGTCTGTTGTTCAAAACCGCTGGCCAGGCTTTTCGCCAGCGAGCCAGGGCCGGCGGTGTAAACGGTCAGCGCATGGGCGCTTGAGAGCATCATGGCGGAGAGAGCCATCGCGAGTACCACTCCTTTCTTAACGGTCATAACGGTGTTCATACAACGTCCCCTGAGGTTGGCGTAACGGCGCGGACAGCAGCCACGCGGCCCGCGGATAAATGGACTATCCGGTCGGCTAACAGCTCGGCTTCACGGCGGTCATGGGTAACATACACGGCGGTGATGCCGAGCTGGCGCAGCAGGCGGCTCATTTCGCCACACAGCGATTCGCGCAGTTCGCTGTCCAGGTTGGAGAGCGGCTCATCAAACAGCAGCACCCGCGGCGCGGCGACGATCGCTCGCGCCAGCGCCACCCGCTGCTGCTGGCCGCCGGAAAGGCCTGAAGGTTTACGTTCGGCAAAGCCGTCGAGGCCCACCCGCGCCAGCGCCTCGCTCACCCGGCGCTCGCGTTCGGCGCGGACAACGCCGCGCATGCGCAGCGGAAAGGCGACGTTCTGCGCCACGCTCATATGCGGCCAGAGGGCGTAATCCTGGAAAACCATGCCGATATCGCGTTGTTCCGGGGGCAATCCCCAGCCTGCGCGGGCCACCAGCCGATCGCCAAAGCGGATTTCACCGCTGGCCGGCACGCTCAGCCCCGCCAGCAGGCGCAGCAAGGTGCTTTTGCCGCAGCCGGACGGGCCCAGCAGCGCCACAATGCTGCCGGGTTCGATATGCAGCGAGAAGCGATCGAGAATGGGGGTCTCTGCGAAGGCGAATGAGACCGCCTGCAGAGTGATAGGGGTCAGCGCGCGCATTGTCGCCCTCCCTTGCGGGAAAGCAACCCCTGCCCGGCGGTCGACATCCGACGGGGCGCGCTCACCTGGGATAACATCAGGGGAGCCAACATATTGTGATCCTCTTTGGGACTTTGTGCTGGCGACTATAGTCAGACGAGATGACGTATTGATTACATTTTCATTGCGGCTTAACGTATTACCCGCCAACCGACCCATTACTCAAGGAACGCCTATGAGCCGCTTTCGCCACGTGGAACTGCAGTATGCCAGCCGCCTGCTCAACCACGGTCCGACCATTTTGATCACCAGCTACGACGCTGCGTCCGACCGGCGCAACGTCATGGCCGCCGCCTGGTCGATGCCGGTGGAATTCGCCCCACCGCGGGTGGCTATCGTGGTGGATAAAAGCACCTGGACGCGGGAAATCATCGAGCGCAACGGCACCTTCGGCATCGTGGTTCCCGGTGTGGCCGCCGCCAGCTGGACCTACGCCGTCGGCAGCGTCAGCGGCCGCGATGAAGACAAATTCAATGCTTACGGAATTCCGGTGGTGACCGGTCCGGAGCTGGGCCTGCCGCTGATCGAGGAGAAGTGTCTGGCATGGATGGAGTGCCGCCTGCTGCCGGCGACGGCGGCCCAGACCCAGTACGACACCCTGTTCGGGGAGGTGGTGTCTGCCGCCGCCGATGAACGCGCATTCGTCACCGGACGCTGGCAGTTCGACGACGATAAGCTCAATACCCTGCATCATCTTGGCACCGGCAATTTTGTCGCCAGCGGTCGTCATGTGCGGGCAAACTCCCTCGACGAATAAGCGTGACCTGCCGCGGGTGGCAGATTTTTCCCCTGCCCGGCCTGCGGCCCCCCTTTTAACCCGGTGGGCGGCGGCGATCGGCGCTTGGGGTCAGGCCAAACACTTTTTTATACAGGGTGGTAAAGTGGTTGCTGTTGGCGAAGCCGCACAGATAAGCCACTTCGGTAATGGTCATCTCCGTTTCGCGTAATTTGACCCGCGCGGAAACCAGTCGCAGACGTTTCAGATAATTATCCGGCGTTAATCCGGTGGCCTCTTTAATATGGCGAAACGCCGTGCGGGTGGTGAGATGAAATTGCTCCGCCAGCTGCTGCCAGTTATGTTCTTCGAAACAGTGCTCCTGCAGCCAGGTGAGTAATTTATGCAGTTTATAGCGGGTGCTGCTATATTCGGCTTCCGACTCGGCTGTGAGAATGGTGGTCACCAGCTGGAAAAAGAGAGACTCCCGTTGCGGGGTATTATCCGCCGCCCTCAGCGCCGGGGAAAATATCTTTTCCACCAGTTCCCGACAATAGCTGCGGGTCTCCGGTGCCAGCCAGCCATAGCAGGCGGCGCGCTGCGCCGATAATTGCTGCAGCAATCCCTCCATCTGCTGTAAATAGCGAAAGGCCACCGCCGGATTAATTAAGACATTAATCAACTTCAGCGTCCCCAGCTCATCATAATAGTGGACATCGCCAGGCTGGACATAAAATACATCGCCCTGCTGGATATACAGCGGGCGGCCATTAATAACGTGTAATCCATGCCCCTCCTCGACGATCACCAGCTCGGCAAACTCGTGGCCATGTTCCTGGCTATTATCTTCCGGGTCGCTGGCGTACATGCCGAGCTTATCCTGGGGGTGGGTGAAATAATACTCAACGGTCAGTGTCATCATTACAGCAAATCCTGAACAGCCTGGTGCGCAGGGGCACGATAATCTATTCCGGCCTTCGCCACGCGCCCGATGTGCGGATTTGTGATCGCTAGCGCCCCCACCTCATTATTCCTGCCATTTTCACTGACGGTTTGGCATTGCCAGAGTGGTGGTGCCGCCGGACGACGGCCTATGCTGCGCCTAACCTAATGGAGAGGACGCAGTATGTCACAGGCAATTCAATACAATTCCAGTGTGGCGATGACCCGCCATCCGCATTTATTAGAGCGTGCGGCCGCCCTAACGCCCGCGCTACATCGTCAGCGCCAGGCGCCGCAGGCCATCGTCGAGGCCGTCGCCGATCCGGCGGCGCTGAACGGCTGGCGGGGACACACCGTCTGCACGCCTGAGCAGTTTTATCAGCAGCCGCTTCGCGTCGGCGACAGCATCATCATTGACTTTGGCAGCCATTTTGTTGGCTACCTGCAGTTCAGCTGCCGCAGCGTCGGCAGCCCGCCGGATGCCCCGGCCCATCTGCACTTCACCTTCGGCGAAACGCTGAGCGAAGTTTGCGAGCCGTTCAGCGAGTACCAGGGGTGGCTGAGCAGTAGCTGGTTGCAGCAACAGGATCTGTGGCTCGACGTCCTGCCCGCCCGGGTTGACCTGCCGCGTCGCTACTGCCTGCGCTACCTGAAGGTGGAAATCAAAGCGCTGTCGCGCAAATTTCGTCTGCAGTTCGATGAGATAGCCCTGGAAACCGTTACCTCAGCCGGCAGCCCGCAGCCGGCGGTCATCGCCGATTCGGAGCTGAAAGCCATTGATGACGTCGCGGTTCGCACCCTGCAAAACTGCATGCAGGAAGTGTTTGAGGATGGGCCGAAACGCGACCGTCGGCTGTGGCTCGGCGACCTGCGCCTGCAGGCGCTGGTCAATGACGTGACCTTCGGCCACCACGATCTGGTCCGCCGCTGCCTGTACCTGTTTGCCGGCCATACCCGGGAAGATGGCATGGTCTCCGCCAATGTCTTTGTTCAGCCTGACGTGCGCGCCGATGACACATTTCTCTTTGATTATTCACTATTTTTTGTCGACGTACTCTATCACTACCTGCAAAGCACTGGCGACATGGAAACCGCCCGTGAACTGTGGCCCACGGCGCGACGGCAAATCGAGCTGGCGCTGACCCGCTGCGATCCCCAGGGTCTGGTGCGCGACAGCGATGACTGGTGGGTATTTATCGACTGGCAGGCAGAGCTGAATAAACAGTCGTCGGCGCAGGGGGTGCTTATCTACTGCCTGCAGCGTGCCCTCTGGCTGGCGCAGCGTGTTGAACCGCAGCGGGTAGCCGACTACACCGCTACGCTCGCGCAGCTGAAAGAGGCCGCCCTCCGCTACCTGTGGGACAGCGAGCGGCAGGTGTTTATCAGCGGCGCCGCGCGCCAGGTCTCATGGGCATCGCAGATCTGGCTGGTACTGGCGGAGGTTGGCACCGCCGGGCAGCGGCAAGCGCTGATGCGCCGCCTGCAGCAACATCCGCCCGCCATTGCCATGAATACCCCGTACTTGCGCCATCATCACATTGTCGCCCTGCTGCAATGCGGCCTGCGCGAGGAGGCGGTAGCGGAGATCAAGGCCTACTGGGGGGCGATGGTTGACTCCGGCGCCGACACCTTCTGGGAAATTTTCGACCCACAGCATCCTGACTTTTCCCCGTATGGCAGTAAGCTCATTAACAGTTACTGCCATGCGTGGAGCTGTACCCCGGCCTGGTTTATTCGCCAGTACGGACTTTAACAACAACGATAAGCGAGTGATTTATGGCAGAAACAACGTTTACCCTGTGGCGGCAGCGCCTTGGCTATGGCATTGCCGATCTCTCCTGCAACCTTGTGTGGCAGATGATCTCTCTGTATCTGATGTTTTTTTACACCGACGTGATGGGCCTCCCAGCCTATTATGTCGGGCTGATGTTCCTGGTCACCCGGCTGGTGGACGGCGTGGCCGACGTGCTGATGGGGCTGGTGATCGACAATACCGCCACCCGCTGGGGGCGCTGCCGTCCCTGGCTGCTGATCGGCGCCCTGCCTTTTGGTCTGCTGTGTATTCTGGCCTTTTATGTGCCGGATTTCGGCACCACCGGCAAACTGCTGTACGCCTTTATCACCTATCTTTGCCTGTCGTTCCTCTACACCCTGGTGAACATTCCGTTCTGCGCCATGCTGCCGTTTTTAACCAGTGATTCCGCAGAGCGCACCACGCTGTCGGCGGTACGTATTCTGCTGGGATCCCTCGGGGCCACCATCGTCGCCGTGGCCACCCTGCCGCTGGTCGGCATGCTGGGCAAAGGCGACCAGCAGCAGGGGTTCCTCTATACCGCAGTGATTTTTGGCGTACTGGCGGCCTTTTTCCTGCTGGTGAGCTTTCGCAACGTCGAAGAAAAGATCACCCTCACCGGGGAGCGCATGACCCTAAAACGCGCCTGGATTAGCCTGCGCGCCAATCCTCCGTGGTGGATCTTCGCCAGCAATATCTTTCTGATGTGGGGGGCATTCTTCTTTCAGACCGGAGCGCTGGTGTACTTCTTCCATTATTACGTCGGGAATACCGAGCTGACGGCGGTTATCGCCGGGATCTCCACTTTCGTTCCCCTGCTCGGCACCCTCACCATCCCGTTGCTGGCCCGACGCATGAAAAAACGTCATGTCTATCTGGTGGCCAGCGCGGTCAATCTGCTCGGGATGGGGATGATGATGCTCTCTGGCACCTACGCCCTGGGGCTGATCGTCGGAGCGGTGATCCTCTCTCTTGGCGCCGGTCAGCGCACGGCTATCTATTTCTCGATGCAGGCCGACCCGGTGGATTACGGCGTGTGGAAAACCGGCATTAATACCGCTGGGATCCTGACCTCGATAAACGGCTTTCTCGGCAAGGTGGCAATGGCCGGTGCCGGGGCTATCACCGGAGCACTGCTCTCCTCCGGCGGGTATATCGCCAACCAGGCGCAAAGCGACAGCGCCCTGTTGGCCATCAAGGCCTGCTATCTGTACATTCCGGCGCTGTTGATCCTCGCCTCGATGCTGTGGATGGGCCGCTTCTACCGCCTCGACGATCACTATGAGCAGATCCGTGCCGACCTTGATGCCGGACGCGGCGCCTCGCCAGCCCCGGCCACCGGAGAATCCCCCGCCATGTAAGGCGCCCCGCTGATTTAACCTCTGGATAAATTAAGGACTTTTATGCGTATCTCTGTGATTAGCGCAGCGGTTTGCTGCGCCCTTTTTCCGCTCACCAGCGTCAGCGCCGCCGGGTTGAGCGTCGAACAACGGCTGGCGCAACTTGAAGCGCGCCTCAATCTCGCCGAACAGCAGGCCAGCGAAGCCAGCCGCCGCGCGCAGCGGGCAGAACAGCAAACCGCCGCCGCCGAACAGCGCGCGGCGGCAGCGGAGCAGCAGGTGCAGGCGCTCAGCCAACAGACCACGGCTCGCGAACAAAAACAGCAGGCCACCAATCAGCAGCTGAGCGAGCAGCTGGCGAAACGCGCCCCGGACGATGGCTTTACCTTTAACGCCTACGCCCGTTCCGGAATGTTAGTCAATAGCCACGGCAAAGGCGCCCGCGGCGGGCCAGGTATCTCCCCGGCCAGTTCGCTCAACGGCGATGCCCACGTCGGCCGTCTCGGCAACGAAAAAGATAATTACGCTGAGCTGAGCTTTGGCAAAAAGCTTACCTTCAACGATGGCTCATGGGCGCGCTTTAAGACCATGCTCGCCGACGGGGCCACCAACCCGGATCCGTGGGTTCAGGATAACGACAGCCACCATCTGAACATTCGTCAGCTGTACGTCGAGATGGGCGACTTCGCCGAGTTCACCGGGCCGTTAAAACGCGCCTCGATCTGGGCTGGCAAGCGCTTCGATCGGGATAACTTCGATATCCACTTTACCGATAGCGACATCATGTTCCTCGGTGGCACCGGCGGCGGGATCAATGATGTCGACTGGGGAAGCGGCCTGCGCGGCGATTATTCGGTGTATGCGCGTAACTTCGGCGACCTTGGCAGCGATAATTACGCGGATAATGACATCCAGAATCTGCTGTTCACCGCAAACCATTTTTACGGCAACTGGCAGCTGATGACCACGGTGATGACCGCCCAGGGCAACGATGACCTGAAAGATAATACCTCGACCACCGGGAGCTATGCCCTGCGCAGCGATAACACCGCCAAAAACGGCTACTACGCGATGCTGGCCCTCCACGACAAACAGCAGTTCTACGGCCTGGCGCCGGGGGTGTCGGAAAGCGCCCTGCAGTACGGCGTCGGGCTGGGCGCCGAAGCGCGTCAGCCGGGGAGCGATGGCGACCTGACCGAGAACGCGGCCTCCCTGCGCTTTGCGTCGTACGGGATCCTGCCGCTGGGGAAAAACTGGCAGCTGGCGCCGTCGGTGATAGCCCAGCACAGCGAAGACCGCTATCGCGACGGCGACCGCTACGACTGGGCGACGTTTAACCTGCGGGTATCGCAAGGGATCTCCGCTCACTTCGCCCTGCTGTATGAGGCCTCGTGGCAGTATATGGATCTCAATCCGAACGGGCGCAGCTATCGCTATAATGACAACGTTTATCAGTATCAGGCGGTGCGCGGTGATTTCTACAAGCTGACCTTCGCCCCCACCTTTAAAGTGGGCGATGTGTTTGATATCAAAGCGCGGCCGGAGATACGTTTCTTTGTCACGTGGATGAACTGGGATAAAGACCTGGATCGTTATGCGATCAACGATGATTTCGGCAGCAAAGGCTTTACCGCTGGCGGGACATGGAACTTCGGCGTGCAGACGGAGATTTGGTTCTGACCGAGCGTCACTGGCGGGCATCATGCCCGCCAGTGACAATTACATGCTATAACCCGGCTTCTTTATCAGCTGCGCCATCTGCGGGGCGATCTCACTGTCCCACACCGCCTGCCACGCGTCCGGCTCAACCTGAGTCAGCGCGACGCTGACGGCGCTCTCTTTGCTGTTCAGATGGCGGATCAGCACCTCTGTGATGTCGGCGGCCAGCGCGGTTTTTTGTTCGTCAGTCAGTTCACGGGGAAAACATTTAATATCTACATGCGGCATAGCAAAGACTCCTTGTGGTCAGAGCCATAACGCTACCACAGAATGGCCGTTCTGGTTGCCATCGCGTGCGTTAAATCAGCTTGTTACGGCGTAGCGCCACGGCCAGCTCCGGTCGCTGACAGACCGCCCGGGCGACGGCGGCGAATTTTGGCGCGTGGTCGTCAAACCACGCCTGTCGCGGCCCCCAGCTGTACATCGCCGCGATATAGCAATCCAGCAACGTTACCGACGCGCCCAGCGCCCACGGCCCGGCGGCCAGCTGCTGTTCGAACCAGAGATAGAGATTTTTCCGGTACTGGCGACAATTCTCCACCAGTTGCTCCGCGGCGGCGGGCGCCCAGCGTTCCGGGTAATCGGCATAGGTAAAGGTGGGATAGACGTTGGCCACCAGCCAGACCAGCAGACGCTGGAACTGTTGACGCTGCGGCGTCCCCGGCGCGGGGGCCAGATCGGGACGCTGATCGAGGATCATCAGCGCGATGGCGGCGGTTTCGGTCATGATGCTCCCATCGGCCAGCCTCAGGGTGGGCACCTGGCACAGCGGATTAATCTGCCGCAGACGCTCGCGCGCCGGACCGGGCTGGTCAAAGCCCTCCACGTCAACCACCTCGTAGGGAATATCGGCCAGGGAGAGCATCAGCTCGCTAATCGTCGAGCCCCATCCCGGCACGCCATAAACGGTAATCATGGTCTGCCTCCAGGATAAAGCCTAAGTGTAGGCAGAAAATTACCGCTCACCCAACCGGCATACCATGGCCCGGGTGGTTAGTAGGTGATCCCCGGCGGGTTGACCACCGACTGCGCCACCGCTTCGCCCTGCTCTCCCCAGCGCGCCAGCACCTGCTGATATTCACCGCGGGCGATCGCCCCATCGAGGGCTGCCTGCAGGGCAAAGACCAAACCGTTACCTTTTTTAGTGGTCGTCGCCACCCACGCTTTTTTCGGCCCCAGGCCTACCACCCGGGTCTGGCCATTAAGGGCCGCTTTATAGGCGGCCACCGACTGCGGACCGAAAAAGATATCCGCCCGCCCGGACTGGATATAGAGGTTGCCGGAGGCATCATCGGTCAGGTAGACCGGCTGGGCCGGCGGCCGCCCGGCGGCCCGGTTGTCCTCATTCCAGCCCAGCAGGATCCGCTCCTGGTTGGTGCCAGACCCGACGATCACTTTGCGCCCGGCGAGGTCTGCGGGTCCGTTTACTGCGGCGATGTCGCTGGTGGATTTCACTGAGAAGGCCAGGGAGTCCACCCGGTAGGTGGCGAAATCGAACTTCTCTTTGCGCTTCTCGGTTACCGCGATATTGATCAGCGCCACATCGTAGCGGCCGGAGGCGATGCCCAGCGGCCAGTCCTCCCACGCGGTGGGCACCAGCCTGAGTTTCAGGCCAAGGCTTCCGGCCAGCAGGCGGGCCATATCCGGGTCGCTGCCGATCCGCGTGCGGTTGTCGCTGGCCAGCAGCGCCAGCGGCGGCGAATTGAGCGCCGAGATCGCCACCGTCAGCGTCCCCGGCTCGACGAAGCGATAGCCCGGCGGAATTTTAGCTATCGCCTGCGGGTCGCGGGTGACCGGCAATGGCTGCTCATTGGCACGCAGATCCAGCGCCGCGTGAGCGCTCATGGCAAAAGCGCTGAGAACAAGGGTCATTAGCGCTCTGTTCATGACGGCAGTACCCTGGATAAAAACTGTCGGGTACGCGGATGCTGCGGATGGTTGAGCACCTCGTCGCTGCTGCCCTGCTCGACGATCCTGCCGTCGACCATAAACACCACCTGGTCGGCCACCTCGCGGGCAAAGCCTACCTCGTGGGTCACCACCACCAGGGTGGTACCGGAGCGCGCCAGCTTCTTGATGACATCCAGTACCTCGCCCACCAGCTCGGGATCCAGCGCCGAGGTGGGCTCATCAAACAGGATCACCCGCGGGTCCAGTGCCAGCGCCCGGGCAATCGCGATACGCTGCTGCTGGCCGCCGGAGAGATGCCGCGACCAGGCGTCGGCTTTATTGCGCAGTCCGACAACGTCCAGCAGTTCCCAGGCGCGGGCAATGGCCTCTTTGCGCGTGACCTGCTTGTGGGCGATCGGCGCCTCAATCAGGTTCTCCAGCACCGTCAGGTGCGGAAACAGGTTAAAGTTCTGAAACACGTAGCCGACGTTGATCCGCTGGCGGAGGATCTCCTTCTCTTTCATCTCATACAGCTTGTCGCCTTTGCGGCGATAGCCGATATAGTCGCCATCAATCTGAATAAACCCCTCATCAACGCGCTCGAGGTGATTAATGGTGCGCAGCAGCGTGGACTTGCCCGAACCGGAAGGGCCGAGGATCACCGTCACCGTGCCCGGAGGTATCTCCAAGGACACATCGTCCAGCGCTTTGTGGCGGCCATAGTATTTGCTGACGCCGGTGATAGAAATATGGCCATTACGAGAGCTGGGCATGGACGGCCTCCTGGGGCTGTGGTTGACGTGCGGGTTGATTCAGACGGCTGCTGCGGGCGCTGTTCACCGCCGAGCGGCGCTCGCTGCGCGCCAGGCCACGTTCCACCAGGTACTGAATGGCGGAGAGAACGCTGGTGATCGCCAGATACCAGGCGGCGCCGACCATCAACAGCGGGATCACCTCCTGGGTACGGTTGTAGATCATCTGGATGGTGTAGAACAGCTCCGGCATCGCCAGGACATACACCATCGCCGTTCCTTTCGCCAGACTGATGATCTCATTGAAGCCGGATGGCAGAATGGTGCGCAGCGCCTGCGGCAAAATAATGCGCAGCGTGCGTCGCCAGGCGGGCAGCCCCAGCGCGGCAGCGGCCTCATACTGCCCATGGTCAACGCCGAGGAAGCCGCCGCGAATAATCTCCGCGGTATAGGCGCTCTGCACCAGGGTCAGGCCCACCACCGCCGTGGAGAATTGCCCCAGCACGTTTATCGTCTGGTAGCTGGCCCAGGTGACGCCGGTAAACGGGATCCCCAGCGACAGGGTGTCGTAAAGATAGGAGAAGTTGTAGAGAATGATCAGCACTACAATCAGCGGCAGCGAGCGAAACAGCCAGATATAGCTCCAGGCGAGGCTGCTGAGCAGCCAGGATGAGGACAAGCGGGCCAGCGCCAGCAGGCCGCCGAAGATCACGCTCAGCACCGTGCCGAGCAGGGTCAGAAGCAGGGTTTGTCCCAGCCCTTCGAGGATCACCGGGTCAAAGAACCAGCGGGCGAAGACGCCCCACTCCCAGCGCGGGTTGAAGGCCACCGACTGGATCACTACCGCCAGCACCAGCAGGGCCACCAGGGCTCCCACCACCCGCAGCGGATAGCGCGCCGGCACCACTTTGATCGTTTCAGATGTATGCATAATGCCTCCTCAGGCGCTGTGGCTAAAGGCGCTCACCGCCAGCGCTTTAGTGAACCGCAGCCGGCCATCGTAAGGCGGCTGACTGTACTCTTCCGGGTCTCGCGCGAGGTCAAACTGCGCCTCATACCCCTGGCTGAGATAGAGCTTTACCGCCTCCGGCTGGCGGAAGCCGGTGGTCAGGTAGATATGGCTGTACCCGGCCAGCACCGCCCGCCGCTCCAGCTCCTGAACCACTTTCGCCGCCAGCCCCTGCTGGCGCAGACGGCGGTGCGTCCAGATACGTTTGATCTCCGCGGTGTGGCGATCTTTCGGTTTATAAGCGCCGGTGGCGATAATTTCGCCCTCACGCTCAAGGACGATAAACAGCCCCTGCGGCGGCAAATACCACTCGTTCAACTCCACTTCCGCATCGCGGGAAAAATAGTCGCCATAGCGGGCGGCGTATTCAGCAAACAGCCCGCTAATAATCGGCTGCAGCTCCGGGGCGTCCGGAGAAATATCGCGGAATGCTTCGCTCATCGCGCCTCCTGTCAGTCGCCCAGCCCGGGCGGGTTGATTTCCGATTGCGGTATGCTTTCTACCCCTTCTCCCCAGCGGTTAAGCACTTTGGCGTAGTCCCCGCTGGCGATAGCGCCGTTCAGCGCCGCCTGGACGGCATTCACCAGCCCGCTGTCTTTTTTCAGCGTTACCGCGATATGCGCCGCTTTCGGCCAGCCGCCGTCAACGCTGCCCACCAGTTTGGTTTTGCCGGTCAGCGCCGCCTTCCACGCGCCAATCACGTTGGGGCCGAAAAAGGCATCGGCTCGCCCGGTCTGCAGCGCCAGCGTCTGGGCGGCATCATCCTTGGTGTAGACCGGGGTAAACGGTTTTAGCCCTTTTTTGACGTTCTCCGCGTTCCACGCCAGCAGGATCGCCTCCTGGTTGGTACCGGAGCCAACGATAATCTTCAGCCCGGCGATGTCTTCCGCCTTGTCAATCTTGCTCAGCGGACTGGTGCTTTTGACGTAGAAGCCCAGCGAGTCTTTGCGGTAGGTGGCGAAATCGAACTTCTCTTTTCGCTCTTTGGTGACGGTAATATTGCTGATCGCGGCATCATATTTGCCGGAGGTGACTCCCAGCGGCCAGTCTTCCCAGGAGGTGGGAACTACGTTCACCTCCAGCCCGAGACTCTCCGCCACCAGCCGGGCGATATCCGCCTCGCTGCCGAGCAGGGTTTTGTTGTCATCGGCGAAGACCGTCAGCGGCGGTGAGTTCAGGGCCGCCACCGCGACGGTGAATTTACCCGGCACCGCCAGATGCAGATCTTTCGGCAACAGGGCAATGGCCTGCGGGTTTTTCGCTGTGTGAATCGGCGTTTTGTTGGCCTCCAGGCTTACCCCGGTGCCATTGATCTTGACGTCCTGTGCCCACGACGAGGCGCTAAATGCCAACGCGACGGCCAGCAAGAGTGTTGTTTTCTGCATAGCGTGATTCTCTTTTCTTATTTTTGGAATTGATTAGCGGGTAGCGCCAGGCCCAGACTTTCCCGCAGGGTGGTGCCCGGATAGTCGCGACGGAACAGACCGCGCGCCTGTAACAGAGGCACCACCTCGTCAACAAAGCGCGGGAAGGTTTCCGGCGTGCCGCCCTGAATGATGAAACCGTCCGCCGCGCGCTGTTCGAACCACAATTGCAGGCCATCGGCGACATCGCTGGCGGTGCCGGTAAAGCGCGGACGTGGGCTCGCGGCCTCCAGGGCCACCTGACGCAGGGTTAATCCCCGCTCGCGGGCGTGACGTTTAATCTCGTCGGTGGTGCTGCGGAAGCTGTTTTGTCCCAGGTCGCCAATATCCGGGAACGGTTCATCAAGCGGGTACTGCGAAAAATCATGGTGTTCGAAATAGCGCCCAAGATAGTTCAGCGCATCCTCGATGGAAACCAGCGCCGCGGTAGTCTGGTACTGACGTTCCGCATCCTCGGCGTCATCCCCGACGATGACGCTGACGCCCTGGAAGATATGCAGTTGGTCCGGGGTGCGCTGATATGCGCTGAGTTGGCTTTTGACATCCTGATAAAATGCCTGCGCCTCGGCCAGCGATTCCTGATGGGTAAAAATGGCATCGGCGTGGCGTGCGGCTAATTTCTTGCCGTCGTCCGACGCGCCAGCCTGGAAAATAATCGGCCGTCCCTGTGGCGTGCGGGCAATATTTAGCGGCCCGGCCACTTTAAAGAAATCGCCATGGTGATCGAGCGTATGCAGTTTATTTTTATCAAAGAACTGGCCAGTCTCCTTATTGCGCACAAAGGCGTCCTCTTCCCATGAATCCCATAAGCCTTTCACCACCTGCAGATATTCATCGGCAATGCGATAGCGCAGCGCATGATCCGGATGCTGGGCCCGGGAGAAGTTTTTCGCCGACCCTTCCAGCGGCGAAGTGACCACGTTCCAGCCTGCCCGTCCCTGGCTTAAATGGTCAAGGCTGGCGAACTGTCGGGCGGTGGTAAACGGCTCGCTGTACGAAGTGGATAAAGTCCCCACCAGCCCCAGCCGCCGGGTAACCGCGGCCAGCGCGGAAAGCACCGTTAAGGGCTCGAAGCGATTTAAAAAATGGGGAATCGATTTTTCATTAATATATAAACCGTCGGCGACAAAAATAAAATCCAGCTTACCCGCTTCCGCTTTTAACGCCGTCTCTGTAACAAAATCAAAATTAATACTGGCGTCGGCCTGGGCCGCCGGATGACGCCATGCGGACATATTTCCCGATGCACCATGTAATATGGTTCCCAGACGCAATTGTCGATTTTCAGACATAGCTACCCCTTCCCCTGCCATCCATTAAATGTGTTGTAACGCTTCTTCTGCGAGCCGGGCGAAATAATGCGCCGCGGGCGCAATCAGCCGTTCATCCGGATTAAATGCCGGATGGTGCAGACCATATTCGCTGGCGCTGCCGATGCTGACGAACGCCCCGGGAATATGCTGAAGATAGACCGCAAAATCTTCGCCACCGAGATGCAGATCGGCGTGGTGAGTGCGATACCCGGCCTGAGCTGCCACCTCGCTGGCGAAGTCGGCCCAGCGGGCGTCGTTGACCAGCGCCGTCGGGCCGGCGTACCAGAAGACGTCAATCTGCGCGCCAAAAGCGCTGGCGAAACCGGCCGCAATCTCGCTGACCCGGGCTTTGACACGCTGTTGCACTTCACTGCTGTGGGTGCGCAGCGTCCCCTCCAGTTCGACGCTCTCCGGCAGCACGTTCCAGGTATTGCCTCCCTGGATCCGCGTCACGCTGAGCACCACCGAGTCGAGGGTGTTCACTTCCCGGCTGGCTACGCTCTGCAGCACCGTCACCAGCTGGCTGGCCAGCAGGATCGCATCCTTTCCCTCGTGGGGGCGTGCGGCGTGCGCCCCCTTCCCGGTCACTTTGAAGACGAAGCGGTCGACGTTGGCGTAGAACGCGCCGCCGCGGGTGGCGAATTCGCCCACCGGCAGGCCGGGTTCATTATGCATGCCAAAGATCGCCGAGACGTCCTCCAGCGCCCCGGCGCGGATCAGGGTTTTCGCTCCACCAAAGTTTTCTTCCGCCGGCTGGAACAGGATCCGCACCCGCCCCGGGAGTTCCGCTTCCCGATCCTTCAGCAGCAGCGCCGCCCCCAGCATCACGCTGGTATGAATATCGTGGCCGCAGGCATGCATCACCCCCTGATTCTGCGAGCGGTAAGGCAGACCGGTCGCCTCCTCGATGGGCAACGCATCGATATCCGCCCGCAGGGCAATCACCTTGTCGCCGCTGCCGACTTCGGCGACCAGCCCGGTTTTCAGATCGTAGGGCAGCAGGGTCAGCCCGCCGCTCTGCAGCCAGTCGCGGATCCGCGCGGTGGTGGCCACCTCCTGCAGGGAGAGCTCCGGGTTCTGATGCAGCTCGCGCCGCCAGCTAATCAGTTGTTGTTCAAAGGACATTCAGCACCTCCTTGCCGTAGTGAGCCTGCGCCAGCAGGCGCAGGGAGCGCAGGCGCGCAGGCCCGTCGCTAATGGGGGTATCAATGATGAGTTCATCCAGCCGATCTTCCGCCTGCAGCGCGTCCAGCCGGGCTTTCACCTGTTCGGGAGTACCGGAGATCAGTGAAGATTCGCGGCGGTGGATGCGTGTCGGCCGGCTGCCAGCCTGGCGGGCAAAGGCGACGGCCTGAGCCTCACTGCCGACGGTCACCCGCTGGCCGTTCTCCAGCTCGACGCCCCACACCTCGACCTGCTGCGCCAGCGCAGCGGCGGTGGCCGGATCGTCAGCCACCACCACCTGCACGGCGACGATCGCCTCACGCGGGCTGAGCTCGCGCCAACGGTTGATCACCGTGCGGCGCAGCGCGCTGTCGCCATTGAGATGGGCCGCAAACACGAAGTTCCAGTCAAGACGGGCGGCCAGTTCCGCACTCTCCAGGCTGGCGCCGAGCAGAAATCCGTCGGCCCGGCGCGGCGGGATCGGCGTGGCGCGCAGGCTCTCCTCTCCCCCTGGCTCAGTCAGTGACAGCCAGTTATCCAGCTGCGCCAGCTGATCGGCAAAGGTGCCTTTCTCCTCCTGATGCAGGCCCTGCTGCAGGGCGCGGGTGGAGAGCGGCAGGCCGCCAGGCGCCTTGCCCACCCCGAGATCGATGCGACCCGGCGCGAGGGCGGCCAGCAGGTTAAAGTTTTCCGCGACTTTATAGGGGCTGTAGTGCTGGAGCATGACGCCGCCGGACCCAAGACGAATGCGCCGGGTGTGGCCCAGCAGCCAGGCGATAACCAGCTCCGGAGAGGGGCTCGCCAGCTGATCGGTATTGTGGTGTTCGGCGACCCAGAAGCGGTGATAGCCCCAGGCTTCGGCGTGTTGCGCCAGCGTTAATGTACGCGCCAGCGCCTGCGCGGCGGTTTCCCCGGCGGCAAGCGGACTTTTATCCAGGATACTGATTCGATAAGACATTTCGCAGGCTCATATGAAAGTACGTGCCTGCATTATTAAAATCTCAGCTAACTATTGAGAAACAATTAATTCACATGTGTACTGCTGAAAATTAGATATGCCCGCCTGGCCGATGCGCTTCCAGCTCGCGGAGCAGCGCCTCAGCCTGCCGCGGACTGCGCACCCGGACGAAGCGAATATGCCGATATTGCGGATCCTGCATGTCGGCCAGATAGCGTCGGCGATTCTGCCGCCAGGTTTTCAGCGTCCAGAGGATGATGGATTCCCGGCTGCAAAACGAACGGCGAAAGCTCTCGCGGTTGCCGGTGCCCGGCCACAGCTCCTGATGCCGCCACGCCCGGCTCGTCGCCCGCCACACCGCCTGGCGCAGCGTGCGCCAGAGGCTATAGTCGACCCAGATCACCAGATCCACCTCGCGCCATTTGACGCTGCGGCTGCGATTGTAATTGCCATCCAGCACCCAGCCCGGCGAGGCCGTAGCGGCGGCAATAGCGGCGAAAAACGCCTCATCCGGCGTGCCCTGCCAGTTCGGCCGCCAGTACAGGCGATCGAGCTCGATCCAGGGTAGTCCCAGCCGGTGCGCCAGGCGCCGGGCCAGAGTGGATTTGCCTGAGCCGCTGGTGCCGACCACGTTGATGTTCATCTCTGTTTCTCCCTGATAGCCATTCCCGTTGTTCGCCGCCTTTGCCCGGATGAGAAAAGGCAATGTGTAACAGCCGCTGACGACAGCAAGCGCAATGAAAAAAGTGGTGAGATTCCCCGGCAACCACGGTCAGCCACGCACACGCGGTGTCGCCAGGCTTTTCCAGCCGGCAAAAGCCGACCAGACAGTCAATTTAACCCTGCATATCAAAGCCGGACTGCTGAAAATCCCGGAAGACATCGGGGTTGTTAAAAGGCGGGAACGTGGCCTTCCTGGCAGCAGCAGCTAACTCGTCACAATAGGCTTTGTTACCGTTGCTGGTCGAGACATGTAAAACCGTGCCATCCTGCGCAAAGGCTAAATGCAACCTGCATTTCTTACCCTGCCAGCGCTCGGGGGTATCCATCTGGGCTAGTATCGCGGCCCTGATGGCCCGCGCCTGGGCGCCCCACTCATCCCGATCGTCCCAGCGGCCAGAGCCACAGCTTCCCGTCGCGGTCGTTTTATGACAGCCGGAGGGCTGTAACGGTGCGCAGCCCGCGCCCAAGGCAGAGATAAGGGTTAATAAACACAATTTCTTCAACATACCGGCTTTCCTGCCCGTAACGAATTGGAAAGGTTGCCATTATGCGCTACTCGCAGGCAAGGCACCAGAGAGCGGAGCCAGGCTCTGACGGGGCGAGAAGATGACTTCAACCCGCTGGCCGGCTGGTGTCTGCTCGATGTGCGAGCTCCCGCGTTACGCAGAAGACCTCGCCACTTACGATCCCATCAAGCATCATCTCCTGAAAGAGGGGCAGCCCTGGCGTACGCTTAAACCCCTCCCGGATTTAATGAATGAGATCCAGCAGGCGCGATTTACCGTCCTTGCCACCGACATTAAGCACAATGTCTGGTGGGAACATACCACCATAGTTTGTGTGGCAAACGGGGCGTCGGCGGATCCTGAAGGAGCTTAATGTCAGGCTTACCGCTCCCTCTGTCATGCTTCGTCATTGAAGATGACGCCGCCGCCGTCAAAGCAGTCTTTATCCAGCGTCAGGCTGGCGATCTTATGCACCGGACCGCGCATATTCACCTGAAAATCCGCGCCGAAGGTGATGCACAGCTGGCCGCCTGGCATGTTGACATCCACCCGATCGTCCACCTTCCCTAACCGGCGCATGGCGCTGGCTGCCGCGCAGCTGCTGCTCCCGGAGGCCATCGTAAACCCGGCGCCCCGCTCCCAGATACCAATCTTCAGGGTATGGCGCTCGACAATTTCCACGAACTGTACATTGCAGCGTTTGGGGAATAAGGCATGATGTTCAATTTGCGGTCCTAAACGATGAACCTGTTCCAGGTCGAGCTTATCCACGAGGACAACGCAGTGGGGATTGCCCATGGAGACCAGCACGACGGACAGGGTTTCATCCGCCAGCGTCAACGGATAATTCACCGCCTCGGGCAAATTCACTAAGGCGGGTAACGCCGCCGGATTGAAATTCGCCCGCCCCATATCCACGCTAATCTGATGAAAATCACTCTCCACGGTGCAATAGACATCTCCGCCCGCCGTGTGCACTAAAAAAGGCTCATGGCCGACGCGACCGATATCAAACAGATAGCGCGCATAGATCCGTAGCCCATTACCGCTTTTCTCCGCCTCGGAGCCGTCCGGATTGATTATACGCAGCGTGGGATGGGTTTGATCGCCGCTGTCGATCAGCAGACCATCGGAACCAACGCCATAGTGGCGATGGCACAGAATTCGAATATGCTCGTTGCTCAGCTGGTCGGCAACGGCGCGATGGCATACCAGGTAATCATTACCCAGTCCGTGATATTTATGAAACTGTAAGGGGGTCATTGTGTGGGGTCGCCTGGCGCTATGGGTCTGATCTTGCATCTTACAATACCTGCGCCGCCAGAATGAATTAAACACTAAGGCTTAACCGCTCTGTTCATTCTGCTCTTCGGCAGGCAGGCGTCATGCTTCTCCCGTCTGCGCATCCCCGCCGTGACTGACGCTGAAGCCATTTATGCTGGAATATCCGGATATTAACATCAAAAGCACTGATGATAATGGCCAAACGGTGGTCGTCGATGACCGGTTAAACGCTGGGCTGCGACTCGGCGAACAGCTGGCTATCGCCTGTGACCAACGAATGCGCCAGCAGGCGAACTGGCCCCACGCCGTCCCCGGACAGCCTCGCTATTACCCCAGTCGACGCCAACATACCAGCGCTTTCATTCTGTTGCGGGAAACTCTGCGACGCTGATCTCATTGATAAATCTGTCAAATGCTATCGGTAAATGTTTTAGGTGCGTAACTATTAGGTTACGTGTAGGATTCAGCGCCATGTCTGAGCTTATCTCCTACGTCAGAATGATGAGAAAGCCAGCATAATGTGCCAGCCGTCCTCCACACCGGCTGCAAACATGGGCATTGACAGGAAACTGATACATCAATGAATACGAAACACGACACTGCAGCGGAGCACCATGCTGCAAAACGCCACTGGCTCAACTCACACGAAGCGGGTTATCACAAAGCGATGGGCAACCGTCAGGTACAGATGATTGCCATCGGCGGCGCCATCGGTACCGGTTTGTTCCTCGGCGCCGGGGCACGTTTACAAATGGCAGGGCCAGCGCTCGCACTGGTCTATCTGGTCTGCGGCATCTTCTCTTTCTTTATTCTTCGCGCGCTCGGCGAACTGGTTCTCCACCGCCCCTCGAGCGGAAGCTTCGTCTCTTATGCCAGGGAATTCCTCGGTGAAAAAGCCGCCTACGTGGCCGGCTGGATGTACTTCGTTAACTGGGCGATGACCGGGATCGTCGATATCACCGCCGTGGCGCTGTATATGCACTACTGGGGCGCCTTTGGCGATGTGCCGCAGTGGGTCTTCGCCCTTGGCGCGCTCGCCATCGTTGGCACCATGAACATGATTGGCGTGAAGTGGTTCGCCGAGATGGAGTTCTGGTTCGCACTGGTCAAAGTACTGGCGATCGTCGCGTTTCTCGTGGTCGGTACCATTTTCCTCGGCTCCGGTAAGCCGCTGGACGGTAATGCCACAGGCTTCCACCTGATCACCGATAACGGCGGCTTCTTCCCGCACGGCCTCCTGCCGGCGCTGGTGCTGGTGCAGGGCGTGGTCTTCGCCTTCGCCTCCATTGAGCTGGTGGGCACCGCGGCCGGTGAGTGTAAAGATCCGGAGAGGATGGTGCCGAAGGCCATCAACAGCGTGATCTGGCGTATCGGCCTGTTTTACGTTGGGTCGGTGGTGCTGCTGGTGCTGCTGCTGCCGTGGAACGCCTACCAGGCGGGACAGAGCCCGTTTGTTACCTTCTTCTCAAAACTGGGCGTGCCGTACATCGGCAGCGTGATGAATATCGTGGTATTAACCGCCGCCCTCTCCAGCCTTAACTCCGGCCTCTACAGCACCGGACGTATTCTGCGCTCCATGTCGATGGGGGGCTCCGCGCCGAAGTTCATGTCGAAGATGAGCCGTCACCACGTCCCTTACGCCGGGATCCTGGCGACGCTGGCGGTGTACGTGGTCGGGGTGTTCCTCAACTATCTGGTGCCGTCGCAGGTGTTTGAGATCGTCCTCAACGTCGCTTCGCTGGGGATCATTGCTTCCTGGGGCTTTATCGTGGTGTGTCAGATGCGTCTGCGCAAAGCGATTAAGGAAGGGAAAGCGGCTCAGGTGAGCTTCAGAATGCCGGGGGCGCCGTTCACCTCGTGGCTGACGCTGCTGTTCCTGTTTAGCGTGCTGGTGCTGATGGCCTTCGATTATCCGAACGGCACCTATACCATTGGCTCCATCCCGTTGCTGGCGGTGCTGTTGGTGGCGGGCTGGTTTGGCGTGCGTAAGCGCGTGCATGCGATTCACAGCACAGCGCCGACGCTCAAGCAGTAAATGGCAGGACTCCCGGTTTGTCCATCGCGGGCAAACCGGGAGGTCAGGACTTAGTTATCCTCAACCAACTGCGACACGTCGCTGCTGTTAATTTCCCGCTTATTACCAGACTCATCGATATAGCTGGTCATCCCCGTTTCTTTATCCAGCTGCGGCTTGCCGTGAGTCACGATCGTCTGACCGCTTTTGGTGGTCATAACGTAGTTGGACGAACAGCCTGCCATCAAGGCCAGCATCGCGCCGGCGCAAATCACCATAAATGGCTTTTTCATTTTATCTCCACTGATTACCACTGCCCGCGCGAGGCGGGAAAGGGGTAAGTGTATAACCATCTGGTTTATCAGGCCAATACGCGTTTGTAACAGAGGGTGTGATGCCGGGCGCGACCTCCGGTGGCAGTGGTCGTCGCGCCCGGGGACCTTACAGCGCGATGCGGATCACATCGTCCGGGGCGGTGGCCTCTTTCTCACGGCTGGAAGCTTGTTTCACGCTGACGTACAGCGTTTTGCCGTCATCAGAGAGCGCCAGGCTGTTGGGATGGGTCGGCGTTTTAAAGGTCTTCACCACCTTATAACTCTTGCCGTCGATAACGCTCACCTCCCCCGCTTTACGATGCGTCACATAGGCTTCGTTGCGGGTGGGGTTGAACAGCACCGCCAGCGATTCCGGCGCGGCGATTTTCTCCAGCACCTTGCCGTCGCGGGTATCGACCACCAGCACTTCCGGCTGCTTGCTGTCGGTAATAAAGGCGCGGTGGCCGGCGGTATCGAGGCTCAGGTTAAGGTAGAAATGCGCCTTGCCGTCATCCAGCAATTTTTTGCGCGACACAATGGTGTTGTTCTCGCTGTCGATGGTCAGCAGTTCGCCGTCGGCGTTGGTGGTATAGAGACGCTTAGCCTGCGGGTCGATCGCCAGGCCCGTCGCCATTGCCCCGGTGCCAGTAATGGTCGTTTTCAGCTTCAGGGTAGCGCCGTCCACCACCCAAATCACGCTCTCTTTGCCCAGACCGGTAATGTAGACGGTGTTGGTTTGCTCATTGACCGCCAGCTCGCGCGGCTGCAGCGGGCGCACGGTTTCACTGCGCTGACGCTCGTCCAGCACCAGTCGCCCCTTCACGGCGCCGGTTTTGGCGTCAATGGCGGTGACGGTGCTGTCAACGGTATTGCCAAACCACAGCGTACCGGTGGCATGGTTGATAGCGGCGCCGAACGGCTTCAGATCGTTGTGAATAATCTGCGTCACGTCGAGGGTGGTGGGGTCAAGACGATACACAATCCCGCCCTTGTCCAGCGAACGACTCTGCGAAGTGGCAACCCATAGCGCGTTCTCCTGCTGGCTGTAGGCCATTTCGTAGGCCCCTTTCCCGACGGCCTTGCGCAGCATCTCTTCCGCGGCGTGGGCGCTAAAGCTGCCTGCCAGCAGCAGAGAAGTGAATAACAGTGAATGGCGCAGACGCGGCGCGGCAAACTGACGTAATGACATGACGACTCCCTTTGATAAACCTGTATGTGCTGACCCGACATCGCTTCCGGCGGCAAAGTCATGGCTCTACCTTATTTTGAATGAGAATAGTAATCATTATTCTTATTAAAGTGGAGCGCTAATTGTTGTTGTTCGGTAAATTCGTCAGCCTTGAGCACTATCCGTTAACCAACGGCAGTTAATAATTTTCAAATATTTTACAAACGGGGTAACATATATACATATGTTCCATTTGGTTCGTCTCCCGAGTACTATCGATGAAAATCCTATCCGTGCGACATGCGGCCTTGCCGGCGCTGCTGCTGCCGCTCATCGCCGCCGCCCAGGCCGCCGATGAACAAACCATGGTGGTGACCGCTGCGCCAACCACCGTTTCTGAACTGGATACCCCCGCCGCCGTCAGCGTGGTCAATGGGGATGAGATGCGCCAGGCCGCGCCGCGCGTCAACCTTTCTGAATCGCTAGGCGCCGTGCCGGGCCTGCAGGTGCAGAACCGGCAAAACTATGCCCAGGATCTGCAGCTGTCGATTCGCGGCTTTGGCTCCCGCTCCACCTACGGCGTGCGCGGGCTGCGCATCTATGTGGACGGCATTCCGGCGACCATGCCCGACGGCCAGGGGCAGACGTCCAATATCGATATCGGCAGCGTCGACACCATTGAGGTGCTGCGCGGCCCCTTCTCTGCCCTCTACGGTAACTCGTCCGGCGGGGTGATCAACGTCACCAGCCAGACCGGCACCCAGCCGCCCACCGTGGAAGCCAGCAGCTACTATGGCAGCTTTGGCACCTGGCACTATGGAATGAAAGCCACCGGCGCCGTTGGCGACGGCAGCCACGCGGGCGATGTGGATTACACGGTGTCGACTAACCGCTTCACCACCCACGGCTATCGCGATCACAGCGGCGCGCGCAAAAATCTGGCCAACGCCCGGCTGGGGGTGCGTATCAACGACGTCAGTAAGCTGACTCTGCTGCTGAATAGTGTCGATATCAAAGCCAATGACGCCGGCGGATTAACCGCCGATGAATGGCGCGATAACCCGCGCCAGTCGCCGCGCGGCGACCAGTATAATACCCGCAAAAATACCCGGCAGACCCAGGCAGGTCTGCGCTATGAGCGCCAGCTGAGCGCCCAGGACGATCTCAGCGTCATGATGTACGCCGGGGAACGCGAAACCACCCAGTTCCAGTCGATCCCGCGCGCGCCGCAGCTGAAGCCGAGCCACGCCGGCGGGGTGATTGACCTCACCCGCCACTACCAGGGGATCGATACCCGGCTGACCCATCGCGGGGAGCTGCTGGTGCCGGTCACCCTGACCGCCGGTCTTGACTACGAGAACATGAGCGAGCGCCGCAAAGGCTATGAAAACTTTGTGATGGTCAACGGCGCGCCGCAGTATGGCGAACAGGGCGCGCTGCGTCGTAACGAACGCAACCTGATGTGGAACGTCGACCCTTACCTGCAGACCCAGTGGCAGCTAACCGACAAACTTTCGCTCGATGCCGGGGTGCGCTACAGCTCGGTATGGTTCGATTCGAATGACTACTACATCACGCCGGGCAATGGCGATGACAGCGGCGATGCCAGCTATCACAAATGGCTGCCCGCAGGCTCGCTGAAGTATGCCCTGACCGACGCGTGGAACGTCTACCTCTCCGCCGGCCGCGGCTTCGAGACACCGACCATCAACGAACTGTCATACCGTTCAGATAACCAGAGCGGCCTTAATTTCGGCCTGAAGCCCTCCACCAACGACACGGTGGAGATCGGCAGCAAGACGCGGATCGGCAATGGGCTGCTCACCGCCGCCCTGTTCCAGACTGATACCGATAATGAGATCGTGGTCGACAGCAGCAGCGGCGGGCGCACCAGCTATAAAAACGCCGGCAAGACCCGTCGTCAGGGCATGGAGCTGGGACTGGATCAGCAGTTTGGCGAGAGCTGGCGCCTGAAGGCGGCCTGGACCTGGCTGGACGCGACCTATCGCACCAACGTCTGCGGCGACGCCAGCTGCAACGGTAACCGTATTCCGGGGATCGCGCGCAATATGGGCTACGCCTCCTTCGGCTATCAGCCGGAGCAGGGCTGGTACGCCGGAAGCGATATTCGCTACATGAGCGACATCATGGCGAATGACGAAAACACCGCCAAAGCCCCGTCCTGGACGGTGGTCGGCCTGACGACCGGCTATAAGTGGAGCTATGGCAGGATGGATATGGATCTGTTCGGCCGGGTCGACAACCTGTTTGACCGCGAGTACGTCGGGTCCGTCATCGTTAACGAGTCCAACGGACGCTACTACGAGCCCGCGCCAGGACGCAACTACGGTATTGGACTGAACCTCGCCTGGCGCTTCGAGTAACGCTCGACTTCGCCCGCGGATTCGCGGGCGAAGTCGTTATTCTCAGGCGCTGGCGCCCAGGACGCTGATTAAAGCAGGTTTCTCAGGGACAATTCGAAAATGATCTTTTCCGCCTGGCAGGAAAAGGCGATGGACAGATCGAGCTTCACCTCGTCGCCGGCGGCGGCGAGGGTGTAGTCAACCTGCGGCGGTTCACTGGCGGGCGCCGCCGCGGCGGCACGCTCGCGAACGGCGGCTACGGTTGACTCCGCTTCCTCGCGGCTCGGGAATAATTTCTCAGCCCGGTAGACGCAGTCCTCGTTATCAATGATCGTCCCGACATCAATGGCGCAGCCTTTGGTGCTGCATTTATCTACTACATCTTTCATCGTAATAACCTCTTGAGTTTTCTTAAGGATAAGAATCCGCTCGCCGAAAAGCAAACCATTAATATCCGTAAGGATTAGCGATTTTTATTCTATCGCGCCGCGGCGGGCGCTAGCTTGCGCCACCGCAAGGCGAGGCCTGATGACGCAGGACCGCCGCGACTAACCGTGCGATTGCCGCTGCAACCGTGCTTGCCATCACACTATTCTGCACACTATCTCGTCTGCCTCGCGCCGCAGCGTTAGTCTGGTCACAGAACAACGCCAACAAGGAGCTGCTATGGCACTGCCGATTATGATTGATTGCGATCCGGGACATGATGACGCGATCGCCCTGGTCCTCGCCCTCGCCTCGCCGGAGCTGGAGGTGAAAGCCGTCACCGCCTCCGCAGGCAACCAGACGCCGGAGAAGACCCTGCGCAACGTGCTGCGTATGCTGACCCTGCTGAACCGAGCGGATATTCCGGTCGCCGGCGGCGCGTGGAAGCCATTGATGCGCGATCTGATCATCGCCGATAACGTGCACGGGGAAAGCGGACTGGATGGACCGAACCTGCCGGAGCCGGCCTTTTCCCCGCAGAACTGCACCGCCGTCGAGCTGATGGCCAGAGTGCTGCGGGAAAGCCGGGAGCCGGTGACTCTGGTGGCCACCGGGCCGCAGACTAACGTGGCGTTGCTGCTCGCCAGCCATCCGGAGCTGCACGTGAAGATCGCCCGCATCGTGATCATGGGGGGCGCCATGGGGCTGGGCAACTGGCAGCCGGCGGCGGAGTTTAATATCTACGTTGATCCGCAGGCTGCGGAGATGGTCTTTCAGTCGGGGATCCCGGTGGTAATGGCGGGCCTGGATGTCACCCACCGGGCGCAGATCCTTCCTGCGGATATTGAGCGATTCCGCAAGATTGGCAATCCGGTATCCACTATCGTCGCCGAACTGCTCGACTTCTTTATGGCCTACCATAAGGATGAAAAGTGGGGCTTCGACGGCGCGCCGCTGCACGACCCTTGCACCATCGCCTGGCTCCTCAAGCCGGAGCTCTTTACCACCATCGAGCGCTGGGTCGGCGTGGAAACGGAAGGAAAATATACCCAGGGGATGACGGTGGTCGATTACTACCATCTGACCGGCAATCCGCCCAATACCACCCTGCTGCTGGATGTGGACCGCGAAGCCTTTGTCGATCTGCTCGCCCAGCGGTTAGCCTTTTACGCCTGATATGCAGCAGCGCCTCTCTTCCCGGCCGGGGGAGAGGCGCATTCAGGCTAGACCCGGCGTATTAGTCGTCCGCTGACACGCGGATCACCACCTTACCAAAGTTTTCGCCTTTCAACAGACCGATCAGCGCCTGCGGCGCCTGCTCCAGACCATCAATCAGCTGTTCGCGATATTTAATTTTTCCCTCCTGCACCCAGCGCCCCATCTGCTGCTGGAATTCCGCGATCCGATGCCCGTAATCCTGGCCGATAATAAAGCCCTGCATCCGGATGCGTTTCTTGAGGATGGTCGCCATCAGCAACGGCAGACGATCCGGCCCATCCGGCAGACCGGTGGCGTTATAGCCGCTCACCAGCCCGCAGACCGGAACCCGGGCCGCGGTATTCAGCAGCGGCAGCACCGCGTCAAACACCTTGCCGCCAACGTTTTCGTAGTAGACGTCAATGCCCTGCGGGCAGGCCTGGGCCAGCTGTTCGGCAAAGTCCGCTGCGCGATGGTCAAGGCAGACATCAAAGCCTAAGGTGTCAACCGCATAGCGACACTTCTCCGCGCCGCCGGCGATGCCGACGGTACGGCAGCCCTTAATGTTGCCGATCTGTCCGACCGTGGCGCCCACCGGCCCGGTGGCCGCAGCGACCACCAGCGTGTCACCCGCCTTCGGCTGGCCAATGTCCAGCAACCCCATGTAGGCGGTGAAGCCCGGCATCCCCAGAACCCCCAGCGACCAGGACGGGTGCTGCGGGTTGTCCCCCAGCTTCACCAGTCCGCTGCCGTCGGAAAGCTCATAATCCTGCCAGCCGCTGTAGCCAAGCACCCAGTCGCCTGGTTGAAAATCATCATGCTGCGAGGTCACGACGCGACTCACGGTCCCGCCCACCATCACCGCGCCAATGGCCACCGGCGGTGAATAGGACGGCGCGTCGCTCATCCGCCCGCGCATATAGGGATCCAGCGATAAATAAACGGTACGCAGCAGAACCTGACCCGGCCCTGGCGTCGGTACCTCGCTCTCTTCCAGGCGGAAATGCTCTGCCGTCGGTTCACCATGGGGACGGGAAGCCAGTACCCAGCGGCGATGGCGTTGCGGTTGTTCTGTCATAGCAAACTCCTCTTGTTAGCAGACAGTACTGAGGCTAGCTGCTTTATGCGCAATGCGCTTTAACATTAAGAGCCGGATGGCGATTGATTAAGGCGCACCACCAGATAGATGCAGGTCTCTGCGGACTCATTGATAAAGCGGCAGTCGTTCGGCGGGCCGAGCTCCAGACAGTCCCCTGTCTGCATCTCGTGGCGGGTATTCCCTTCCATGAACACCAGTTCGCCCTGCTGCAGCCAGATCAGCTGGCGGGCCAGCGCGTAGGACGAGGCCGGCATCGGCACATCGCTGCCGGGCGGCAGCTCGATCTGCACCATGTCAATGGGCAGATCGCTGCGCGGCGAGACGTGGCGACGGAGATAGTGGCTTTGCGGGTCGTGCCACACCGGCTGGCTGGCAAAACGCAGCAGCTTGCCTTCCTGCATTTCCGCCCGGGCGATCAGCGTCGACATACTGATGCCGAAGGCGCCGGAAAGGCGGCCCAGCATTGAGGCCGTCGGACTGCTTTCACCGCGCTCGATCTTATGGATCATCGCCCGCGAGGCGCCGGCCCGTTCGGCGAGGTCGTTCAGCGACCAGCCGCGGGATTCGCGCTCGATGCGGATGCGCGCGCTGATGCGCTGATTGAGGTTGTCTTCTATAGTATTCATAACGTAACACTATAGTGTGCGCGCCCGCATTACACAATCGCCCGTTGGGCCGCGCAAACCCTGGCCCATCAGCAATATTTTGCTGAAAACGGATGACAGCGTGACGTTCATTATTGTAATAATAACGTACTACTATAGTGTACGAGAACTGAGGTTTGCTATGTCCATCCGCCCAGCCATTAAAGACGATTGCGCGGCGATCGCCGAGATCTATAACCACGCCGTCGTGCATACCGCCGCTATCTGGAATGATAAAACCGTGGATACCGACAACCGCATCGCGTGGTTTGAAGCCCGCCAGCTGGCCGGCTTTCCGGTGCTGGTGAGCGAGGAAAACGGCGTCATCACCGGCTATTCCTCTTTTGGCGACTGGCGCGCGTTTGACGGCTTTCGCCACACCGTGGAGCATTCGGTGTACGTTCACCCCGACCATCAGGGGAAAGGCCTGGGCCGCAAACTGCTGGTTGCGCTGATCGCCGAAGCGCGGCGGCTGAATAAACATGTGATGGTCGCCGGGATCGAGTCGCAGAACCACGCCTCGCTGCACCTGCATGAAACGCTGGGCTTTATCACCACCGGGCAGATGCCGCAGGTGGGAACCAAATTTGGCCGCTGGCTGGATCTCACCTTTATGCAGCTGCAGCTGGATGCGCGCCAGGAACCGGACGGTAAGGCATGAATGCGTCGCTCACCCTCGCCTGTCTGGTGGCCGCCGGCGTAGGCCTGGTACTACAGAACACCCTGATGGTGCGCATCACCCAGTCGGCGTCGACGATCCTCATCGCCATGCTGCTCAATTCGCTGGTGGGTATCGTTATTTTCGTGACCCTGTTGCTCCTGCGCCAGGGCGCCGCTGGCTTTCAGGAGCTGGCCCTGAGCGTGAAGTGGTGGACGCTGATCCCCGGCCTGCTGGGGTCCTTTTTCGTTTTTGCCAGCATCAGCGGCTATCAAAACGTCGGCGCGGCCACCACCATTGCGGTACTGGTGGCCAGCCAGCTGGTCGGCGGGTTGATCATGGATTTAATTCGCGCCCACGGCGTACCGCTGCGAGCGCTGCTCGGGCCATTATGCGGCGCGGTGATGCTGGTGGTAGGCGCCTGGCTGGTGGCCAGACGCCAGTTCTAAGCGCCTCTTCAGAGGATGGCGCCGCCTTTGGTCAACTGCTCGCGGCGCGCGTCCTGCTCTTCCTGATGCTGTCGGCCATGGTGGGCGATAGCGGTGCGCAGGCGCTGCTGCTGGGTATAGCGCTCCTCACGACTGAGTTGCGCGTCATCGCTCAGGGCGATCAGCAGCTCATTCATATGAGCGATAACCCCCTCAGCAATAGTGTCATCGACTTTGACGATAACCTCATCCAGATGTGCCATCCTGTTCTCCTTTCGCTTAATTCAGCTTCGCTTTGGAAAAATCGCTGCCCATCATGCTCACGCGGTAGCCGCTGACGTTGCTGCGGGTGGCATAGAAGGTCTTGCCGGTCGCCAGGGTGATCCACGGCGCCTGCTGGTAGAAGATCTCTTGCGCCTGTTCATAGAGCGTGGCGCGCGCCTGCGGATCGCTCACCAGCAGCGCTTTCTTCACCAGCGCGTCATACGACTTATCGCACCAGCGGGCGGCGTTAGAGCCGGTCTGGATATTATCACAGCTGAGCAGCGTGCCGGCAAAGTTGTCCGGGTCGCCATTGTCCGACATCCAACCGTACAGCGCGCTATCGTGTTCACCTTTACGCATGCCGGCGAGGTATTCGCCCCACTCATAGCTGACGATCTTCGCTTTCACCCCGACTTTCGCCCAGTCATTTTGGATCATTTCAGCAATGCGTTTTGAGTTCGGGTTGTACGGACGTTGAACCGGCATCGACCACAGGGTCACTTCCGCCCCTTGCTCCAGACCCGCCTGCTTGAGCAGCGCTTTCGCTTTCTGCGGATCGTAGTCGTAGTCCGGGAGGTCTTTTTTATACCCGAGCATGGTGGACGGGATCGGTGACTTCGCCACCGTACCGGAATCGAGGAACACCGCCTTAACGATCGCCTGCTTGTCGGTGGCATAGTTTAACGCCTGGCGCACCAGCACATTATCAAACGGTTTTTTCTCCGTGTTAAACGCCAGGTAGCCGACGTTCAGCGCCTCGACGGCGTGCAGCGCCAGATCTTTATTGCCCTTAATTACCGGGAACTGAACCGGCGAAGGCGCAGGAATAATCTGGCACTCGTTAGTCTGCAGTTTCGCCAGGCGTGTCTCGACGTTTGGCGTGATGGAAAAGATTAAGTGCTTAGTCGGCACCTCGCCTTCCCAGTAGTGGGGATTGGCGATATAGCGGATTTGCGAATCCACTTTATACTGCTGCAGGGCATAGGGTCCGGTACCGACAGGCCAGTTATCAACGTTTTCCGGCGTCCCTTTCTTCAGCATCGCCTCGCCATACTCCGCCGACAGAATAGAGGCGAAGTCCATTCCCCAGTCGGCAAGAAACGCCGCGTTCGGCTCGTTAAGTACGAACTGGACGTGATAGTCATCGACCTTTTTCACCGACTTAATCAGCTTATCGAGGCCCACGTCGTGGAAGTACTCATAGTTCCCCTGCGACACCTTGTGATAAGGATGCTGAGGATCCATCTGGCGCAGCACGGAAAACAGGACGTCGTCGGCGTTAAAATCGCGGGTCGGTTTGAAGAATTTATTGCTGTTGAACTTCACCCCCTGACGCAGCGTGAAGGTCCAGGTCTTGCCATCCTCAGAGACGTGCCACTCGGTGGCCAGCGACGGGATCGGCGTGTTCTTCACCGGGTCAAAAGTGACCAGGCGGTTATACAGCACCTGCGAGCTGGCGACGAACGACGGGCCGGAGCTGGCGATCTGCGGGTTGAAAGACTCTGGGGAGGCCTCTGAGCAATAGACCAGCGTATCATTGCCCGCTGCCCATGCGGCGCTGACCGGCAACAGCGCGCTCAGCAGCAGCGCCAGCGTAGTTTTCCCTGTAGACATGGTTATAAGTCCTGATTATTGATTATAAGAACAGTAATAACAGCACAGCCCCTCGCCACCGGCAAATAATCAATGGCTATCACCTTATGCCAATCGCGCTGAATTTGCTGGTTTAATCGGCGTCGCGCTGCTTTTTGCGTCAGGCACGATTGGGATGTTGTGAGCTACGCACAATTCCGGCAAAAAAATGTGCGATAACCGCCCCGCTCACGCTCGCCATCAGCCGCGACCGGTACACTGGAGGGACCGCAGAACAAGAGGTTATCCCCATGACAATCACCTGCAATCTGTACATTGATGGCCAGTGGCACGATGCCGAAGACCGTCGGACCTTCACCCGGCGCCACCCGGCCCAAGACGATGTCGCTTCGGTTGCCGCTGCCGCCAGTCTCGCCGACGGCAAACGCTGCGTCGAGGCCGCGGCCAGCGCCTTCCCACAGTGGCGCGATACGCTCCCGGCGGAACGGCGTCGCTTACTGCTCGACGCGGCGGAACATATGCTGTTGCGGGAGGCTAAATTTATCGCCGCCATGGCGGCGGAAACCGGCGCGACCGCGCACTGGGCCGGATTTAACGTCCATCTGGCGGCTGATATCCTGCGCGAAGCGGCGGCGCTGACCACCCAGATTGAAGGACAGATCATTCCATCCAACGTGCCGGGCAATCTGGCGATGGGCGTCCGCCAGGGGGCTGGCGTGGTGCTGGGCATGGCGCCGTGGAACGCGCCGCTGATCCTTGCCACCCGGGCGCTGGCGACGCCGCTGGCCTGCGGCAACACGGTGATCCTCAAGGGCGCTGAGCTCTCCCCGGCGACACAAGGATTGATTATCGACGCCCTCGACGCGGCGGGCTTCCCGCCGGGTGTGGTGAACTATCTTACCTGCGCGCCGCAAGACGCGCCGGCGCTGGTGGAGTCGCTGATCGCCCATCCGGCGGTGCGGCGCGTCAACTTTACCGGCTCCACGCCGGTGGGGCGGATTATCGCCCGCACCTGCGGGCAGTATCTGAAACCAGCGGTGCTGGAGCTCGGTGGCAAAGCGCCGCTGCTGGTCCTCGACGATGCCGATATCGAACAGGCGGCGGCGGGCGCCATTTTTGGCGCCTTCGCCAACGCCGGACAGATCTGCATGTCCACCGAGCGCATTATTGTCGACAACGCCGTGGCGGAGCGCTTTATCCCTCTGCTGGCCAGGCGCGCCGCCTCTCTCCCCGCCAGCCTGACCGGCCCGGTGGTCGACATGAATACCGTCACCCGCTGCAACGCGTTAATCGACGATGCCTTAGCCAAGGGCGCCCGCCTGCTGACCGGCGGTAAAGCCAGCGATACCCACATGGCGCCGACCTTACTGGACGGCGTCACCCGCGAGATGCGGCTGTGGAACGAAGAGTCCTTCGGCCCGGTAAAAGCGATTATTCGGGTTAATAATGACGAAGAGGCGCTGGCGGTAGCCAACGACAGCGAATATGGCCTTTCCGCGGCGGTCTACAGCCGCGACAGCGCCAGAGCGTGGAACCTGGCGCAACGTCTGCAAACCGGCATTTGCCATATCAATGGTCCAACCGTTCATGATGAAGCGCAGATGCCGTTTGGCGGCTGCAAAGCCTCCGGCTATGGCCGGTTCGGCGGCCGGGCCGGAATTGCAGAATTCACTGAGCTGCGCTGGATAACGCTCCAGACCCAGCCCCGCGAACTGCCTTTCTGACGCCGTCTCCCCTTAGCCGTGGCTGGCGATGAGTTGCGCCAGCCCTTCCGGGTTTTCCCACGCCATCGAGTGCCCCGCGTGGGGCACAATCCCGACCGGGATCCCGTGCGCCTCTGCCCGTTCGATATCCGCATAAGGGAGCGACTGCTCGCCGACGATCAGCATCTTCTGACAGCGCAGCTGGCAGAGCTGGGTAAACCAGGGCGTGTCGCTGCCGTTTATCAGGCTGCTGGCGGCTCGCCAGACGGCCCAGGGGGCGCTGTTTTGCAAACAGCCGGCCCACGGCGAGCGCTCTTCCGCCACCATCCTGGCGTAACCTTCGGCGATAAAGGCCCCCTCTGCCTGCGCCGCAATGCGTCTGCTGTACTCACCGCCTCCGGCGAACAGGTTGGGTTCAGACACCAGCAGCGTCGTCACCCGCTCCGCCAGCAGCCCTGCCGCTTCGATGGCGATGCTTCCACCCATGCTATGCCCATACAGCGCGAAGCGCTGCAGGCGCAGGTGGTTGAGGACCTGCTCCACAGCTTGCGCTTGCTTATGTATGTTGTAACTAAAGTCGTGCGGTTTATCGCTGTAGCCGAAGCCCGGGAGGTCGATAAGTATTTTGCGCCGCCCGTTGAGCGCGGGGTCGCTGGCGACGCGGGGGTAGTCGTAAGAGGACGCGCAGCCGAGGCCGTGGATAAACACCAGCGGAAGCCCCTCTCCCGGGAGATCGAGCCAGCGCAATGTGGCGCCTGCGACGGACGAAAAGAAACCGTTCACCTGTTTGCCTCCATGATAAGGTTACTGTGTTTTTATACAGTATCCTTACCTTTGCCGCCACCCTTTTCTGTCGTCCGCAGCCGGAAGGTTAAAACAGCGAGACGAGCAGCGCCATGGGGAAGCTGAACGGCCAGGTGGCACCGATCAACAGAGCCGCCAGCAGGCGGATCACCCAACTCTCTTTGGTTAAAAACCAGCTAATTACGGCACAGATCACGCCCATAATGGCGTAAAACACCAACATTTTTTGATATAACGTCATTCTTAGTTTTCCTTCCCTGAGGAGCGTTCCATGGTGGGATAATTATCTGCCATGACGTCGTGATTCAGAGATACCTGTATAACAAATTCAGAATCGGGCTCAATATTCAGAACAAAGCCTGATTCGTCTTAATCCGATAGCGCAACCGCGCCAGCCGTACTATACCTTTAGGGACTTACTCATTAAGGTGGCGTTATGGATGTCTCCAGCAAGACCGTCGTTATGATTAATGTCTGCGCCGCGTTCGCGCTTATCAGCCTGCTGTCGGTGAGATTTGGCTGGTTTTAATCATTTTACTCAGCAACGAAACCTAAAAAAGCAGCCCACTGGGCTGCTTTTTTACGTGCGGAGGCTGGCGCCATTATCAGGGTCATAAACGCTACGGGCTGAATGGCCTGCGATAATAACCTTATTCAGCTCAGGGTTATAATGAGGCAGAACATTCACTTTCTCATTATCCCATTCGGCAGCGGCGCAGACGGCCTGCCCCACTCCCGCGTTCTCACAGTCCTTAATACGTTTTGCCGGCGCGTTACCATAGCTCAGCGCCACGGTGCCGATTGCCAGCAGAATAAAAGCCAAAATTTTCACAGCGACATCAACGTTAAAACCGAATATGCATGAAATGATCGCATGAGCGGCGGCGGAAAGTCAAACCCGGGAGCGTGCGCCACCGCGCTGGCGCGTATGGTGGATTGATTCGTCGGTGATTAAATATTGCGAATAAATATCACCCGCTGACTGCAAATATAAAAGCCTTATTTATAGTCGTGAAATAGTTTCTGTTCAGCGCAATCTGATTCATCTGATAAAGATCATATTTCGCCAATCGCAAATGAAAAGATTAGCGCGCCTTGACCGAAAATGCGATATACCACGCTGGCGCTGGATCTGAATAAGATAACAGGCGACTACAAGCTATTGTAACCAAACCTTTTCCTGTCTGGCCTCGCTGGCCAGGGCCCAAAATAGCGCTAAATGACAACAAATATCATTTGCCTTCTCTGCAGAGAATACTTACATTCATAACTATTGGTAATGTTTTTAGCGCAGTGCGCTTTTATATTTCGAGGTGGATATGTCCGGAATCATCACGCTGGTCATCGCGCTGATCCTGCTGGTCGCGGCGGTGTATAATCTTATTTCCTATATACGTGACCGTCGCAGCGCCAGCTTGCCGAGCAAAAAAACCAAACGCTGAATACGGTTAAAACAAATTCCTCCCTGCTCCAGCGTCGCTGGCATCCTCCTCTTCCTGGCTTACTGTGGACATAAAAAAGCCCCTGCCATCAGGCAGGGGCCGGTATCCGGTCGCAAACCGCGACGTTGCCGCCTCACCCGCCGGGCGCGATGCGCCCAGGGTGGCTGGCGAACCCCATCCGGCGCTTATCTCCGGCACTCACGATGGCTTAGCTCTTGAAGGGGTATCAGAATAATCTCACATCCCCCGCCGCGAGTTTTAACCATTTTTGCCATCGTGACTATTAGCGCACTAACACACCCATTGCGTAATAATCTTTTGCCGCTTAAGGGTCAATCCGTTAGCCATGTTTAACCATCACATGGCGAACCACGGTGTAATCCTCAAGGCCATACATCGACATGTCTTTCCCGTAGCCCGACAGCTTCTGGCCGCCATGCGGCATTTCACTCACCAGCATAAAGTGGGTGTTGACCCAGGTGCAGCCGTACTGCAGCCTGGCGCTGAGCCGGTGGGCGCGGCCAACATCTTTCGTCCACACCGAAGAGGCCAGCCCATACTGGGAGTCATTTGCCCAGCTCAGGGCCTGCGCTTCATCGCTGAAAGGCGTCACGCTGACCACCGGGCCAAACACTTCGCGCTGCACGATAGCGTCCTCCTGCCGGGCTCCGGCGAGCAGCGTCGGCTGGAAATAATAGCCGGCGCCGTCAGCCCGATTGCCACCGGTAACCACTTTAATATGCGGTAGTGCCTTTGCGGCTTCCACCGCGGCGCTGACCCGCTCAAGATGGGCCAGCGAGCTCAGCGGCCCCAGCTCGGTGGCGGCATCCTCCGGCGCCCCCATTTTCAGGCTGGCCACCGCCGCCCCGAGCTTCTCCACCAGCTGCTCATAAATACCCTGCTGGGCGTAGATCCGGCAGGCGGCCGTACAGTCCTGGCCGGCGTTGTAAAACCCGAAGGTCCGAACGCCATCCACTACCGCGTCGATATCCGCGTCGTCAAAGACGATGACCGGCGCCTTACCGCCCAGCTCCATATGGGTACGTTTAATCGACGAGGCGGTATGGCCGATGATATGGGCGCCGGTGGCAATCGACCCGGTCAGGGAAACCATCCGCACTTTCGCGTGGGCGGTCAGCGGATCGCCCACCGTTTTGCCGCGGCCGAACAGTACGTTGATCACCCCTTCCGGGAAAATATCTTTTGCCAGCTCTGCCAGCTTCAGCGCCGTCAGCGGCGTGATCTCGGAGGGTTTTATCACCACACAGTTGCCTGCCGCCAGCGCCGGGGCCAGCTTCCAGGCCGCCATCATCAGGGGATAGTTCCACGGCGCGATGGAGGCTACCACGCCCACCGGGTCGCGACGGATCATCGAGGTATGCCCTTCCAGATACTCTCCGGCCGCCATCCCCGGCAGGCAACGGGCGGCGCCGGCGAAGAAGCGGAAAACGTCCGCAATGGCCGGCATCTCATCGTTAAGCACGCAGTGCAGCGGCTTGCCGCAGTTCAGCGACTCCAGCTGCGCCAGGGGCTCCGCCTGCGCCGCGATGGCATCCGCCAGCTTCAGCAGACATTCCGCGCGCGTTTTCGGCGTCGTCTGGCTCCAGGCATCAAACGCCCGATCCGCCGCCTCAACGGCGGCATCCACCTGGGCCGCTGTCGCTTCGGCAATCTCCAGGATCACTTCGCCGGTCGCAGGGTTGTATACCGGCACCTTTTCGCCTTCACCTGCCACTAACTTACCGTTTATTAAGAGGTTGTGTTGCATAGCATTATCCTGTTTCATGGTTTTATTTCCCGTTTCCGGCGACGTTATCGCCGTCGCGGGTGAGCCACCAGGCCCCTAAGATTGGTATCGTTGTTACCAGCATCACCAACAGCGCGACAACGTTGGTGACGGGCACATCTCGCGGCCGCCCCAGCTGATTCAGTAACCACAGCGGCAAGGTTCGCTCATGCCCCGCGGTAAAAGTCGTGACGATGATTTCATCAAATGACAGGGCGAATGCCAGCATCCCGCCCGCCAGCAGCGCCGAACCCAGATTGGGTAGCACCACGTAGCGAAAGGTCTGCCAGCCAGTCGCCCCCAAATCCATCGAGGCCTCCACCAGGCTCCAGGAGGTCCTGCGGAAGCGAGCGATGACGTTGTTAAATACCACCACCACGCAGAAGGTCGCGTGCCCCACCACGATGGTCAGCAGACCAGGCTCCAGGCCGACCGCTTTAAAGGCTGTCAGGAGCGCCAGGCCGGTTATAATCCCCGGCAGGGCGATGGGCAGGAGCAGCAGTAGCGACACCGCGTTCTTACCAAAAAAGGTGCTCCGCCACAGGGCGCCTGCAGCAAGCGTGCCAAGCACTAAGGCAATGGCCGTCGACAGGGCGGCGATCTTAAGTGACAACGTCACAGCTTCCAAAATATCGCTGCGCCCTGCCGCCTCACTGAACCAGCGCAGCGTCAGCCCCTGCGGCGGAAAGCTGAAGGCAGCATCTTCGGTATTAAAAGCATAGATGGCGATGATCAGCAGCGGAAAGTGGAGGAACACCACCCCTCCCCATGTCGCCAGTTTCAGGTACCAGGGTGCGCGTTCAGAGTGCATCGAAGGCTCCCAGACGTTTCACGAACGCCAGATAAAGGGCAATCAGCACGATCGGCACGAGGGTAAACGCCGCCGCCATCGGCATATTGCCGATCGCCCCCTGCTGCGAGTAGACCATATTCCCGATAAAGTACCCCGGTGGGCCGACCAGTTGCGGCACGATAAAATCGCCCAGCGTCAGCGAAAAGGTGAAGATCGACCCGGCGGCAATTCCGGGAATAGCCAGCGGCAGGACCACGTAGCGAAAGGTCTGCCGTGGGGCAGCGCCAAGATCGGCCGAGGCCTGCAGCAGAGAGCCCGGAATACGCTCCAGCGCCGCCTGCACCGGCAGGATCATAAAAGGCAGCCAGATGTAGACGAAGACCAGAAAGCGTCCGAGGCCGGAAGTGGATAAGGTGTTGCCGCCCACCGCCGGGACGGTCAACAGAGCGTTCAGCGCCCCTTCCAGCCCGAGATGGCCGAGGAACCACTGCGCTACGCCATCTTTGGCCAGCAGCAGCACCCACGCGTAGGCCTTGACGATATAGCTGGCCCACATCGGCAGCATGACCGCGATATAAAAGAAGGCCTTCATTTTGCCGCTGGTGTAGCGCGCCATATACCAGGCCATCGGCAGCGCCAGCAGGGCGCTGGCCAAGGTCACGCACAGCGCCATCACCAGGGTGCGGACGATAATGTCGTAGTTGGCGGGGTTGAACAATGCCTGCAGGTTGGCCAGCGTAAAGTCGCTGGTCACCGACATGGTGAAGTCGTCAAAAGTGTAGATACTCTGCCACAGCAGGGTCAGCAGCGAGCCCAGATAGACGATGCCAAACCACATCAACGGCCCAAGCAGCAGCAAAAACAGGCCCAGCGCCGGCCGGCGCCAGAAGATCCCCGATACGCGTCCGGCCTGCGCAGGAACAATCGCCATGGTCATCTCAGCCTCCGCTTTCCAGCGGGGTCATCGCCGCCCGCGACCATGACGCCTGCACCGTTTGCCCGGTTCGAGGAACGCTCGCCGCCGCCGCGCCGTCGATATTGGCCTGGCTAACCAGCAGCTTGTCGCCATCCGCCAGCCGGAGCTCGATCCGCGTCGCCGCCCCCTGATACTGTACCGCCTGAACCACGCCCTGCACCTGCACCTCCCCGCCGCCCTGCAGGCGAACATGCTCCGGGCGCAGCGACCAGCAGCCCGCCAGGCCGCATAACCGCCGGGCCGCCTCGGCCTCAAAGACGTTGGCGGTGCCGACAAAACCGGCGACAAAGGCGGTCTTCGGATGCAGATAAAGATCCTGCGGGGCGTCCACCTGCTCAATGCGCCCGTTGTTAAACACCGCCACGCGATCGGACATCGACAGCGCTTCGCTCTGGTCGTGGGTAACGAAGATGAAGGTGATCCCCAGCGACTGCTGTAGCTTTTTCAGCTCCACCTGCATCTGCTCGCGCAGCTTTAAATCCAGAGCGCCCAGCGGCTCGTCGAGCAGCAGCACCCGCGGCTGGTTCACCAGCGCCCGGGCGATGGCGACCCGCTGCCGCTGACCGCCGGAGAGCTGGGAGGGCTTGCGATGGTGCGCAAAACCGAGGGCCACCTTTTCCAGCGCTTCCTGGGCGCGGGCATGGCGCGCTTTCTTCGCCACGCCTTTGACCATCAGGCCGTAAGCAACATTGTCGAGGATCGACATATGGGGAAACAGCGCATAGTCCTGGAACACGGTATTGACGTCCCGCTGCCAGGGCGGCAGCTCGCTGGCCGGCTGACCGAAGATCCGGATGGTGCCGCCGGAGAGCTGCTCAAAACCGGCAATCAGCCGCAGGCAGGTGGTTTTCCCCGAGCCCGAAGGACCCAGCATCGAGAAAAACTCGCCGTCACGGATGCCAATGCTGACCCCGTCCACTGCCCGTACATCGCCATACAGGCGCGATACATTCTGAAACTCGACCGCATACGTCATTGTTTGCCTCCGATCCTTAGCGGCCGCCCATTATCGCAATGTAGTCCTGCGTCCAGCGGCTGTAGGGAACGTATTTCCCCCCCTCGGCAATCGGCGTTTTCCAGAAGTGGATGCGGGTAAACTGGTCATAGCCGTTGGTCTCACAGCCTTTCTCTCCGAGCAGCGCGCTGGCTTTACAGCCCTCAGGCACCACCGGCAACGAGCCGAACCAGGCCGCCACATCGCCCTGCACCTTCGGCGTGAGCGACCAGTTCATCCATTTATAGGCGCAGACCGGGTGCTTCGCCTCGCTGTGCAGCATGGTGGTATCCGCCCAGCCGGTCACCCCCTCCTTCGGAAATACGGTGGCGACAGGCTGGCCTTCCGCCTTCAGGCCGTTGGCCTGATAGGGCCACGAGCTGGAGGCGGCCACCCCTTCGTTTTTGAAGTCGTTCATCTGCACGGTGGCGTCATGCCAGTAGCGGTGAATCAGCGGTTGCTGGTCACGCAGCACTTTCAGCACCGCGTTGTACTGGGTTTCGGTCAGCTGATAGGGGTCGTCGATCCCGAGCTGTGGTTGGGTGGCTTTGACAAACAACGCGGCGTCGGCGATATAGATCGGGCCATCATAGGCCTGCACCCGCCCCTGATTGGTTTTGCCATCCGGAAGATCCTGCTTCACGAAGACCACGCTCCAGCTGTCCGGCGGCGTCGGGAATACGCGCGTGTTGTACATCAGCAGGTTCGGTCCCCACTGATACGGCGTGCCGTAAACTTTGCCCCCGACGTTAAACCATGCCCCTTGCGCAATGCGCGGGTCAAGAGTGCGCCACCCAGCAATCAGCGCTGTGTTAATCGGCTGAACGCGTTTACCCATGATCAGACGCAGCGAAGCATCGCCCGAGGCGGTCACCAGATCGTAGCCCCCCTTAGCCATCAGGCTGACCATTTCGTCGGAGGTGGCGGCGGTTTTCACATTGACCTGACAGCCGGTCTCCTTTTCAAACTGGCTGACCCAGTCGTACTGCTTGTCGGTCTGACCGCGTTCGATATACCCCGGCCAGGCGATAATATCCAGGCGCCCTTCCGGTTTATCCAGCGAGGTGAGTGGCTCAGCCGCCTGTACGGTCAGGCAGGCCATCCCCAGCACATAAAGGCTGCAACGGGCCAATTTTTTGCTCATCAGGTGTTACTCCTGTCACAAGGGAATTAGCGGCAGCCGTGCCGTAAAAATATCTCCTGAAATAAGGGTAGTCAGCGGATTAACGCCCTCGAGGGAATTTATTCAGGTTGTGACCCGGGACGCATTACGCAAAAATCGCCAACACAAGAATGACTTTATGGATTATAGACAACGAGTTAGAGAAAAAGGAGGGGTATGCATATTTCCTATGGTGAGCGCCGGTAAAATAATGACCGGCCTCGATAAAAAAAACTCTTCGTTTATTTATAGCGATTGGTTATCGCGGCGAAAAATAGCCAAAGCGATCAGGAAAGCTGCTCACGAATTAGTTCACCCAGCCGCTTCACCCCTTGCTCTTCGCGTTCTCCCCAGCCCCAGGCGGTATTGAAACGGAAAAACGAGGTCCAGCTGGCAGAGGTGGAAAACATTTTTCCCGGAGCGATGCTGATGTGCGACGCCAGCGCCCGGGCGCTCAGCACGCTGGCGTCCGCCCCTTCCGGTAGTTCGATCCACAGAAAATAGCCGCTGTCGCTGTGATGAATAGTGACCTCCGGCGGCAGATGGCGCAGCAGCGCCTGCCAGGCCTGCTGTTTACGTTCCGCCAGCTGGCGACGGAGACGGCGCAGATGGGCGTCGTAGCGTTTGGTCGACAGGTAATCCACCAGGGCTAATTGCATCGGCGAGCTGGTGGAGAGCGTACTCATCAGCTGCAACTGCTGGATCCGCCGCGCCTGTTTCCCTGCCGCCACCCAGCCGATACGAAAGCCGGGCACCAGACATTTTGAAAACGAACTGCAGTGCAGCGTCATATCTTGTTGATCCCAGAACTTCGCCGGCAACGGCTTCTCGCGGCCAAAATAGAGCTCACTGTAAACATCATCTTCAATCAGCATCACGTTATAGCGCGCCAACAACGCCACCAGCGCCGCTTTTTTTTCGGCGCGGAGGGTGAAGCCGAGCGGGTTCTGACCGTTGGTCATCAGCCAGCAGGCCTTGACCGGATAGTTTTGCAGGGCCGCCTCCAGCGCCGTCAGGTCAATGCCCTCCTTGACGTCGGTGGCCACCGACAGCGCCTTCAGGCGCAGCCGCTCCAGCGCCTGCAGGGCCCCGTAAAAACAGGGATTTTCCACCACCACCCAGTCCCCCGGCTCGGTCACCGCCTGCAGGCTAAGGTTTAACGCCTCCAGCGCTCCGGCGGTAATGACGATCTCGTCGGGCGAGACGTTCATCCCCTGCAGAGCATAGCGCCGGGCAATGGCGTGCCGTAGCTCCGCGTTGCCCGGCGGCAGGTTCTCAATCACGCTCATGGCGGTGGCGGTTTTACTCACCTGCGCCAGCGAACGGTTAAGCTGCTGGAGCGGAAAGAGGCGCGGATCCGGGAAGGCCGAGGCAAAGGGCAGCATTGACGCCTGGCGGCTGGCCTGAAGCACCTCAAAGATGTAAGTATTGATATCAACCGCTTCATCGCGGGTCACCTGGGCAGGCGGCGCCGGCTGACGAAGCTTCACCGGCTGGGGGGCAACGTAATACCCTGACTGTGGTCGGGCGACGATACGCCCCTGGCTTTCCAGTAGCTGATAGGCATGGCTGACGGTCATAAAGCTCATGCCGCTGCTGATCACCTGCTCGCGCAGCGAGGGGAGCCGATCGCCCGGTAACCAGACGCCCAGCGCGATCTGGTCGGTCAACTGCTGCGCCAGCTGTTGATACTTTTTCATTGTTACCCTTTCCTTGCTGCAACCTCCTTTTATCATATATCAGTTGTTATAAATTAACAGTTTTAAGAAACTGTTATGTAAAACAGCGCAACCCTATCGCGCAGAAAGCCCCCAGGCCGGAGTTACGCGAAAATTGCCCAAAACAACGTAATTATGCCCAACCAAAAAATGAGCATGATACCGAGCGTAATACATAAACTATGTAATCCTTTTTCTGACATGTACATTCCTTTGTATTGATATCCTGAGAATAAAATACAAAGCGCGGTAAAAGACGACAATTTAAAATTATTTAATTCACAATTAACTGCCTCATCTTTTTTACTGTTCCTAATACTAATAAATGAGTTGAAGCATAAACTTTTATGAATAAAGTACCGACAAGAAATGCTCTGACTGTCGTGCTCTGAGGATATTGCCCAAAAAACCTGAAAGGCCATAGCCGCCTCAGTTCAGGTCTAAGCCAATTCGTAAGCCTTCGATAATTAAGGGATATATATAATCCATATTTCCCCATGGCCAATAATTTGGTTGTGCTTTCAGGGTTGAAAAAACGGCGCGACTCCCTCGAGGGGCAGTACTGCGCCGAATGTCCCGGAGACAGGCAAAAAGATCATAACAGCCGTTAACTGTTATGCTAAAAAATGGCCCGACTGCCTCTGCCCCCTTGCCACCGCCCTGCCTAAAATTGCGCTGAATCAATTTTGTTGTGGAGTCCTGCATGTTCGGTCTTGATGCATTCCATCTGGCGCGAATTCAATTCGCCTTTACGGTCTCGTTTCATATTATCTTTCCCGCCATCACCATTGGCCTGGCGAGCTACCTGGCGGTTCTCGAAGGCCTGTGGCTGAAAAGCAAAAATCCCACCTGGCGCTCGCTGTACCATTTCTGGTCGAAGATCTTCGCCGTCAACTTCGGTATGGGAGTGGTATCCGGGCTGGTGATGGCCTATCAGTTCGGCACTAACTGGAGCGGTTTCTCGCAGTTCGCGGGCAGCATCACCGGCCCCCTGCTGACCTATGAAGTCCTGACGGCGTTCTTTCTCGAAGCCGGTTTTCTCGGGGTCATGCTCTTCGGCTGGAACCGCGTGGGGCCGGGGCTGCACTTTTTCGCCACCTGCATGGTAGCCCTGGGGACCATCATCTCAACCTTCTGGATCCTCGCCTCCAACAGCTGGATGCAGACTCCGCAGGGATTTGAAATCGTCGATGGCCAGGTGGTGCCCGTCGACTGGCTGGCGGTGATTTTTAACCCGTCGTTCCCCTACCGCTTACTGCACATGACGGTGGCGGCATTTCTCAGCAGCGCGCTGTTCGTCGGCGCCTCGGCGGCCTGGCATCTGCTGCGCGGCAATCAGTCGCCAGCGATCCGCAAGATGTTCTCCATGGCGCTATGGATGACGCTGCTGGTCGCGCCGGTCCAGGCGCTGATCGGCGATATGCATGGCCTGAACACCCTGAAACACCAGCCGGCAAAAATCGCCGCCATTGAGGGCCACTGGGAAAACCCGCCCGGCGAGCCTACGCCATTATTGCTGTTTGGCTGGCCAGATATGGAGCAGGAGCGCACCCGCTACGGGCTTGAGATCCCGGCGCTGGGCAGTCTGATCCTCACCCATAGCCTGGATAAACAGGTGCCGGCGCTGAAGGAGTTCGCCCCTGAGGATCGCCCAAACTCCACCGTGGTGTTCTGGTCATTTCGCCTGATGGCCGGTCTGGGTATGCTGATGCTGCTGCTCGGGGTGCTGGCCCTGTGGCTGCGCCGTGGCGACCGGCTGTACCACTCGCGGCCGTTTCTGCGCTTCGCCCTGTGGATGGGCCCCTCAGGACTGATTGCCATTCTCGCCGGCTGGGTGACCACCGAAGTGGGCCGCCAGCCATGGGTAGTGTATGGCGTTCAGCGCACCGCCGAGGCCGTTTCCGCCCACGGCGATCTGCATATGTCGGTCAGTTTGTTGACCTTTATTGTGGTTTATAGCGCCGTCTTCGGCGTTGGCTACAGCTATATGCTGCGCCTGATCCGCAAGGGGCCGCAGGCGGTGCAACCCGCGACAACCGGTACGCCAGCCCGCCCACTGTCCGCCGCTACTGAAGGTTATCTGCAGAAGGAGTCCCGCTAATGGGTATCGAATTATCGGTGATCTGGTTCGTGATTATCGTCTTTGCCACGCTGATGTACATCGTCATGGACGGCTTTGATCTGGGCATTGGCATACTGTTCGGCACGGTCGAGGGCAGCACAGAGCGCGACGTGATGGTGAACAGCGTCGCCCCGGTTTGGGATGGCAATGAGACCTGGCTGGTGCTGGGCGGCGCCGGTCTGTTTGGCGCCTTTCCTCTTGCCTACGCGGTGATAATCGACGCCCTGTCGATCCCTCTGACCCTGATGCTGATCGGCCTGATCTTTCGCGGCGTGGCCTTTGAATTTCGCTTCCAGGCCACGCCGTCGCACCGGCCGTTCTGGGATCGCGCCTTTTTCGGCGGTTCCCTGCTGGCAACCTTCAGCCAGGGCGTGGTGGTCGGAGCGGTGATTAATGGTTTTACCGTCAGCGGTCGCGCCTTCAGCGGCGGCATGTTTGACTGGCTGACCCCGTTCAACCTCTTTTGCGGACTCGGGCTGTGCGTGGCCTATGCGCTCCTCGGCGCCACCTGGCTGGTAATGAAGAGCGAAGGCGCGCTGCAGCAGCGGATGCGCAGGGCGTCGCGGCAGATGCTGATCGCGCTGCTGGGGGTATTTGCCGTCATCAGCCTGTGGACGCCGCTGGCGCACCCGGCGATCGCCGCCCGCTGGTTCAGCCTGCCGAATCTCTATTTCCTGCTGCCGGTGCCGCTGCTGGTGCTCCTGATTAGCGCCTGGCTATGGCGCACGCTGCCTCTGCATGACCGCCATGTCTCGCCTTTCACCCTGACGCTGAGCCTGGTGTTTCTCGGCTTTAGCGGACTGGGGATCAGCATCTGGCCGCATATTATTCCGCCGTCGATCACCCTGTGGCAGGCCGCCGCCCCGCCGCAAAGCCAGGGCTTTATGCTGGTGGGCGCGCTGCTGATTATTCCGGTTATTCTTGGCTATACCTGCTGGAGCTATTACGTGTTCCGCGGCAAAGTCCAGCCCGGGGAGGGGTATCATTGATGAAAACCGTCTGGTCCAAACGTCTGCTGTGGCTGATCGCGCTGTGGGGAGGCAGCGTGCTGACGCTGGCCGCCATCAGCCTGCTATTTCGCCTGCTGATGACCGCCGCAGGTCTTAAAGTTTGAACCGGGATGCAGAGTATTCCGGATCTGGACTTCTCCATCTTGTCTTCACTTTTACCTGCTGAAATACGCGGACACATCAGAATAAAGGATATTGCTATGAAGTAGTTAGCTTTACTGTCCGCCGCGTTGACGCTGGGAATATCGTCATGGGCTTTCGCTGCCGACAACCCGCCGCCGCCGCCAGAAAAAGGCGCGCACCATCAGGGTAAATTGCCGGCGAAAAAGGGCCAACACGACGGTAAGCAAGTGCAACACAACGGCAAGCAGCCGCAGCATGATGGCAAGCAACCGCAACGAGACGGCAAACAACCGCAGCATGGTGGTAAGCAGCCGCCAAAAGGCGGCGAGCACAGCGGGAGACCACTGCCGCCAAAAGCGTAATCCCTCAGGCCTGGCCTTCTACGCCAGGCTTTTTTCACCCTCTTTCAGCAGACATTGACAAACCCTTGCCCTTCTTTGATAAATCGGGAAAAAAACCTGCACAGCCCCTGGCATAGTAAGCCCACGCCATTGATTCACAGAGAAAAGGTATGTTGAGAAGAAGCACGAGTGCCCTGCTGTTGTTGTGCGCGCTATTTTCCGGGCATCTGCTGGCCCACCGTCAGGGGCACGATTACTTTCCGGTACAGGGTCTCGAACAGCAGCTGCTGCATGAGGCGGATAGCGATGAGCTTCGCAGCCGGTGCGAAGAGAACGCCGCCGACCTGCGCGAGCATCACCGCTGGCAGGACGCCCGCAAACCGCGGGCATCACACAGCCAGTAGCGTCGCCGCCGATCAGACCCCTTTGCGCTTCGGCAGGGTCTTCATCAGCTCGTCAGGGCTAACGGAGGCCACGATGCTCCCCGGATGCGGCATTTTGAGGATATGGTTTTTGATCTTGCCGACCACGTGCATTTCGCACGGACGGCAGTCAAACTTCAGGGTTAACACTTCATCGCCATGGATCAGCTGCATCGGCGTGGCTTTCCAGCTCTTGATGGAGCCTTTCGCCTGTTTCGGACAGAGATTGAAGGCAAAGCGCAGGCAGTGTTTGGTGATCATCACCGGCACATCGCCCTTCTCTTCGTGCGCTTCATAGGCGGCATCAATCAGCTGCACGCCATAGCGCTGGTAGAACGCCCGCGCCTTATGGTTATAGACGTTGGCGAGGAAGGAGAGATGGGTCTCCGGGTAAACCGGGGGCGGCACGGAGACCGGCTTGCGGGTACCGCGCTGCCAGGCGTTGAGACGCGCGTCATCCAGCATTTCGGCGGTTTCACGACGCAGCTGGTTGAGCAGGCTGTTGGGAACAAACAGCGGCGGCAGGTTGACCTGCACATCGCGCGCATAATAAATGGTTTGCCCCAGTTTTGTGACACCGTCACGCAGGTTGGTTAGCGCTTTCTCTGCCTGGTTAGCTTCGGCAAACGCCCCGTCAAGGGTATGGGTCACGCTGACGCCATCTTCACAGGTCATGGTGAGAACCAGCTGCTCCTGCCAGCCGCTTAGGGTGACGTCTACGGCGATGCGGCGTTCGCTGGAGGTCTTCAGCAGCGCCTGCTGCCAGTTGTGGTCGAGGTTGCGGTTAAGCGCCTGATGCGGACGCACTTTATGCAGATCCGCAGGCATCTCGTTCGGCCACACCCGATAGCGATTTTTGCCAGTTTTTTCCACGGTATTGGCGCGGAAACCCACCACTTCGCGCTTAATCATCACGTTAAGGCCGTCGCCGTTGGTTAACGGTTCGCTAACCTCGACGTCGAGATGGTCTTTACCCACCTTCAGCACTTCGCCCACCGGCAGTCCGATAAATTTTGGCGAATCAAAGGCGCCGATATCGCCTTTACGGGCATTAACGAAGTAGTCGGTGCTGCCGCGGTGGAAGGTTTTATCGGTGGACGGGATAAAGAAATGCTCGGTGCGGCCGGCTGAAGCGCGCGCGAGGTCGCCGCGGTCTTCGATTATGGCGTCCAGCATCTGGCGGTAGTGAGCGGTGATGTTTTTCACGTAGCTCATGTCTTTGTAACGGCCTTCAATTTTGAAGGAGCGTACCCCGGCGTCGATCAGCGCCGCCAGGTTGGCGGTCTGGTCGTTGTCTTTCATCGACAGGAGATGCTTTTCATAGGCCACCACGCGCCCCTGATCGTCCTTCAGGGTATACGGCAGGCGACAGGCCTGCGAGCAGTCGCCGCGGTTGGCGCTGCGTCCGGTCTGAGCGTGGGAAATGTAGCACTGGCCGGAATAGGCCACGCACAGCGCGCCATGGATAAAGAATTCAATGGTGGCGTCAGTATTATCGTAGATGGCTTTGATTTGACTGAGGTTCAGCTCGCGCGCCAGCACGATCTGGCTGAAGCCGGCGTCTGAGAGAAACTTTGCTTTCTCCACGCTACGGATATCGCACTGGGTGCTGGCGTGCAGCTCGATTGGCGGCAGATCCAGCTCCATGATCCCCATATCCTGAACAATCAGCGCATCGACGCCCGCGTCATAGAGATCGGTGATCAGCCGCTGCGCCGGCTCCAGCTCATCGTCATGCAGAATGGTGTTCAGCGTCACAAAGACCTTGGCGCCAAAGCGATGGGCGAAAGGCACCAGCCCGGCGATGTCACTCAGGCTGTTGCTGGCGTTGTGGCGGGCGCCAAAGCCAGGTCCACCGATATAAACGGCGTCAGCGCCGTGAAGGATCGCTTCGCGAGCGATACCGGCGTCGCGGGCAGGACTAAGAAGTTCAAGACGATGATTGTGCAGGCGCATACGCGTGTTGTTATCCAGTATAAGGAGGTCGAAATGGCGGCTATTGTAGTCAGAACCGGGCGCAGACGAAAACCTTTTCCGCCGTCGCGGGACGACGAATTTTCAGTTTTCAGCAAAGTATTGAAGGAAAAGATATTTCCTTCAAATCACCGTACAGAGTACTGTCATTACGTATTCCGGATTTTCCTCGTCACGTTGTGAGTGGTTATCATCAGTCATCTTGTCTGGCCGCGGGTTCGCCCGCGGTTTTTTCTTTTGGATAATGGATAAGCGAATGGAAATGAGCCGCCAGGACGCCGCTGTTCCGATAGGCATGCGCCGCATCGCCGGCGAAGCGCCGCCCCTCACCCGCCTGCAGCGAGTGCCACTCCCCCTGTAAGCAGAGCTCCAGAGTACCGCTAATCACCACCACATGCTCAATCACCCCTTGTTCATGCGGCGTCGATTCACTCAGCGCCCCGGGAGCGAGGGTTATCGAGAAATGATCAAAGCGCAGCTCCGGGTCCCACGGAAAGACAGGGGTTACCACCATCGCCTGCTGCTGCGGGTCAAACGCGGAGGGCGCCACGCTGTCATCCGGAACGATAAATGCCGAAAACGGCACGTTCAGCCCGGTGGCAATCTTCCACAGCGTCGCTACCGTCGGACTCGATTCATTCCGCTCTATCTGCCCGAGCATGGCTTTCGACACCCCGGTCTCTTCCGCCAGACGCGACAGGCTCCAGCCGCGCTGCTGACGCAGATGTTTGAGGGTGGCCGCCAGATGTTGCGCAATATTCATCCTACCTCCTGATTTTTCAGCCCAGAGTATACCCCCATTTGCCTCATTCTACAGGGCGATTAGCGGCATCGCGGGCCGTTTGCGACGAGCGCCTCGGTGGCGCTACCCTCACGCCGCGAATAGCTTGTGCGCTATAACGTACAATGATAGAGTAAACGGACGTTATAACGCACAAGAGAAAACTATGCGCTCGTTTACCGTTCCGCTTCCCACCCTGTTCGCCGGCTTCGTCGCCGTGCTGGTGGGCTACGCCAGTTCTGCCGCCATCATCTGGCAGGCCGCCGCGGCCGCCGGCGCCACGCCCGGGCAGATCGCCGGCTGGATGACGGCCCTGGGCCTCGCCATGGGCGTCAGCACCCTCGCGTTGAGCGGCTGGCGAAAAGTGCCGGTGCTCACCGCCTGGTCAACGCCGGGCGCCGCCCTGCTGGTCAGCGGCCTGCAGGGGGTGACCCTACCCGAGGCGGTGGGGGTATTTATCTTCGCCAATGCGCTGATCGTCCTCTGCGGCGTCACAGGCCTGTTTGCCTGGCTGATGAAAATCATTCCCCATTCGCTGGCCGCCGCAATGCTGGCCGGCATTCTGCTGCGTTTCGGTTTGCAAGCCTTCGCCGGCTTACAGGATCATCTGCTGCTGTGCGGCGGCATGCTCGCCGCCTGGCTTCTGTGTAAGGCGCTGTGGCCCCGCTTCGCCGTGGTGGCCGCGCTGGCTGCGGGGGCGCTGATAGCCGCGGTCTCCGGGGAAGTAGCCAGCGCCGCTGTGCCGCTGGCGTTTGTCGCACCGGAATGGATCGCCCCGCAGTTTACCCCGGCGCTGCTTCTCAGCGCCGGCCTGCCGTTCTTCCTCGTCACCATGGCTTCACAGAACGCGCCCGGGTTCGCTACCCTGCAGGCAGCAGGCTATGTCGTACCGGTCTCCGCGCTGATCGTTGTCTGCGGGGTGCTGGCGCTGCTGCTGGCGCCGTTTGGGGTCTACTCCATCTGTATTGCGGCGATCACTGCCGCCATCTGCCAGAGCCCGGAAGCGCACCCGGATCCTCAGCAGCGCTGGCTGGCGGCCATGGCTGCCGGCGGTTTTTATCTGCTGGCCGGTCTGTTCGGGGGATCGATCACTGCGCTGATGTCGGCCCTGCCGACAGCGTGGATCCAGATGCTGGCCGGCCTGGCGCTGCTCGGCACCATCGGCGGTAGCCTGTTTCAGGCGGTACACCAGGCCAGTGAGCGCGACGCGGCGGTGCTGACCTTTCTGATCACCGCCAGCGGGGTGACGCTGGCGGGAATTGGTTCGGCGTTCTGGGGCGTGATGCTCGGCGGAGTGAGCTACGGCGTGTTATCCGCGCTGCGCCGCCCGTAGCTGGGAGGGCGTCAGGCCGGTGGCGGCTTTGACCCGATGGCTGAAATGGCTGGCGGAGCTGAAACCGCATGCCAGAGCGATCTCGGTGAGCGGCAGCGCGCTGTGGCAGATCAGGTTTTGCGCCTTCGCCATTCGCTGCTGCATCACATATTGATGCGGAGCCATATTCAGCGACTGGCGGAACATACGGGCAAAATGAAATTCACTCAGTCCCGCCTGCTGCGCCAGGTCGGCCAGGGTCAACGGCTGATCGAGATGAGCGTCAATCCAGGCCAGCACGTGACGCTTCACCCCTGGCGCCAGTCCTCCTGTGACCGAGGGCAAGCGCCACTGCACTGTGGAATAGTGCTGGATCAGATGGGTGAGCAACAAACTGCTGGCGGCGCTAAGTGTCAGCTGGTTCGCCGGCTGTCGCCAGTCATTAGCCAGCAAAAACTGACGATACACGCTGGTGATTTTGTCATCGCTGGCGAAGGTTTTTTCCTGCAGGGTGAAGTTAGCCGGGCTGCGATCCCACACTTCCTCCCCAACGCGGCGCAGATGCGCATCGGTACAATAGAGATGGACAAACGACAGATCGCCGCGGATATCCCAGACGCTTTCATCGCCTTTCGGCATCAGGCAAAAGCGATCCGGGCCGCCGCCATTCTTCCAGCCGTGCGGCGTCTTTTGATAGCTTTCATAACCATCGGCGATGTACAGGCTTAAGGTATGATGATCGCTGCGCACCGTCACGGTATCGCAGTTGTTATACCACGCGGCCAGTTGAATACCGGAATTCAGCTCCACGGTGCCCTTCAGCACCGCATTCTGTCGCCGTAATGTTTCAAACGTCCCGTAACCCATCGCCTTCACACATCTGTTCTGTCAAGAAAACTCTAGTCTAGGGAGACTGCGATGCGGTTTCCAGTCCTCACCGCCGGCAAAAGACAAATAAGCGCAAGAATTTGCAAGCCGACAACAAGCGGATGAAAGCCGCAGGTTGCGGCAGGCGGCATACTCCTCCGTTCAACAAGCAGAGGAGAACCAGGGTGAACGCATTACTTTATGCACTCGTTGTCGTTATCTGGGGGACGACGTGGATTGCTATTTTTTTACAGCAGGGGCCGGTGGCGGCGCCGGTATCGATATTCTGGCGTTTCGCCGTGGCCAGCGTCACAATGCTGACGATTCTGCTCGTCACACGACGTCTGCGGCCGCTGGGCGCGAAGGACCATTTCTGCTGCCTGCTGCAGGGCTGCTGCGTCTTCTGCTTCAATTTCTGGTGCTTTTATACCGCCGCCGCCTGGATCAACACCGGTCTGGAATCGGTGATCTTTTCCATGGCGGTACTGTTTAACGCCATCAACAGCTTTCTTTTCTTCCGCCAGCAGCCGCCGGGACGCTTCTGGGCTGCCGCCGCGCTCGGTCTGGCCGGTATCGTCACCCTGTTCTGGGATGACCTGCTGGCCAACGGGCTAAACGCTACGCTACTGTGGGGGATCGGTCTGAGCGCGCTGGGCACCTATGGCTTTTCGCTGGGCAATATGTTCAGTATTCGTCACCAGCGGCGGGGGCTGGAGACGCTGACCACCAACAGCTGGGCGATGCTGTACGGCACGCTGGTGATGGGGGCTATCGCTCTGCTCCGCGGGGATAATTTCATGCCAGAGTGGACCGTCAGCTATCTTGGCGCCCTGCTTTACCTGGCGCTGTTCGGCTCAGTTGTCGCCTTCGGCGCCTATTTCACCCTTGTAGGGCGCATCGGCGCCAGCAAAGCCGCCTACAGTACGCTGCTGTTTCCGCTGGTCGCCCTGTCCATCTCCACCGTCTATGAAGGGTATGTATGGCACAGCAACGCCGTTATCGGACTGGCGCTGATCCTGTTGGGTAATCTGGTGATGTTTGCCAAACCGGAACAGCTGCTGCTGCGCCGAAAGCTGGCCTGAAACGGCGGAAGATAAATCAGCGCCGTCGGCAGACGGCGCTGACGAGATTACCGCTGGGAAGGGTCGAATTTGACGGCGTCTACCGCCATATCATCGATCACCTGCTTCATGGTTTCGATAGTCAGCGGCGTGTTTTCATTGGCCAGGGTTTTGCCCTCACCTTTACGAACCACTTTGATCACCGGCTTGTTGGTGCTGGCGTCAATCAGTTCGGCTTCAAAATAGAGGTCGGTGTCCATCGTACGATGGCCGGTGGCGGCTTGAGTACCGGCCACAATCATCGCTACCGGAACCACTTCATAGAACTGCAGCCCTTCTTTGCTGGAGTCCACTCCGGTGATCGCCCCGCGGAAAATAAGGCTACGCTTGCCGGCGGTGGTTGCCAGCGGTTTACGCTCGGAAATGGCCTGTTTGAGCTGCTTGTTGGTGTAATTCAAAATATCCTGCAGCGCCTTTTCACCCACCTGGGTCGTCGGCTTCGGTACCGGATAGTACGTTACCGGATGGTAGACGACATTATCGTAGTTGGCCGGATTGTAGTTTGGATCGATCCAACGCAGCTCCGACTTACCGGAGGCAGTGGTGGCTTCTTTCAGGTTGGAATAGTCTTTTAAAAAGCCCGAATACTGATTCGGTTGCGCCAGTTTGGACGCACAGCCCGTCAACGCTAACATCCCCGCCAGAGCGGCGACTTTAAATAACACGCGAGTACGCATAAAGAGATCCCTGTAAATGCAGTTTTTTCGGCAGACGTTATAGCAGATAAGACCCACTAGTTTTGTGACAAAATGAGGGCTTCGTCAAGGAAGATATACAAATATTGATGGGATCAACATTACGTTATTAAATAATTACTTAAAACGTTAACAGGTCGGCTTTAACCCTTCTTTTCAGCGAGGATTTTCGCGCTTCTTGATCCGAGGTGTATTCGTGAGAGGCGGCGCGGTCAATCTCAGCAATTTCACGCGCCGCAGAGGATTATGCGGACTTGCGCGCCAGCAGCGTGGCGAAGCGCAATTTGATCCGGTTGCCGCTGGCGTCGGTCCGATGCAGCTCACCGACGTCCTCATTATATTTCAGTAATTCCCAGTCCCGGTAGTACTCCCGAAGTTCATCGGGTTTAAAAGCAAACGGGAAGCCGACGGTGCAGGGATAGTCCTCAGTGTCCATCGCCGCGACAATCAGGTTATAGCCCCCGGCGGCGGTGCAACGCTGCATATTGGCGATGAGTCCAGGGATAGTGTCGGCCTCAAGGAACATCATCACCACGGTGGAGAGGATCAGATCATACTCGCCGTCAAAGGCCAGGCTGTTGAGGTCTTTCACCGCGGTCTGCAGATTATCCAGCCCTTCGGCGGCGCGAATAGTCTCCAGATTGTTGATGCTCATCGCATTTTTATCCCACGCCGTCACCGTGAAGCCATTCGCCGCCAGATAAAGACTGTTACGTCCGTTGCCGCAGCCCAGATCCAGCGCCCTTCCCGGCGGCACAATCGTCGCGGCATGCAGCACCTCAGAGTGGGTGCGGGTCAGGCCATATTTTTCACTAAAATAATCCGCGTCTCGCGTTGTCATGATCCTTCCTTCTTATTCAGGAGTGTTTCCCGGTCGACCTGTAGCAACAGTTTCCCGCTGACCAACAGCAGCCCTGTGCGCAGCAGCAGCAGGCCGATGACCAGATTGCTAAAAATAAAGAGCGGCAGCGCCAGATGATGAAAAAAGCCGTCCGCCTTCGCCTGGCCCAGATGCAGGCCGGTGGTGGCCAGGGCGGAGATACCGAACGAGAAGCTCCAGAAAGAAGCATTGAACGGCTGGCGAAGATACCAGGGCATCAGACGCAGCATAAACAGCAGCTGCAACAGACCGTAGCCGAACAGCAGCTTAGCGAAGGTATCGGCCTCACCGCCGTTAACGCTGAGCCAGGCGCTGCAGGCCACCAGCGCAGGCGCCAGCTGGATCCCCAGCGACGTGCGCAGCGCGGTCGGCAGTTCGCCTGCGCTGCGCAGACGATGGAGGATAGCCGGCTCGAGGCTCAGCCAGGAGAAGACCCCGGCGCCAAGGAACACCAGTCCGGCGTCGGTAAACCCCAGCGCGCCGCAGGCCATCGCGCTGATAAAATTATTCGCCACCGTGGGCAGATACAGCCCCGGCGTAGTGGCCTCGCGAGGATGGTTTCCCCGCCACAGGCCGCCGCTTTGCCAGGCGGCATAGGCCAGCTGCAGCGCCACGCCCGGCACAAACAGCCCGATGGCCAGCGGTCGGCACCAGGGCACCAGACCAATCGATACCAGCAACGTGGTGGCGGGAAACAGGCTGACGAAGCTGCTGCTGACCGGATGTCGCATCTCCTGCAGCACACTCGCCGGAAAGCGGATCGCCCGGCTGATAAACGCCATACTGAGCAGGACCCATATCGCTATCGCCAGCGTCACCAGCCCATCACCAATACTGCGGCTGACCGGCCAGAGGGTGCTGGCGTAACGCCAGGCAAAGCCCATCCCGATGGTGCCAAGCACCATGCCAAAATATCCCGCCGGCAGGTTCAGCACCTGCTGCGGCCTATACGTTTTGTTCATTTTATTGATGTTATCAATTAAATTTGAAGTTGCATTCTAAAGGAACCTTATACCACGCGCTACGGCGATCTTTGCTATGTTTATGTTAACCATAAGTAATGAGGATCGGGAATGCGTAAATACCGTCTCAGCGAACAGACCCGGCAGTATTGTTACCAGGAAGAGGATGGCAAACAGTGCGTCACCCTGCGCCAGATTGTGGCGCTTATCGATTTCGCTGACGTCAAAGCGGGCAGCGAAGGCGGCTGGGTGGATGAAGAAAGCGCCCTCAGCCAGCAGGGAGAGTGCTGGATCTACGATGCCAATAGCGTGGTCTTCGCCGGGGCGCGCATCCTCGACGATGCCCGACTCAATGGCCCCTGCGTGGTCAGCCATGGGGCTATCATCAGCGGACGGGCATCCATTCACGCCTCGCAGGTCAGCCATCACGCGCAGATTGGTGACAACGTCACGATTAGCCAGAGTCTGGTGCGCGGCTACTGTCGCCTCGCCGACGAGGCGCGTCTTCTGCCCCACTGTCAAGTCATTGCCGCCCGTGGGCTGACCGCCGATCGCGACAAAGTGCTGCAGATTTATCAGCGAGCCACCGTCAGCGCGTCGCGCATTCTCCACCAGGCGCAGATCTATGGCGAGGCCTTCGTCGAACACGCTTTTGTCGAACATCGGGCGGAAGTCTTTGAGCATGCCAGGCTCGAGGGAAACGAGGAGAACGACGTCTGGGTGTGCGATAACGCGCGGATTTACGGGCATGCCCGTCTGATCGCGGGACGCGGTGAGGACGCCATTCCCACCGTGCGCTACAGCTCGCAGGTCGCGGAGAATGCGGTGATTGAAGGCAACTGTCTGCTAAAGCATCGGGCGATGGTGGGCGGCGAGGCGCAGCTGCGCGGTGGACCGATTCTGCTTGATGACGACGTGCTGATCCAGGGGCGGGCTGTCATCGTCGGCGATGTGATCGTTGAGCACCAGGTCACTCTTGGGGACGAGGTGCAAATCGCCGCACGGGAAGGAGAAGCCATTCACCTGCGCGGCCCGAAGACCCTCGGCGGCCAACAGCAGATCACCCGAACGCCGCTGTTAGGCGCCCTGTAGCGCCTCGTCGCGGTCAATAATGCGGGCGTAGATATTCTGATCGTCATAGCTGCCGTTCAGATACTCGGCCTGTCGGAGACAGCCTTCCAGAACAAACCCGTTACGCAACGCCACCTGGTTGCTGCGGGTATTCGCCACCCGACATTTGATCACAAACCGGCGCACCAGCCCGCTGCGGGCATAGTGGTGGATAAAGGCCTGCAGGGAACGGGACAGATACCCCTGCCCCTGGTGATCCTCATCGATCCAGTAGCCAATATAGGCCGTCTTATTCTGCGGCTCGATCTGGTTGAACGACAGAACGCCAATCGGCCGCTTTTCGAGAAACAGCAAAAACATTTTGGCGTAATCCCGCTGATGCAGCATCACGTTACCCTGCACATGGCGGCGGGTCTCCTCTTCGCTGCGCACCTCGCCAGCCCAGCTGAGCGACTGCTGTAGCCAGCGCTGGTTTTTCACCACCAGCTGGTGCAGGTCGCTGACGTAGCGTTCATCAATGGCGATAAGCGTCAGCGCCTCGGTCACCGGGATCGACTCCGGTACTGCTGGAATGTCTGTGGTCATGGGGCTCTCTACGGGCCCGCAGGGGGTGCCTGGGGCCACAGCTGTCACGGGGTTATTTCATGATCCGGTCGTCAATGTAGTTACGTTTATCCGGCGCCGGCGGGAAGTACTGATAGAGCCAGGTTTCGCTGATGGCTTCTCCCTGACAGCGCAGGAACAGACGCATCTCCACCGGGTCGGTCGAGTCGGAGGTCGGATACCAGTCGAAGAGGATCCGGTAGCCATCGAACGGCTCGACGTAGAGGATTTCAATCTGCTTCGCTTCGCCGCTGGAGAGGGTGATCACCGGTTCAATACCGCGCGGCGCGGCCGCTTTCAGATCGCCGCCAACAAAGTCGATGGCAAAACGACGCGCCCACTTGTCCGGGTAGTGTTCGCCCGGCGCCCATCCCTCCGGGAAGCCCCCCATCCCGGTGCGGGTGGCGAGCACACGCGCCAGCGGTGTGCTGACCGGCGGCTGTGCGCTCCAGTAGAGACGGTAGCTGAAGTCGAGTTCGTCGCCCGCCTTCACTGCCTTTTCCGGCTGCCAGAAGCAGACGATATTATCCAGCGTTTCACCGGTGGTCGGGATCTCCATCAGGCTGACCGCCCCTTTGCCCCACTGGTTACGCGGCTCAACCCACAGGCTGGGACGCTTGTTATACCAGCCCATCACGTCCTGGTAGTGGGAAAAATCACGGTCCAGCTGCAGCAGACCAAAGCCGCGCGGGTTCTTGTCCTGGAAGGCGTTGAACTGCAGCTTCTGCGGGTTGTTCAGCGGCCGGCAGACCCATTCGCCGTTGCCCAGCCACATCGACAGCCGATCGGAGTCGTGGATCTGCGGGTGGATGGTATCGCACATCCGACGCTCGTTGTTGCCGCAGCTGAACATGCTGGTCATCGGCGCGATCCCCAGCTGTTTGATATCCTTGCGGGCGTAGAGATGGTTCTCCACGTCCATAATGACCTGGGTATCCTGGCAGTGGATGGTGAACTTGTAGGCGCCAGTGATGCTCGGGCTGTCGAGCAGGGCGTAAACGGTAAAGACCGTGGCGTCCCCTTTGACCGTTTCGAACCAGAAAGAGGTGAAATCGGGGAACTCTTCCGGGGTATCGGTAAAGGTATCCACCGCCAGCCCACGGGCCGACAGGCCATACTGGTAGGTGCTGTCTACCGCGCGAAAATAGCTGGCGCCGAGAAACGCCACGATATCCCGGCGCGCCAGCTCAGGTGCTTTAAATACCCGGAACCCGGCGAAGCCGAGGTCGGACTGCCCTTCCAGCTGCCGGGTATCTACCCCGGCGTCATTGTACTTGAACAGCTCCGGACGGAAGTGGATCTCGCGCGCCTGCTGGGTGGCGGCGTCTAAAGAGAACATGCGCACGCGGCGACGGAACCCCATCCCGACGTGGAAAAACTGGATATCCAGTTTGCGTTCTTCAATGTTGTTCCATAGCGAGTGGTTAGCGTCATACTGAATGCTGTTATAAGCCTGCGGGGTGAGATTGGCCAGCGTCGGCGGTAGATCGCGCGGTGCCCCGCCCCACGGCTGGCGCGCCAGATCGTGGGCCATCGCCTGCAGCACGGCATAATCGAAACGACGCGTCTGCCCGTCGGCAATGCCCGCGTCTTCAGCAAACGCGGCCTGACTGAATAAGGAAGCGACTCCTGACGTTCCGCATACGGCGGCAACAGCCATGGAAGATTTAAGAAAACGTCTGCGGTTCATGCCTGAGAAAGCGTCCTTCTGCACGGGTGAAATGATTCGCAACGCGTCATCACGCTGCGTGATAATTTCCGCCCACTCTAGACAAAAACGATTAATAATCCAATTGTTGCCAGCAGAAAAACGGTAAAAAAGCCCTGTCTACCAGAACAGGCTGTTTTTTCATCGCCGGCGGAGGGAGAGCGCAATATCTAACGCAAACCCGCCTTAAACAAAGCGGACAGCACTCTCCCGGCGCCCTGTCTCATCGCCGGGCCGTTTCTTAGCCACCCGCGGCCTGCAGCAGGGGCGTGCCCCGCTGAGCCGCCCCCATCCCCTTTATTCGAGGGTCACGTGGTGCTTCATCACCCGGCGAAACAGCGCCAGCCGGGCGCGCATAAAGCGATTCTCCACTTTAAACCCGGCACGCTTATGCAGGCCAATGCGAAGCAAACGATCCCGTCCGCGCAGGCACGCCGGCCAGCGCACCGCGCCGGCAAGCACCTGCTCGCCGCTGGCGACGCGGGCAAACTGGACCCAGTAGTCAGCGACCTGAGCGGCGAAGGCCAGATCCGCTTCACTGGCATACTGCCGCACCGGGTCGGTGAGCCGCAGGTTATCAAACACGTAGGGCACCTCGTTGCCATGCCAGGCGCCGTGCGGATAGGCGTCATGTTCCGCTTCCGCGACATAATCGAACCAGTACCGCCAGCACGGCTGGCCCACGCGCTGCTGGGCCTGCATCACCACATAGCCGAGGGTGGTAAACGCCATATCCCGACAGACTTCCCGCCCCAGCGCTTCATCGCCTTTTACGCCGGGATAGAGGAGTTTGATCAGTCCCAGACCCAGACGGCGCTCACGGCGCAGTTTCTGGATCTGCCCGGCGATGTCGACGCCAAACACCGCCATCACGCTGGCTTCATCGCTGTTGGAGCCGATGATCACCGGCATCGGATGCTGGCGCCCGGCAAAAAAGGTCTCCAGCATCGGCTGCGGGAGCACGATATCGCCTGCAATGGGCGCTGGCCCGATATTCAGCGGGGCGGAAAGCGACCAGAAGGCCTCCGCCGGGATTGCCCGCAGTTGCTCAGCGCTGGCCTGTGGTAAGGCGAAATGTTCCGCCAGCAGACGGCCTTTCTCCAGCGCCTTTTCCCGCGGCAGATCGGGTAAGGTATACCCGCTCTGAATAATCGCTTTATGGAACAACCCTTTCGCTTTCGGCGAGGCCATCAGCGACAGCACGCTGCGCGCGCCGGCGGATTCGCCAAACAGCGTGACGTTGGCGGCGTCGCCGCCGAAGGCGTGAATGTTTTCCTGGACCCACTGCAGGGCGGCGATCTGGTCGAGCAGCGCGAAGTTATACAGCCGCTCGCCCGCCTCTTCTTCCAGCGCCGGGTGGGCGAAAAAGCCGAGGTGGCCCAGACGGTAGTTGACCGTCACCACCACCACGTCGCGGCTGGCCAGCGCCAGGCCATCGTAAGGCGGCAGGCTACCAGCGCCGATGGTAAACCCGCCACCGTGCAGCCAGACCATCACCGGCAGCGGCTGCGCTGCGCTGGCGGGGGCCCAGACGTTGAGATAGAGACAGTCTTCGCTGAAGCGACCGGGATCCCCGCCGCCAAGTTCGCGGCAGTAGTCGATGTCCTGCCAGCTGGCGGCGGAAAAGGCGTCGGCCTGACGCACGCCCGGCCAGCGGGCGGGAGGCTGCGGCGCGCGCCAGCGCAGCGGCCCCACGGGCGGCGCGGCGTACGGAATGCCGCGCCAGATATGGATCCCCTGCTCTGCGCTCCCGGCCAGCGTGCCCTGCCGGGTTTTCGCCAACGGTTTCGACGGATGTTGCATAACCTGCTCCCTGTAAGGCTGATGCCAGCAGGTTACTGATTTTACAGCAGACCGCAACGTCGTTTGCTGCGCTCCTCCGCCTGCTGGTAAAGTTCAAATTCATCCTGCACCGGACAGCCCAGCGCCGCTTCAAAGGCTTCGCGGCTGGCATTCCCGTGGCTGCGGGCCTGGGTTTCGTTACCCAGATTGGACTGAAAAATTCCCGCCGCGCTGACCGGTAAAAAATCCTCATAGACGATAGGCTGGGCCACTATCCACCCGCGCTCGATCAGCGGCTGGGGATCGTCGCCCGGGCGAAACGCGTGGCGATGGGCCTCGCCAGCCGGCGTCAGGCGGTAGCGAAACCAGGCCAGCCCCTGCTGACGCAGCAGAAATTCGCTGTCGGGAAATTCGCGGAATACCTCCTGCAGATGCAGCTGGTGGCTGAGATTGTCTTTGCCGGTCCCTGCTGCCTGCAGCAATCGGTCGTATAGCGCGCGTCCTTTTGGCGTCAGCGCCACGCCGCGCTGCTCAATTTCGCCGAAGCGGGCGCTGTGAGTGCCGCGGTGTTCGCCGGCGAACATTACTGGTTCCTCAAGCGCCTTGAAGCTGGTCTGTCGCAGGAGGATCGGTACCTCCCGGCGCGGCGGACCTTCGATCAGGGCCTTTGGCTCAATGCCGCACTCCGGCATCAGGGCCTGCGCGCGGTCAATATCCAACGTTCGCGGCGTGAGGTGGTTGATATGACATCCCGGGAAGCAGACCACATCGGCTATCAAGCGATGCTCGCGATGCAGCGCGTGGTAGGTCTCCTCATCGACAGTGGCATGCCGGTGCCAGCGGAAGGTCTCCAGCGCCTCCTGCACGAACTCGCGGGCTTCCGCAGGGGTGAACGCCCCTTCGGCCTCGTGCCGGGCGATCAGCGCCAGACAGCGGGGAGTGAATATGTTGCGCCGGGCGAGGATCGCCTCGGCTCGCTCACGCAGAGCGCGGTTTTCGATCAGCTCCAGACGCAGCAGCGAGGTAAAAACCCGAAACGGATTGCGCGCCAGCGCGGCATCGTCGACAGGACGAAACGCCGTGGAATGAACCGGCACGCCGGCCTGTGAAAGATCATAATAGCTGACGGGATACATCCCCATGATGGCAAACATGCGACGCAGCGTCGCCAGTTCCTCCGCTGTGCCCACGCGGATCGCCCCGTGGCGCTCAACGTTCAGGCGAGCCAGCTCGTCGGCGTTGGCCAGTTGTTCATGCAGCTTCGGATTATTTTCCAGTACCGCCAGGTTGACGTCAGCCACCAGCTCCAGCAGCGTCCCGTACTGCGGAACTTCCTGCTGGTACATGGCCGACATGGCCTGCGAAAACTGCTCCCGAATCTCATCAGCCGTGATGGTGTTCGCCATGATGTGTTACCTCCAGTGAATACTTCCTGGAGTGTAGGAAAGCTGCCTCCCGGCGGGGGGAAGAATTTACAAACTGTGATGGCGATAACCTGCTTACGGTCATGGGCATGGCGCAGGGCATAACCGATGGTTATGAAAAACACCCTGCAATTTCACTTTAAATTAACAATATATTTACACACACTGTTTCTGGCGACATTACAACAACATGCCTCTCTACCCTCTATACGGAGTACCCGATGAACGATAAATGGTCCCCGCGCGAGGTTATCCATCGCGATTACAGTAGTCACCCGCCCGCTTACGCCCCGGGCTATAAAACCAGCGTCCTGCGCTCCCCGAAAAACGCCCTAATCTCCCTGCAGAACTCGCTGTCAGAGATTACCGGCCCGGTGTTTAGCCGCGACGACCTGGGCCCGCTGGATAATGACCTTATCCTTAACTATGCCAAAGAAGGCCTGCCGATTGGCGAGCGGATCATTGTGCACGGCTATGTGCGGGATGGTTTCGGCCGACCAATGAAAAACACCCTGGTGGAAGTGTGGCAGGCCAATGCCGGCGGCCGCTATCGACATAAAAAAGATCAGTATCTGGCGCCGATTGACCCGAACTTCGGCGGCTGCGGTCGGGTGCTGACCGACGAAAACGGTTATTACTGTTTTCGCACCATCAAGCCCGGCCCCTACCCCTGGCGCAACCAGGCCAGCGACTGGCGTCCGGCGCATATTCATTTCTCGCTTTCAGGCGACGCCTGGGCCCAGCGCCTGATCACCCAGATGTATTTCGAAGGCGACCCGTTGATCAAGCAGTGCCCGATCGTCAGGACCATTAATAATGACGACGCCGTGCGCACCCTGATCGCCGAGCTGGACATGCACGCCGCCGTGCCGCTGGATTGTCTGGCCTACCGCTTCGACCTTGTTCTGCGCGGCCATCGCGCCACGCTGTTTGAAAATCGCACTCAGGGGGCCGCCCGATGAAAGAGTATCTGCCTGAAACCGCCTCGCAGACTGCGGGACCCTATGTTCATATCGGTCTGGCACCGGACGCGGCGGGTTTTCATATTTTTGAAAAAAATTTTGGTCCGGTTCTCACCACCGCCGATACGGTCGGGGAACGGATCACCATTGAAGGCCGGGTTATCGACGGCTCCGGGACCCCGGTCCGCGACGTGCTGCTGGAGATCTGGCAGGCTAACGCCGCGGGACGCTATAACCATCCTGAGGACCGTCAGCAGCAGAAAGCGGTCGACCCAGGCTTTCGCGGCTGGGGGCGCACCTGCTCTGACTTCACCTCCGGCGTCTGGCGCTTTGAAACCATCAAGCCCGGCGCGGTGGTTGGCCGCGACGGCCGTCTGATGGCGCCGCACGTCAATCTGTGGGTGGTGGCGCGGGGGATCAACATTGGCCTGAATACGCGGATGTATTTCGCCGATGAGCACGAGGCCAACGCCAGCGACCCGGTGCTGAATCTCATCGAATGGGAGGTGAGACGCAAAACCTTAATAGCCGAGCGCGAGGTTCGCGGTGCGGAAGTGGTCTATCGTTTCGACATTTATCTGCAGAGCGAGAACGAAACCGTCTTTTTCGATATCTAGCGGCCATGCTGACTACCGCCGTCGCCCCGCACAGCCGGGGCGACGGCGTGTTAAACCATAGGGAAAGATCTTGTAATGTAATCAGCTCAAATGTTAATAATATTTTGCTATCTGGTTATCAAATTTAAACAAGGCCGCTTGTCTCTTTCACCGCTGTGTTTTTAACATCATCTTACTATGGAAAAAAATGGTCTCTTCAGTCAGCGCATTCGCTTGCGCCATCTACACACCTTCGTGGCCGTCGCTCAACAGGGAACGCTGGGGCGCGCGGCTGAAACTTTAAATCTGAGCCAGCCAGCACTTTCAAAAACGCTTAACGAGCTTGAACAGCTGACCGGTACCCGTCTGTTTGAGCGGGGACGTCTGGGGGCGCAATTGACCCTGGTCGGGGAACAGTTTCTGACTCATGCCGTGAAAGTGCTTGATGCCCTTAACTCGGCGGGCCAGGCGCTGAACCGTAAAGAGGGGCTGAATAACGATATCGTGCGCATCGGCGCGCTGCCTACCGCCGCGCTGGGGATCCTACCGACGGTGATCGGCCAGTTCCATAAGCAGCAAAAAGATATCACGCTGCAGGTCGCCACCATGAACAACACCATGCTGCTCGCCGGGTTAAAATCCGGGGAGATCGACATCGGCATCGGACGGATGTCCGATCCGGAGCTGATGAGCGGGCTGCATTACGAACTGCTGTTCCTGGAATCCCTTAAGCTGGTGGTACGCCCGGGACATCCTCTGCTGCAGGAGACCGTGACCCTCAGTCGGGTGATGGAGTGGCCGGTGGTGGTCTCGCCAAAGGGCACCGTGCCGCGGCAAAACGCCGAAGCGCTGCTCCAGAGCCAGGGCTGTAAAATGCCCGCCGGCTGCATCGAGACCCTCTCCGCTTCACTGTCGCGCCAGCTCACGGTCGATTTTGACTATGTCTGGTTCGTCCCTTCCGGCGCAGTGAAAGACGATCTTCGCCGTGGCGTACTAACCGCCCTGCCGATTGCCACCCAGGGCGCCGGGGAGCCCATCGGCATTCTAACCCGCGTCGATGCGACGCTGACCCCCGGGACACAAACCCTGCTCAGCGCTATTCGTAAATCAATGCCTGCCTGATCCGCTGATCCCCCGGCCCGTAGCGGCCGGGGAGCCAACGCTGACTGCGTCACATTCAGCAAAATAATCATTTAGTGCGAAATTATTTATTAACATTTGCGCAAATTTCTTTAACAGATCTATCATATCGCGATTTCACCAAATGGTTCATACGAAATCAAAACAGGCAATAAACTTGGCTTTATGAAGATACAAACCACTTCATTCAAAAATAAAACAAAATAACTTTGTTTCATTTGGTTCGCACTGAGGTGGCTGGTGTGGTTAAGGAGATTTCATGACAACTGGCAACGCGCCGCGCGGATTCCCCCGGATCCTGCAGTGGCTTCTCGCCGGACTGATGCTCATCATCGGTCTGGCTATCGGTATTCTGGGGGCAAAACTGGCTCTCGTCGGCGGCACGCTGTACTTCGCGCTGATGGGCGTGGTGATGGTTATCGCGGCGGTGCTGATTTTCCGTCGCCGCCGCGGGGGTATTCTGCTGTACGCCGTGGCGTTTATCGCTTCGGTGATCTGGGCGATCGGCGACGCTGGCTGGAACTTCTGGCCGCTCTTCTCGCGTCTGTTCGCCTTTGGCGTGCTGGCCTTCCTCGCCGCCCTGGTCTGGCCTTTCCTTGCCAGCTCGCCGGCGAAAAAAGGCCCGGCTTTTACTATCGCCGCCGTGCTCGCCGTGGCGCTGGCGGGAAGCTTTGGCTGGATGTTTAAATCCGAACCGCTGGTCAGCGCCACGGAAGCGGTGCCGGTGAAACCCGTCGCGCCGGGCGAAGAGCAGAAAAACTGGGCGCACTGGGGCAACACCACCCACGGCGACCGCTTCGCCGCCCTGGATCAAATCAACAAGCAAAACGTCAACCAGCTGCAGGTAGCCTGGGTGGCGCATACTGGCGATATCCCACAGAGCAATGGCTCCGGCGCGGAAGATCAGAATACCCCGCTGCAGATTGGCGATACCCTCTATGTCTGTACCCCTTACAGCAAAGTGCTGGCGCTGGATGTCGACAGCGGCAAAGAGAAATGGCGCTATGACTCCAAATCCTCTTCGCCCAACTGGCAGCGCTGCCGCGGCTTAGGCTATTACGAAGACAGCCAGGCGCAGACGACGCCAGCGTCAGGCGCCCAGCCTGCCGCCTGCTCCCGTCGTCTGTTCCTGCCGACGATCGATGCCCGCCTGATCGCCATTGATGCCGACACCGGCAAACTGTGCGAGAGCTTCGGCGATCGCGGTATTGTCGACCTTAGCGTCGGGATGGGCGAAGTCAAAGCAGGCTACTATCAGCAGACCTCCACCCCGCTGGTCGCGGGCAATGTGGTGGTTGTGGGCGGCCGCGTCGCGGATAACTACTCTACCGGCGAACCGCCGGGGGTGGTCCGTGCGTTTGACGTCCACACCGGTAAACTGGCCTGGGCGTGGGATCCGGGTAATCCGGCGCTGACCGGCGTACCGCCGGAGGGCCAGACCTATACGCGCGGCACGCCGAACGTCTGGTCGGCGATGTCTTACGACGCGAAGCTGAACCTGATCTATCTGCCGACCGGTAACGCTACGCCTGACTTCTTTGGCGGCGAACGAACCGCGCTGGACGATAAATACAGCTCCTCCATCGTCGCCGTGGATGCCGCTACCGGCCAGGTACGCTGGCATTTCCAGACCACCCACCACGACCTGTGGGACTTTGACCTGCCGTCACAGCCGCTGCTGTACGATCTGCCTGACGGCAAGGGCGGCACCACCCCGGTGCTGGTGCAGACCAGCAAGCAGGGCATGATCTTTATGCTCAACCGCGAAACCGGCGAGCCGGTGGCGAAAGTGGAAGAGCGGCCGGTGCCGGTGGGCAATGTCAAAGGCGAGCGCTACTCGCCGACGCAGCCTTACTCGGTGGGAATGCCGATGATCGGTAACCAGACGCTGACCGAGTCCGATATGTGGGGCGCGACGCCGATCGACCTGCTGCTGTGCCGTATCCAGTTCAAAGAGATGCGCCATCAGGGCGTCTTTACCCCGCCGGGAGAAGACCGCTCCCTGCAGTTCCCGGGCTCGCTTGGCGGCATGAACTGGGGCAGCGTCTCGGTGGATCCCAACAACAGCCTGATGTTCGTTAACGATATGCGTCTGGGTCTCGCCAACTATATGGTGCCGCGCGAGAAGGTGGCAAAAGACGCCAGCGGCATCGAGATGGGCATCGTGCCGATGGAAGGCACGCCGTTTGGCGCCATGCGCGAACGTTTCCTGTCGCCGCTGGGCATTCCGTGCCAGAAGCCGCCGTTCGGCACCATGTCCGCGGTGGATCTGAAAACCGGGAAACTGGTGTGGCAGGTGCCGGTAGGTACCGTAGAGGATACCGGGCCGCTGGGGATCCGCATGCACATGCCGATTCCGATCGGTATGCCGACCCTTGGCGCGTCGCTGGCGACGCAGTCCGGGCTGCTGTTCTTCGCCGGCACTCAGGATTTCTACCTGCGCGCCTTTGATACCGCTAACGGCAAGGAGATCTGGAAATCCCGTCTGCCGGTTGGCAGCCAGTCAGGCCCGATGACCTACGTGTCGCCGAAAACCGGTAAGCAGTACATCATTATCAATGCGGGCGGCGCCCGTCAGTCTCCGGATCGCGGCGATTACATTATCGCCTACGCGCTCCCTGACCATCACTGATTGACTTAAGCAAAAGGGCCCATCCGGGCCCTTTTTTGCTGTTGCCGAAACGCCTTTCGCGTTAGCGATTACTGGTCGCCAAAGTGGATCACGGTGCGAATCGATTTGCCTTCATGCATCAGGTCAAAGGCCTCGTTAATCTGCTCCAGCGGCAGGCGATGAGTAATAAACGGGTCGAGGCGAATTTTACCCGCCATCGCGTCTTCCACCATTCCCGGCAGCTGGCTACGGCCTTTCACGCCGCCAAAGGCGGAGCCGCGCCACACGCGGCCTGTCACCAGCTGGAACGGACGGGTCTTGATCTCCTGCCCGGCGCCGGCCACGCCGATAATGACGCTCTCGCCCCAGCCCTTATGGCAGCACTCCAGCGCCGCGCGCATCACATTGACATTACCGATGCACTCGAAGCTGAAATCCACCCCGCCGTCGGTCAGCTCAACAATCACATCCTGAATCGGCTTATCGTAGTCGTTGGGGTTGATAAAGTCGGTAGCCCCCATCTCTTTAGCGAGAGTGAACTTATCCGGGTTGGTATCGACTGCCAGAATGCGCCCGGCTTGCGCCTGCACAGCGCCCTGGATCACCGCCAGGCCGATGCCGCCCAGACCAAAGACCGCGACGGTATCCCCGGCCTTAACCTTCGCCGTGTTGTGCACCGCGCCGATACCGGTGGTCACGCCGCAGCCCAGCAGACACACTTTATCCAGCGGCGCCTGCGGATTGACTTTCGCCAGCGAGATCTCAGCGCAGACCGTGTATTCGCTGAAGGTGCTGGTGCCCATGTAGTGATAAATCGGTTCGCCGTTATACGAGAAACGGGTGGTGCCGTCCGGCATCAGCCCTTTGCCCTGGGTAGCGCGTACCGCCTGACAAAGATTGGTTTTACCCGACTTACAGAATTTGCACTCGCCGCATTCGGCGGTATACAGCGGGATGACATGATCGCCCGGCTTAAGGCTGGTGACGCCCTCGCCCACTTCCACGACCACGCCGCCGCCTTCATGGCCCAGCACCGCCGGGAAGACCCCTTCCGGATCGTCGCCGGAAAGGGTGAAAGCATCGGTATGGCACACGCCGGTATGGGTGATTTTCACCAGAACTTCGCCTTTTTTCGGCGGCGCGACGTCAATCTCTACGATTTTTAACGGCTGACCGGGGCCAAAGGCCACTGCTGCGCGTGATTTCATAACTGTCTCTTCCTCGTCGTGATGTTATTTTAAATAGGATCGTAGCAGATGACCGACCTCTGCCATTCTCGCGGCCCGCTGGTCCGGGGTGGTGTCGCCGCTGACCAGCTCGTCCTGCAGGTGGATCTCCACCATTTCGCCCATCAGACCGTTTGCCGCCCCGCGAATCGAGGCGATCTGCTGCAGGATAGTCATACAGGGCTCGCCGGACTCCAGCGCGCGTTCAAGGGCTTCAACCTGGCCGCGGATGCGTCGTACGCGGCTGAGCGCCCGTTTTTTATCTTCAGGTGAATGTGGCACGATAACGCCTCCGTATCATATAGGGGGGTATACTATATTTTATTCACCACAAAGGCAAAAAAACCCCGTCGCGGGACGGGGTCTGAATGTTGAAGCAAACCCTTCAGCGCTTATGGGGCATCATTCGCAGCAGGGTATTATCTTTCCACCAGTAATGATGGAGCAGCGCAGCAAAGGCATGCAGGCCAATCACGAAGTAACCGGCGTTCGCTAACCATTCATGGATCGCTTTCAGGGTGTCCACCCGCTCAAAATCGCTCTGCGGAGCATACGGCATCGTCAGGCCAAAGGCGTACCAGGGATTCCCGCGCCAGTACATCATTACCATGCCAATCAGCGGCAGGACGATAAACAGCAGATAGATAATCAGATGGCCGAGATGGGCGAAACCAGTCATCATCGGTGACGGCTTTGGCACGATCGGCGGCGTCGGCATTTTCAGCCGCACCAGCAGACGCGCCACCATCAGCACGCAAATGGTGATTCCGCAGGAAACATGAACCATATTGATCAGCGGCCGATCGCTGCGGGGGAAAAATCCGCGCAGCTCCATCGCCGCATAGGCCACCACCACCAGCAGAAAGACCAGCCAGTGGATGCCGATCTGCAGGCCGGAATATTTATCGCGCATGGAATATCCTTAATGGAAAGTGTGATTGTGCCAACATAGCGGCCTTCTCTTAAATTTTCATTAACCTTTACGTTGAATTAACAATTGATTACCGCATTGTGCCGAGCCGCTGCACCCGGACCACGCGAACGGGCGCCGGATACCATCCGCTATTACAAAATTAAACATTTTTGTTACCTGCCGCCGCGCTCTCCCCTCTATAGTTGAGAACATCTGTCGCCCACGCTGCGTATGGAGATGAAAATGAAGAAAATGAGCTTACCGCTATTGCTGCTGACCGCGCTGGCCAGCCCGACTTTCGCCGCGGACTGTCAGCCTAACGGCATCGGCGGCTCATTTTGCATTAACGATGACGGGACCACTACCGACACGGTGCCGAATGAAGTCAACGGTATGGATACGTATTAGAATAATGGCGGGTATAGCAGTTCTCTGCCCGACCAGTCGGGGGCAGAGGAAGCGCTTGAAGGGTCAACGCTGTCGACGCAGCAGGACAGCGTCGCCAGTAGTGGTCAGGGAGACAGCGCCCTGGCGGGTCGCGACTGGCATTCGCCGTCCAATCTGAATGATGGCGCCGCCACCTCCAGTATGAGCCTGCTGGATAAACCCTGAGGCCTGGCGTCAGGCAAAGCTCCAGCCTGCGGCGCCGATGGCGACGGCGAACAGCAGGCAGGCCAGCGCCGTTTTGCGTAACAGCATGGTATAGAAGGAGATCGCGACGCCAACGAATACCACCAGCAGAATGGGCCACATGCTTAATAACAACAGCAGAAAACCCTCAATATTATTATGGATTACGCTTTCCACATCCGCATCCCTGCCTCATCGTCGATAAAGTAAGCAGAATTTAATATGTAACATGAATACATTCAAATAAAATATAAATGTAAATGATTATGCGGCTGGCGGCGGGTCACTGTTACGCGTCCGGGGAGTTAGCATCAGAAGCAGTGCGCAAAAAATAGGTCAGGATTGTTCCACAACCCTTTAGCGGTACGATCGTATTCTCACTAGAATCCCGCAAACCCTTCACGACATTATTCGGCGCTGGTATCTGATACAACGCGCCGGCGATGACAGTCGCCTGGTTGCAATTTATCTCCCTGAGCGGAACGCACAACCAGATATTGAAGCGGCTGGCCGTGTTCGTTATCCAGCAGGACAGAGTAGGTTTCTCCCTGCTCAAACATATAACGCTCTCCCCATTGACGCATCGCCACAACAATGGGAAACACGGAGCGCCCCTTTTCAGTCAGGACGTATTCCTTATATGCGCTGCCATCCGATGCCGGTAAAATCTCGAAAATACCGATCTCGACCAGGTGCTTCAGGCGCGCGGCAAGGATATTTTTGGCCAGCCCTAAATTTTTTTGAAACTCGCTGAATCTCCGTACATCGTCAAATGCTTCGCGGATAATCATCAGGCACCAGCGTTCACCAATTGATTCCAACGTTCTCGCCACCGGACATTCACTAGTTCTGAGTGATTCCTGTTTTGCCATCTGCGCGCTCCTCATCAATCTGTCTACTAATGCTAGCTTAATCTTCCGTTTTACCAGTTGCAAAAAAAAACCACTATGGCTATTTCTATAGGTAAACGAGTTTTAAAAAGCAACCAGATAGAAGGTCTCTTATGAAAGATAAGACAAGCAGGTGTACCGGCCACGGAATTCAAACCGCGTTAGCCCCTGACGCGATGCTCACCGCAGGGATAACGACGTTGTTTTCACTGACCTGCGCGCTGGCGGTAGCCAACGTTTATTCAGCTCAACCTTTACTCGACTCGATGGCGGTCAGCCTCAAGGTGGCGCCAGGCATGATTGGCGGCGTCATCACCGCTACGCAGTTGGGCTATGCCATTGGCTTACTGTTCCTGGTTCCGCTCGGGGACTGGCTGAACCGTAAATACGTGGTGATGACTCAGCTGTTGCTTTCAGCGGCGGCGTTAGTTGTAGCAGGGTTATCCCCCAATATAGCCACTCTGCTTGGCGCCATGCTGATCGTTGGCCTGATGGCCGTTGTGGTGCAGTTGATGGTGGCGTGGGTGGCAATACTGGCGACACCGCAGAAACGAGGCCAGGCGGTGGGTACCCTGACCAGCGGAATTGTTTCAGGCATCCTGTTGTCTCGGTTTATCTCAGGCGCGATAGCCGATATTGCCGGCTGGCGAGCCGTTTATCTCACGGCTGCCTGTATGATGCTGTTGATGGCCGGTGTCGTCTGGAAGGTCATGCCTTCGCCCTCAAAGCAATCGCAGCCACAAAAGTCCACCTACCTTTCCTTATTGAAGTCAGTGTTTCAGCTATATATCACTGAACCGCAACTGAGAAAGCGCGGCATCCTGGCGCTTCTTATCTTCGCCGCCTTCAGCATGCTATGGACAACTATGGTCATGCCGCTTACCGCCCTTTCCCTCTCGCACACCCAGGCGGGGATGTTTGGCTTAGCCGGCCTCGCTGGCGTGCTGGCCGCCTCAAGAGCGGGAAAGTGGGCTGACCAGGGATGGGCTCAGCGTACTACCGGCTTGGCGCTGGCGCTGCTGGCTCTCTCATGGCTGCCTATCGCCTATGTTGAAACCTCTTTGCTCTGGCTGTTAGCTGGTGTCATTGCGCTGGACTTTGCGGTACAGGCCGTACATGTCTCTAACCAGAGCCTGATCATTGCCGCCAGGCCTGCAGCAGCAAGCCGCCTGGTTGGGGCTTACATGTGTTTTTATTCGCTGGGTAGCGCGGCAGGTGCTATCGTTGCCACACAGCTTTATTCCCACTGGGGATGGCAGGCGGTCTGCCTTGCGGGTGCCGCGGTCAGCGCGTGTGCTTTTCTTGTCTGGTCAGGATCGCGTCGATCATGACATTCGGCCCCTGTTTTGAAGGGGCCAGTCAAAAAGCGCGTAAAAATGACCTGATTGCCCCCAGCTGTTTGTATCGCATAGATTTTTTCAATGCTTTTAAACAGTTATGCTCATGTTGTATAATGACGTGCACTTTAACTAAAAAAAGAGTGCGACCATGATTGATTCCTCATTGCCATTAACCGACATTCACCGCCACCTTGACGGTAACATCCGGGCCCAAACCATCCTCGATCTTGGCCGCGAGTTTAATATCACCCTTCCCGCTACCACCCTTGACACGCTGCGTCCCCACGTCCAGGTCACCAGCCTGGAGCCCGATCTGGTCAGTTTTCTCGCCAAGCTCGACTGGGGGGTGAAAGTCCTGGCCTCGCTGGAAGCCTGCCGTCGCGTGGCGTATGAGAACGTCGAAGACGCGGCGCGCAATGGCCTGCACTACGTGGAGCTGCGCTTCTCCCCACGCTATATGGCGATGACCCACCAGTTGCCGGTTGACGGCGTGGTAGAGGCAGTGATCGCCGGGGTACGTGAGGGGTGCCGCGATTTTCAGGTCGACGCCCGCCTGATCGGCATTTTAAGCCGCACCTTTGGCGAAGCGGCCTGTCAGGAAGAGCTCGCGGCGCTGCTCGCCCACCGCGATGGCATCACCGCCCTCGACCTCGCTGGCGATGAGCTGGGCTTCCCGGGGGCGCTGTTCCTTAGTCATTTTAACCAGGCCCGCGATGCCGGGTGGCATATCACCGTTCACGCTGGCGAAGCGGCCGGCCCGGAAAGTATCTGGCAGGCCATTCGTGAGCTGGGCGCCGAGCGTATCGGCCACGGGGTAAAAGCGGTACAGGATCCCGCCCTGATGGACTATCTGGCCGAGCACCGCATCGGGATTGAATCCTGTCTCACCTCGAACGTGCAAACCAGTACCGTACCCTCTCTGGCCCAGCATCCGCTGAAGCAGTTCCTTGAGCACGGCGTGCTGGCGAGCCTCAACACTGACGATCCGGCGGTCCAGGGGGTCGATATTATCCACGAATACACCGTGGCGGCGCCGGCGGCGGGCCTGAGCCGGGAGCAGATCCGCCAGGCCCAGATCAATGGTCTGACCCAGGCGTTTCTGAGCGAACAGGAAAAAGCCGCGCTCATTCAGCGGGTGGCTAAAGGCTGATAGCCGGCCCGGCAGCCGCGCTGCCGGGCTATCTCTTACACAAGGCTGAGCGTGGCGCGATGCCGGGCCGACTCGATACCGAGCTCAAGCAGGGTCATGATTTGAATCGCCTCGCTGGCCGGAACCGGGTTTTCTCCCACCCCATTGAGCGCATCGCGGATAGCGGCATAGTAAGCGGGATAATTGCCCGGTAGCGTCAGCCATGTCTCCTCGCTACGTTCGTCGCCTTCGGCGCGGGTCAGGGTACCGTCACGCATATCATACCCCCAGTCCTCCTGCGGCAAACGCTCGCCATTTTTCAGCCGCTCCTCCTGCGGGTCGAGACCGTACTTGATAAAGCTGGCCCGCGAGCCGTGGACGATAAAGCGCGCGCTCTCCGCGGCGGCGAGCAATGTGCCGTGCAGCACCACCCGCCGCTGTGGATAGGCCAGCACCGCGTGAAAATAGTCGGTGGATTGCGCGCCGGGCCGAAGTTGAGCGAGATCCACCGTGATGCTCACCGGCAGACCAAATAGCACCACCGCCTGGTCGAGCAGATGCGGTCCGAGATCATACCAAATTCCACTCCCGGAGCCCGCCTGTTCCCGCCAGAGCTGGCGTACCTGCGGGCGGAAGCGGTCGAAATGGGATTCGAAGTAACACACCTCTCCCAGCAGGCCTTCGTCGATTAACGTTCTGACCGTTAAGAAATCACTGTCCCAGCGCCGATTGTGAAATACCGACAGCACCCGGCCACAGTGCTTCGCCAGGCTCTCCAGCTCACGAGCCTGTGACAGTGTCACGGTAAAGGGTTTATCCACCACCACGTGCTTACCGGCCTCCAGCGCCGCTTTCGCCAGTGGGAAGTGGGTGTCGTTCGGCGTGGCGATGACCACCAGATCGATCTCCGGGTCGTTCAGCAATTCACCCGCCGCACTGACCACCTTCGCGCCAGGCCAGTCGGCATGAACTTTGGCCGCGTCGCTGCTGGAGACAGTCGTCAGCGCCAGGCCCGGCGTGCCGCTGATTAATGGCGCGTGAAACGTTTTGCTGGCATAGCCATAGCCCACCAGCCCCACCCGGATCGCATCACTCATTTAACCGCCTCTCTTATTCAGCTGATGTCAATATCTGACTAATGAGAATATTCTTACAAAACGTGAATAAAACTTATCATTTTTTCACTTAAGGTTTTAACGCATGCGTGCAAAATCAGACAGATACCCCTTGTGATCTGCTGACCATAGAGTAACATTTCCCACTGTGTTCAAAGGATATTGAAGTGTTATGACGACTGTTTTTACTCGTATTGTAGAACTTATTGGCTGGATTGTTTTTGGGATTTCCGCACTGCTTTTGGTTATCGCGCACCATATTGATAACTACCAGTCGCCACCGCCAGCGGATGTGGTGCAGACAAAGTAGCGTCGCCGTGAAACAGTGACCCGCTTCGCAACTGTGCAACCGGTTTCAGAAACCGGTTGCACAGTTATCCTTGCTTTGATTACACTCCCTCTATCATCAGACTGGGAGCTTTTTCATGGCCGCTTTTCCGCAACATTTTTTATGGGGTGCCGCTACCGCAGCGTATCAGGTTGAAGGTGGGCACGACGCTGACGGTAAAGGACCGTCAATCTGGGATATCTACTCTCACCTGCCGGGAACCACCTTTGAAGGGACCACCGGCGATATCGCCGTCGATCACTATCACCGTTTTCGCGAAGACGTGGCGTTGATGGCCGAGATGGGCCTGCAGAGCTATCGCTTTTCCATCTCCTGGCCGCGCCTGCTGCCCACCGGGCGCGGCGAGATTAATGAAGCAGGCGTGCAGTTTTATAGCGATCTGATCGATGAACTGCTGGCGCATAATATTGAGCCGATGATTACCCTCTATCACTGGGACCTGCCGCAGGCCCTGCAGGATGAGGGCGGCTGGGAAGCACGCAGCACCGGCGAAGCCTTCGCCGAGTACGCCCGCCTGTGCTACGCCCGCTTTGGTTCGCGGGTGAAGCTGTGGGCTACCTTTAACGAGACCATCGTCTTTATCGGCCACGGCTACATTAACGGCCTGCATCCGCCGGCCGTTCGCGATCCGGCGCGCGCCATCCAGGCCTGTCATCACGTGTTTATCGCCCATGCGCTGGCGGTGAAGGCGTTTCGCGAGATGGCCGTGGCGGGCGAGATTGGTTTCGTCAATGTGCTGCAGCCGCATACCCCGCTCACCGACAGCGAGGCGGACAGGCAGGCTACCGACCTGGCTGACGCCATCCATACCCACTGGCTGTACGATCCGGTGCTAAAAGGCACCTATCCTGCTGCTCTGCTGGCGCAGACTCAAGCCCTGTGGGGAGTACCGCGCTTTGCTCCAGGCGACGACGCGCTGCTGCGAGACAACCGCTGTGACTTTATCGGTCTGAATTACTATCGTCGGGAAACGGTATCCGCCCAGCCGCCCGAAATCCCCACCGGCGGCGAGCCTGGCGTGGAGGGGTTATTCTATTTCGTGCGTAATCCGCAGAGCACTTATACCGAATGGGGCTGGGAGATCTGGCCGCAGGGGCTAACCGACGGCATTATGATGATCAAGGCGCGCTATGGCGATATCCCGATCTATATCACCGAGAATGGCCTGGGAGCGAAAGACCCGATTATTGCCGGTGAGGTGGTCGACGATCCGCGAATCGACTACCTGAGCAGCCATATTGGCGCTCTGGAAAAGGCGCTGGCGCAGGGAGCTGACGTTCGCGGCTATTATCCCTGGTCGTTTATCGATCTGCTTAGCTGGCTCAACGGATATCAAAAGCAATATGGCTTTGTCTATGTGGACCACCAGCAAAATCTGGCACGGAAACGAAAGAAGAGTTTTTATTGGTACAAATCTGTTATTGCCAGTCGCGGCGAACAGCGTTAATCTTCTCCTGCGGGCGCCATTCGGCGCCCGGTCTGATTTAGAATATTCTTAAACATCTCCCTGCTCTTCAAGGCTGGCTTTGCCCCTTGTCATGGGTTTATATAACCTGAAACATTCCACGCGGCCCCGGCAGAAGGCGCCGTTGGTTGAGAGTAGGTTTAGTGAATGCTGATAATATTCAACGTAATTATTCCGATTATAAAATGGATACGAAAATGACCGTTCTGGACTATTTATTAAAATTCCGCAAAATCAGTTCGCTGGAAAGTCTTGAAAAACTATTTGATCACCTTAACTACTCCCTGACTGACACCGAAGAGATCGTTAATATGTATCGCGCCGCCGATCACCGCCGGGCAGAGCTGGTTTCCGGCGGTAAATTGTTCGATGTGGGCCAGGTGCCTAAATCCGTTTGGCGATTCGTGCAGTAAGACTGTCATCCTTCACGCCAGTTGCTTATACTTCCCGGCCTGCTTTTATATACTGGCGTTAAATAGGGGAGAACCATGACGTCTCAATCTGCGGAACGCATCGGCGGATGGCTGCTGGCACCGCTGGCCTGGTTGCTGGTGGCGCTGCTGAGCGCCTCGTTATCGCTGCTGTTTTTTGCCAATGCTCTCATGTCGCCGCAAACCTGGGCCCTGCTGCGCGCCATGAGCACCGGACACATGGCGCTGTGGGTCGCCTCGTTGCTGTTTGCCCTCGCCATGTGGTTTTATACGCTCTGGCTGACCATCGCCTTTTTCAAGCGGCGCTCGCTGGTGCCGAAACACTATATTATCTGGCTGCTCATTACGCTGCTGCTGGCGATAAAGGCGTTTGCCTTCTCCCCCGTTTCGGATGTCCTTGCACTGCGTCAGCTACTGTTTCCGCTGCTGGCCGCCGCGCTGCTGGCGCCCTATTTTCGCCGTTCACAGCGGGTAAAACGGACCTTTGTTAATCCGTAATAACCCCACACTTAACCTGTTGTCGCCGGTATCGTTTTATTCGATAATAAGCGGCTTTTTTTCGTTTCAGGTCGCATGATGGCTGATTATTTACTGCTCTTTATCGGTACTGTCCTTGTCAATAACTTCGTTTTGGTGAAGTTCCTTGGCCTGTGTCCGTTTATGGGGGTTTCCAAAAAGCTGGAAACCGCAATGGGGATGGGGCTCGCCACCACCTTCGTGATGACCCTGGCCTCTATTTGCGCCTGGCTGATTGATACCTGGATCCTTATCCCGCTAAATCTGGTTTATTTACGTACCCTGGCCTTTATTCTGGTTATCGCCGTGGTGGTCCAGTTCACTGAGATGGTGGTGCGTAAAACCAGCCCGGCGCTCTATCGCCTGCTGGGGATCTTTTTGCCGCTGATCACCACCAACTGCGCGGTGCTCGGGGTGGCGCTGCTGAACATCAACCTGGGCCACAATTTCCTGCAGTCGGCGCTGTACGGCTTTGCCGCCGCCGTCGGCTTCTCGCTGGTGATGGTGCTGTTCGCGGCGATCCGCGAGCGTCTGGTGGTGGCCGATGTCCCCGCGCCGTTCCGCGGTAATGCCATCGCGCTGATTACCGCCGGTTTAATGTCTCTGGCCTTTATGGGCTTTAGTGGTTTGGTGAAGTTGTAATGAGCGCAGTCTGGATAGCCGTGATCGCCATCAGCCTGTTAGGGCTGATTTTCGGCTTAATACTGGGGTATGCATCGCGCCGTTTCGCGGTGCAGGACGACCCGGTGGTGGAAAAAATTGATGAACTGTTACCGCAGAGTCAATGTGGGCAGTGCGGCTACCCTGGCTGCCGCCCCTATGCGGAAGCGGTGGGCGTGCAGGGTGAGAAAATTAATCGCTGCGCGCCGGGTGGTGAAGCGGTGATGTTAAAAATCGCCGCCTTGCTCAACGTCGACCCGCAGCCTGTCGACGGCGACGAGCAGGCAGCCGAGCCGGCCCGCATGCTCGCCGTGATTGACGAGCCGAACTGCATCGGCTGCACCAAATGTATTCAGGCGTGTCCCGTGGATGCCATTGTCGGGGCGACCCGCGCCATGCATACCGTGATGAGCGACCTATGCACCGGCTGCAACCTGTGCGTTGCCCCCTGCCCGACCCAGTGCATTTCACTCGTTCCGGTGGCGACCACCCCGGAGACCTGGAAATGGGATCTCCATACGATCCCGGTGCGAAATATTCCTGTGGAACAACATGTTTAAGCTATTTTCCGCTTTCCGAAAAGACAAAGTCTGGGATTTTAACGGCGGTATTCACCCGCCGGAGATGAAAACCCAGTCAAACGGCACCCCGCTGCGCCAGGTTTCCCTGCCGCAGCGCTTTGTGATCCCGCTGAAGCAGCACATCGGCGCCGAAGGCGAACTGTGCGTCAAAGTAGGCGACCGGGTGCTGCGCGGCCAGCCGCTAACCCGCGGTTGGGGAAGAATGCTGCCGGTTCACGCCCCCACCTCCGGCACCGTTGTCGCTATCGCCCCGCACACCACCGCCCATCCATCCGCGCTGGCGGAGATGAGCGTGATCATTGACGCCGACGGCGAAGACCGCTGGATCGAACGCGACGGCTGGAGCGACTACCAGACCCGCACACGTGAAGCGCTGATTGAGCGCATCCACCAGTTTGGCGTTGCCGGCCTCGGCGGCGCCGGCTTCCCCACCGGCAGTAAACTGCGCGGCGGCGGCGATAAAATTAAAACACTGATCATTAACGCCGCCGAGTGCGAACCCTATATCACGGCGGACGACCGCCTGATGCAGGACTGCGCGGCGCAGATTGTCGAAGGGATCCGCATCCTCGCCCACATTCTGCAGCCTGACGAGGTGCTGATCGGCATTGAAGACAATAAGCCGCAGGCCATCTCCATGCTGCGGGCGGTACTCTGCGACGCCCATGGCATTTCGCTGCGCGTGATCCCCACCAAATACCCCTCCGGTGGCGCCAAGCAGCTCACCCAGATTCTCACCGGGAAACAGGTGCCGCACGGCGGTCGTTCTTCGGACATTGGCGTGCTAATGCAGAACGTCGGTACAGCCTACGCGGTGAAACGCGCGGTAATTGACGGCGAACCGTTAACCGAGCGCGTGGTCACCCTCACCGGCGAGGCGGTAACCCGGCCGGGCAATGTCTGGGCGCGCCTTGGCACGCCGGTGCGCCATCTGTTGAACGACGCCGGATTCTGCGCCAGCGCTGAGCCGATGGTGATCATGGGCGGCCCGCTGATGGGCTTTACTCTGCCGGGGCTCGACGTCCCGGTAGTGAAGATCACCAACTGTCTCTTAGCGCCCTCCGCCAGCGAAATGGGCGAGCCGCAGGAAGAAAAAGGCTGCATTCGCTGTAGCGCCTGCGCCGACGCCTGCCCGGCCGATCTGCTGCCGCAGCAGCTGTACTGGTTCAGTAAAGGCCAGCAGCACGATAAAGCCACCGCTCACAATCTGGCGGACTGCATCGAATGCGGCGCGTGCGCGTGGGTATGCCCAAGCAATATTCCGCTGGTGCAGTACTTCCGCCAGGAGAAAGCCGAGATCGCGGCGATTCGTCTGGAAGAGCAGCGCGCTGCGGAAGCCAAGGCGCGATTCGAGGCGCGACAGGCGCGCCTGGAGCGTGAGAAAGCGGCCCGCGCCGAGCGGCATAAAAAAGCCGCCGTCCAGCCAGCCGCCAAAGATCAGGATGCGATTAACGCCGCCCTGGCCCGGGTACGTGATAAACAGCGCGACGCCGCGCAGCCTATCGTGATTCAGGCCGGCGCCAGACCGGACAACAGCGAGGCGATTGCCGCCCGCGAAGCGCGGAAGGCCGAAGCCCGGGCGCGTAAAGCGCAGCAGCAGGCCGCGCCGGCGGAATCCCCGTCGACCGACGCTGCCGATCCACGCAAAGCGGCGGTGGAAGCCGCTATCGCCCGCGCCAAAGCGCGCAAAGCCGAACAGCAGG